>JBBIIL010000009.1:0-9242 GCA_037446495.1 Chloroflexota bacterium | reverse complement strand
GTCGCGGCACCGGGGGTCCCCGGCGAGAGGCGCACAACGTCGAGCCCCGGGACCGCTGGCGGCGGCCCCTTCGCGGGCGACCCCCGCATGGCCGGCGTGGAACCCGGGGTCGCGCCGACGAGCGCGGCCGCGACGATGACAGCCGCGATGGACCGCGCTCCCCGGCCCATCGGCCCGGGCCCCATCAGGGCCGCTGGTAGCCGGAGTAGAAGACGGCGGGGTCGCACGGGCTGCTCGTGCACGTCAGCGACAGGTTGAGCTCCGAGCCCGGGGCGTTGGAGAACACGATCGGGGTCACGAAGTGGAGGTCGTAGTCGCGGAAGTTGTCGAGCCTGAGCTGGAGCAGCGGTGCAGTTCCGCGCAGGATGACCAGCGCGCCGGTGGTCCCGCTCGGGTTGGAGAACACCATGTCGGTCACGAACAGCGTGGCCTTGGGAACCACGGTCTTGGTGGTGTTGTCAAGGCGACCGTCCACCGGCGTGCCGAGGCCCGCGATCACAACGCCTGGCGTGGCCGTGGGCGCCGGGACGGGCGTGGCCGAGCTGCCCGGCGCCGGGGTGGGCGTCGGCGCGGGCGTGGCCGAGCCGCCGCCGCCGGCGCCCATGGTGGGGAGGCCCGCGCCCGAGAGCGCGCCGTTGACGTCGTTGCGCAGGGAGGCGAGTGGCGAGGCGATAGCGGTGCCCACCGCGTCGTTGATGGCAGGCTTGAGGACGAACGCCCAGAGGAGGACCAGAGCGATCAGCGCCGCGAGCAGGACTAGGAGCAGCCGGCCGAACCAGGACGGCAGGATCGCCTCCTGGAGCAGCGCTCCGTCGAGCTGGATGGGCGCACGGCCCTCAGGGGTGACGAACAGCTGGAACGGACGGGTCTTGGGCTGGCCCCGCCAGAACCGGCGGGCAGGCTTGACGCGCACCTTGGCGAACGACGCGGCGCCGGGCTCCACAACCACCCCGGGCGGCGCGATGTCGAAGCGCAACAGGCGGTCGGCATCGGTGCCGGTGACCTCGGCCGACAGGCGCACGTTGCCGCGGTTGTCCACCGCGACCTCGTGAGCGGCGCCGCCGGAACCGCGGGAGGTTCGCGGGACCAGCTCGGCGAACGGCTCCACGAACGAGCCGACGACGACCGTCCCCTCCTCCACCGCAGACCCGGCTGGATCCTCGCGGGAGCGGGCGCGGAGCCCGAACGCGATCGGGCCGGCGGGCGTGGACGGGGCCCGCGGCGGCTGGAAGTGGACGGCGACCACGCCCTCCGCGGCCGGGAACAGCGACAGCGTGGCAGGCTCGACAACGGCCCACGCCGCGGCATCGCCCAGGACGTCGAGGGCAAACTCGTCCACGACGCTGCCCGTGTTGCGCAGCTTGACCTCGACGACAGCCGCGGCGCCGGGCTCGACCTCGACCGACGGGGACTGGAGCGCGACGGAGACTCCCACGGCCGGAGTGTAACCGCCCGTTCGCTGCCCGCAAGGGCCATTCCGAGCGCCCGGAAGTCCTGCCCGAGCGGTCGCCTGGCAATGCCCGTTGAGCCCCCGTTGCGCGCCCGGAAAGGATGCCCGCCCATGCTGGCGCCCTGCCCGTCCGACCGTGACGTCCAAGCGGTCGAGGGTAGCGCCGAGGAGGTCTCCACACATGGTTGCCGAGCCCGTTCCGCTCCGAGGCCCCGTTCCGGTGGTCGTCCGCGCCACTGATCCCCTGTCCCGGGCCGGAATCGTCAGCCAGTTGCGCGGCGGTCACGGCTTCGCCATCGCATCGGAGGAGGCGCCTCCGCTAGGTGCTCTCGCACTGGTTGTCGCAGACGAGATCGACGCCGCGGCCTGTGCCGAGATCCGGGCGCTCCGCGCCCGGGGTATCGCCCGCGTCGTCGTGCTGGCGTCACGCGTGGACGACCGCGGTCTGCTCGCCGCGGCGGAGGCCGGCATCACCGGCGTCATCCGGCGCTCGGACGCCACGGCGCAGAACCTCGCATCGGCCCTCCGATCCGCGGCTGCCGGCGAGGGCACCCTGCCGCCGGATCTCCTCGGGCGGCTCCTGAGCCAAGTGGGGCATCTTCAGCGCCAAGTGCTGGCGCCGCGGGGGCTGACGTTCGGCGGCCTGACGGAGCGCGAGATCGCGGTGCTGCGTCTGCTCGCCGACGGTCTAGACACGGCCGAGGTCGGCGCCCGGCTCTACTACAGCGAGCGCACGGTCAAGAACATCGTCCACGACGTGACGTCCCGCCTGGACCTGCGCAACCGGACGCACGCCGTCGCGTACGCCATCCGCGAGGGGATGATCTGAGATAGGCCCACTCCCGAGGCCCCTGCCGTCGCCCGTGCCGTCGCCCGGCCAGCCTACGGTTCGCGCTCCGCCTGGACCTCGTCCTCGTCCTCGTCGCCGCCGGCCTTGCGGCTGACGGCGAGGCGCTGGGCGTCCTCCTCCTCGTCGCCGGCCGCTCGACTCACCGTGGCGGTCGGGGCCGGCAGAGCGACCACCGGACCGGACATGGCGGCCGCTGCCGTCCGGTCGGCGGCCGTCTCGAACCCATCATGCGGGTCTGACACGCGAACGCCGTCGCCGGTCGGGGCGCCGTCCACCGGCCCGGAGCGCTGCTGGGTGACGTGCACCAGCTCGTGGGCGAGCGTCTGGCGGCCATCCGTCGAGTCGGGGTTCCAGCGGTCGGAGCGGAAGACGACATCGTCGCCCACGGTGTAGGCGTGGGCGTTGACCGCCTCGGCCGATCGGCTCGCCTGCGAATCCGTATGCACGCGAACGCTGCCGAAGTCCGCGCCCAGGCGCGACTCCATGTCGGCACGCAGGCCCGCGTCGAGCGGCCTCCCGCCGCCGCGGCCCACCACGTCGAGGACGGGTGAGCGGTCGGGCGCCGCCTCCTCCTCGCCCGCGACCAGGCGGCGCACACTGGTGTTGCCGGCAAGGCGCTGGAGCTCGAGCAGCGTCGAGGGCGCGGCCGACGACGGGTCCGCGACGGCGCGCGCGACCAGGGCGGAGCTCACCGCCGGGCTCGATGGAACCGCCTCGCCGCGGGACCGGCCCGGCCCGATGGCGGACGTGTCAAGCTCGTCCCGAACGTCCATGCGCCCCTCCTTGGGCATGTCAGGTGGAGTCCGCGGCGCCGGCGAGCGCCCCGAACCAGGCGCCGAACTCCGCAGGCACGGTGAGGCGGCCGAGCTTGTCATACTCGCGCTCGGTGGCGCGCACGAGGTCGGCCATCGTGACCGCGCGGTCCTCGGCCGCTGCGAGGTACGCCCCCGTGACGCACACGTTGCGGATGGACCCGCCGCTCAGGCGGAACGACGCGGCGAGGAACGCGGGGTCCACGTCGGCGGCAACCGGAAGCTCGGGCCGCAGGTGGAGGCGCCACAGCCGGAGCCGCTCCTCCTCGTCCGGGAGCGGGAAGTCCACGATCACGTCGAGGCGGCGCAGGAACGCCTCGTCGAGGTTCGCTCGCAGGTTGGTCGTCAGGACGGCCAGGCCGTCGAAGCGCTCCATCCGCTGGAGCAGGTAGGCGATCTCGACGTTGGCGTAGCGGTCGCGGGCGTCCTTCACCTCGGAGCGCTTGCCGAAGATCGCGTCGGCCTCGTCGAACAGCAGCACGCCGTTGACCCGGTCCGCCTCGGCGAAGATGCGGTCGAGGTTCTTCTCCGTCTCGCCGATGTACTTGTCCACCACGGTCGAGAGGTCGATGAGGTACAGGTCGAGGCCGAGAGCGGCGGCGACCACCTCCGCCGAGAGCGTCTTGCCGGTGCCCGAGTCGCCCGCGAACAGCGCCGTGAGGCCCGCGCCGCGGTTGGGGCCGGCGCCCATGCCCCAGCCCCGCAGGACGTGCTCCCTGTTTCGGGCGCGGTTGAGCAGGTCGGCGAGCTGGCCGCGGGCGCGTGGCGGCAGGACGAGGTCGTCCCAAGTAGCCGTCGGCGCGATTCGCCGAGCGAGGCGCTCGAGGCCGGCTGCGTTCTGTGCCCGCGCCCCGGCCTGCACATGCTCGGGAGCCAGCGGCCGGCCGTCGGCCGAGGCGGCAAGGCCCGCGGCGCGAGCGGCGCGCTGGATCTGGGTGGGCGTGAGGCGGAAGGCGCGCGTCGCGTCCTCTGCCACGGTTGGCGAGCCGTCGATCGACGGGGCCGCACCCGCGGCGAGGAGCGCCAGGCGCCAGAGGTCCGCGCGCTCGGCCTCGGGGGTGAGCCCCGCCTCGAGCAGGACCGGCACCTCGCGCCCCCACGACGGATCCCACGCGCGCGTGCCACGCAGCACCACGGGGGTTCTCGCCTCGACAAGGGGGCGCAGGGCGGCCCGCGCCGTCTCCGCGAGCGCGTCCACCGGTCCGGCGACCAGTCCCGCCCCCAGCAGCGCCGCCTCACGCACCACCGCCCCCACGAGGGCGGCCGCGTCGTCACCGGCCTCGAGACGCCCTAGGTCCACGTTGAGCACCCGGCCGCCGTCCATCGCCAGGCCGGCCGCCGCGACGCCGGTCCCCGCCCCCGCGACGGCCTCGCGGACGTACCACAGCCGCGCGCCCTCGGCCCGCGTCCGGGCGATCGCCTCCCCGCCCGTCGTGGCCGGGAACAGGGGCTCGACCAGCCGGCCAACCTCCGCGTCCGGGCGGTCGTCGCCCAGCAGGAAGGCGGTCACGCGGTCGGGCACGCGCAGCGGGCGGGTGAGGAACGGCCGATCGCGCTCGTCCACGAGCAGGAGCCCGCTCTCGATCAGCGTCGCGCCCGAGCGCAGCGCCGAGCGGAGCTCGGTGTCCGTGGCGGGGTCGGCCAGCAGCTCGATGGCGAGTCCGATCCCCGGCCGCCGCCGCGTGACGTCGTCCTGGAGGTAGGCGTACAGGCGCTCGAACCGGGCATCCACGTCGGGCGCGAGCGCCACGAGCACGAGCTCTGCCTCAGCCGCGGTCAGCACGAAGCGCCGGGTGAGCGAGCGCAGCCGGAGATCGGCACCGGCCAACTCGGCGGCCCCGGCCTCGGCCTCGACACGCGCCAACTCGCCGGCCACGTCGTCGGCATCGGGCCGCGACAGCCGCCCGCCGCCGGCCAGCAGCGCGTCCACGTCGGCATCGGAGAGGTACAGCCCTCGGAAGCGGTCATCGGGCTCGCGGTCGGCTGCGCGGCGGCGGTCCACAGCGTGTCGGACGCGGCGCTCCAGGAGCGCCAGCCGGCCGAGGAGGTGGGCGCGGGATGCGTCTGCGGGCGGCCGGACGGGCGCTACCCCCTCCGCCGAGGCGGTCACGGCCGGGAGATGCCGCGGATGTGCATCACGCGGCCGCCGGTCGGGCCGGCGTCCTCGGCGTCGCCCGCCTTGCCCGATCGCTGCTCGGCCGCGGCCTTGCGGCCGACCGCGCGGACCGTCTCCTCCTGGGTGGCCGGCTCGGCGGGGCCGAGCGGGCCTCGAGGCGCCCTTGGCCCCGACGAGCGCCCGGCCACGCGCTCGGCCGCGGCGCCAGACGCCAGCCCGAGCGAGAGCGGCTCCAGAACGGGCTTGGCCGCCGGCCAGGCGTATGCGGAATCGAGCGGCGCGATCGCCACTAGGTCGAGCGACGGCTTGAGCTCGCCGCCCAGCGCCGACCACACATCGGCGATGGAGCGGTCCTGCCCCATCGGCCCCGCGACCTGGAGCACCACCGGGATGGCGGAGTCGGCCAGCGAGCCCCCCAGGAGGTCGGGCGGGATGATCTCGTTGCGCACGAAGGCGGCGAGGCACGCGGAGAGCAGGCGGTGCTCGTCCTCGGCGCGCTGGGTCCACGCCGTCACCAGGTAGGAGAGCTTGTACCTGCGCGGGGGCACGCGGTGGGCGCTGGCAATCCCCGTCACCGGATCGCGGACGGGCTCGGCGACCACCTGCCGTCGCGCCATGTCCTCACGGATGTCGTAGAGGTAGATGTCCAGCGTCGGCGCGTTCCGACGGGCCACCCAGTCGCGCGTGGGCGCGTCGAACAGCACCTCGACCCGCGAGCCGTTGAGCGCCTCGCGGCGGACGAGGGCCTCGAGGGCCTGGTCCACCTCGGAGATCATCGCCAGCGAGTGTCCATCGCCGCACGGGGCGGGGCGCCCGGCCACGGGGCAACCCTTCGGGCGGCGGCGGTTGCCCGATCGGGCCAATGGGAGGGCCCCGACGCCCGTCCGCGCGTCCATTGCCTGTGCCCCTCGCAGGTGGGAGCCTCATGTTGTCCGCTCATGTCAAGGAAGGGACATCACATGCCGACCTACCTGTCGCCCGGCGTCTACGTCGAGGAGGTCCAGTCCGGCTCACGGCCGATCGAGGGCGTCGGGACGGCCGTCGCTGCCTTCGTGGGCCTCGCCGCCAAGGGCCCCCTCAACGAGCCGCGCCTGCTGACCAACTGGGGCCAGTTCACCACCACGTACGGCGAGTTCATCGACGGGTCGTACCTCGCGCACGCCGTGTACGGCTACTTCCTCAACGGCGGTGGCGGCTGCTACGTCGTGCGTGTGGGCGCCGATGGCGCGGCCCCGGTCGCATCGGCCGAGGTGCCCGCGGCCGAGGGCGGCAAGCCGGCGTTCCGGGTCCTGGCGCTCGAGGCCGGCGCGGTCGGCAACGACATCAGCGTCGAG
Source organism: Chloroflexota bacterium (assembly GCA_037446495.1). Taxonomy (GTDB): domain Bacteria; phylum Chloroflexota; class Limnocylindria; order Limnocylindrales; family CSP1-4; genus CAIXZV01. The sequence continues at coordinate 2,680 of JBBIIL010000009.1, read as the reverse complement.
GTCTCGACCCCGCCCGATGCCGCCGAGGGCGGGTTCAGGCTGACCGTCAAGCAGGGCGGCCGCGTCGTCGAGACCTTCGACAACCTGACCGCCGGCAAGGGCAAGCAGAACGTCGCCACCCAGGTCCGGGCGCAGTCGAAGGTCATCGCGATCGAGGAGGTCGGCGCGCTCGCCGCCCCGGCCGCGACCAGCGTCTCACTCGGCGGCGGCACGGCGTCGCTGCCTGCCCGCGTCACCCCCAACGACTACGTCGGCAGCTCCGCCGACCGGACCGGCTTCGCGGGCCTCGAGGCCGTCGACGAGATCACGATGCTGGCCGTGCCGGACCTGATGGCCGTGTACGAGAAGGGGATCATCGACGCGGAGGGCGTCAAGGCGGTCCACCTCGCGATGATCGCCCACTGCGAGCTCATGGGCGACCGCGTGGCCATCCTCGACGCGCCGCCAGGGCTCAACGCCCAGCAGGTCAAGGAGTGGCGCGTCGACAAGGCGGGCTACGACTCCAAGTACGCTGCCCTGTACTGGCCGTGGGTCAAGGTGTTCGACCCGCTCTCGGGCCAGGCGAAGTTCGTCCCGCCCAGCGGCCACATGGCCGGCATCTGGGCCCGCAGCGACGACGAGCGCGGCGTGCACAAGGCGCCCGCCAACGAGGTCGTCCGGGGCGCCATCGCCCTGGAGATCCAGGTCACCAAGGGCGAGCACGACCAGCTGAACCCGCACGGCATCAACGTGATCCGCGCCTTCCCGGGCCGGGGCATCCGCGTCTGGGGCGCCCGCACGCTGTCGTCCGACACCTCCTGGCGCTACCTGAACGTCCGGCGCCTGTTCAACTACGTCGAGGAGTCGATCCTCGAGGGCACCCAGTGGGTGGTCTTCGAGCCCAACGACATGGCGCTCTGGGAGCGCGTGAAGCGCACCGTCACCTCCTTCCTGACCCTCACCTGGCGGCAGGGCGCGCTCTTCGGCGCCACGCCCCAGGAGGCGTTCTACGTCAAGTGCGACGCCGAGACCAACCCGCCCGACGTCATCGACGCCGGCCAGCTGGTGGTGGAGATCGGCATCGCGCCGGTGAAGCCCGCCGAGTTCGTCATCTTCCGCATCGCCCAGTTCTCGGGCGGCGCTGGCGTCAGCGAATAACCGCGAAAGGAGCCGGCTGAATGCCTCTCGGACTGCCAAGCCTGCCCAACGACGCGCTTGCGTCGTACCACTTCTCGGTCGAGATCGACCACACCGAGATCGCCCAGTTCTCCGAGCTGTCGGGCATCACGAGCGAGATCGACGTCATCGACCTCAAGGAGAACACCGCGCTGGGCAAGCCACTCGTCAAGAAGCTGCCAGGCGCGCGGAAGCCGCCGACGATCACCCTCAAGCGCGCGAAGAACGCCTCGATGGACGTCTGGAACTGGCACTACGCCATGTGGCAGGGCAACGTCGCCGAGGCGCGCCGCAACGGGTCCGTCGTGCTCTACGACTACACCTTCGGCGAGGTCGCCCGCTACAACTTCATGAACGGCTGGGTGTCCAAGGTCACGATGTCGTCCGCCAAGGCAGGATCCAACGAGGTCCTGATGGAGGAGTGCACGATCGTGTGCGAAGAGCTCATCCGGGTGAAGTGACGTGACTCCCGCGGTTGCGGCCGACCCGGGCACGGGCCTGGGCCGGCACGACGGGGCGCTCCGGACGGAGTACCCGTTCGTGCTCCCGCGCGGCTACGTGGACGACGCGGGGGTCGTGCACCGGGACGGCGTCATGCGCCTGGCCACGGCCAGGGACGAGATCCTGCCCCAGCGCGATCCCCGGGTCCGCGAGAACGAGGCGTACCTCACGGTGCTGCTCCTCTCGCGGGTCGTGACCCGCATCGGGTCCGTCTCCCCGGTCACGACGGGCACGATCGAGGGCCTGTTCGCGTCCGACCTCGCCTTCCTGCAGGACCTGTACCGGCGCGTCAACGCCGAGGGCAGCGCCCGTGCCGAGGTGGCCTGCCCGTCATGCGGCCACACGTTCGCGGTGGACCTCGCCGGGGACACGCCGGGGGGGTCGTGACGTACGCGACCGACCGCCTCTTCGAGGAGATCGCGTACGTGGCCTGGCACTTCAACTGGTCGTTCGAGGAGATCCTCGACCTGGAGCACCCGGTGCGTCGCCGGTTCGTCGAGGAGATCGACCACCTGAACCAACGCTGGACGGAGGGCTGAACGCGCATGGATCTCGGGGCGCTCGTGCGGCGGCTCGTGGGCGGCCCGACCGGGGCCGCTGGCGCCGTGCCGTCCGGCGACCTAGGCTCGGCGCCAGGGCCTGACGCGGCCTCGAGCGGCGCCCCCACCCGGCCGGCCTGGCGCGACCTGCCGCCCATCCAGCGGTCCGTCGGCGCGGCGCCGCTCGTGGCGCCCAACGCTGCGTTCCAGTCGCAGCTGGCCTCGGCCCGCCCGGCACCGCTGGCTCTCGCGCCCCTAAGCCATGACCGCGGGCTCGAGGCCCCGGCAGGGCTGGTGGCGGGGATCGCCACGCCGGTGCAGCGCACGCCGACCTCCCCGATGCCCGCGAGCGTCCGGCCCGCGCACGAGCGCGGCCGCGAGACCCCGCTTCAGCGCGGCACGGCCGGCCCGGCCTGGCCGGACTCGACGCCCGAGGCCGAGGCCGCCGCCGGTGCGCCCGAGGCGACGGCGTCCGCATCCCCGCC
>JBBIIL010000008.1:14653-62721 GCA_037446495.1 Chloroflexota bacterium | reverse complement strand
CTCGGTCTCGGTGACCCACTCGCCCGTGTCGGGATCCTCGTACCGGCTGCGCACGCGGAACGTGCCGTCCGGGGCGATGGAGAGGTAGTCCGGGTCCTCGTCGATCAGCGTCAGGCCGCCCAGGTCCTTGATCCGGTCTGCGTTGCGGGTCATGAACTTGTGCAGCTGCTCGGTGGCCTCGACCAGGAAGGCCGTCCGCTCGAGGGCGGCGTCGTTGGCGAGCGCGCTCAGCGTGTCGTTGCGGCCCACGTCCATCGTTCCGCCTCCTCTACCCGTGGTACTCGAGATCCGGTCCGAGTCGCTCTCGGAGGAACATCGAATGGTGACGCTCGAACATCCACTCGCCGGCGCGGTGGCCCAGGGCGCGGGTGGCCTCGTCGGCCTCCATCTTGTCCAGGGTCGCGTAGTCGGGCAGGTCGAACATGATGACGTTGTCGAAGTCCCAGCCGTGGGCCACGTTGTACCAGCCCAGGAACTTGATCCCGAACTTCTCCTCGTACTCCTTCACCTGACGCGGGAACAGCGTCTTCATGAAGAACTTGAAGAACGGGTCCCGGCCGCGGCGAACAGAGAAGTAGGTGGCGAGGACGGGCACGAAGCTGACGGGCCTCCGGTAGGGCTGGCTGGTCGGAAGGCTATTGTGGCATGCCCGCGCCGCCGTCCCCGAGTCCGGCAGCAGCTTGGACGGGAGGCTGGGAGGGAGATCCCTCGGGTGCGGCGGGCGGCTCGGACTCGGCGGGAGGCTCTGCCTCGGCGGACTCGGCGGGAGGCTCGGCCGGAGCCTCGTCCTCGATCTCGCCCACGGTGGGCGTCGCGCTCGCGATCGGGCGGCGGCGACCTTCGGGACGTCCGGCGGCCACGATCCGAAGCAGGAAGATCATCGTCTGCCCCGTGAGCAGCAGCAGGAGCAGCACGACGACCAGAAGGATGCCGCTGACGATGGGCGGGGCGCCCCATGACACGGTCAGCGGCGTGAGGACGATCAGCCCGCCAAGAACGACCATCTGCACCCAGAAGCAGCCGAGGCCGGGGCCACGGGCCGCGTCGAGCGGCTCGCCCTTGTACTCGACCGGCTGCGTCTTCCGGGGTTGCGGCGGGGAGGTCACGACCTCACTGTACCGTCTGCAACCACGCCGGCAGGCGCCTTCGGCCGAATCGGGGCCCAACGGTCGCAACGTGCGCCCAGGTTGCCGGACTCGATCACGCTGGTCGCGTCGCGGTGGCCGTCGTGCGCCCGCCGTGCGCCAATGCAGCCGCACCAGCGCGAATTGCGCCGGTTGAGCCCCGATACGGCCGACCGCGGGCGCGCCGCTGACGAAATGCCCAGTTTCACGGCACCCGCCGAGGCCCTAGGATCCGGTTCGTGAACGACATCTGGATCTGCGATACCTGCAAGTCGATCAATCGGCGCCGCGACGACCACTGCTACCGCTGCCGCGCACCGCGGTCGGGGGCGATGGAAACCCCGGGGCTCGATCTCCGCGCTGGCAACGCCGCCCTCGAGCGCAGCACGCGGAGCTACATCGCCTCGTGGCCGATCGCGCTCATCACCGTTGTCCTGTTGGTCGGCGTGGCCGCACTGGGCCTCGCGATCCTCAAGGTGAGCGCCGACGCCTTCGCCGACCAGAAGCGGGCCTTCCTCGAGGCCGTCGCCAGCGGCCACCCGCCCGCAGACAGCGCGAACGTGGCGCAGGCGGTCCAGATGGGCCTGCTGGCGCTCCTCCAGGGCGGCCTCATGCTCCTCGCCGTGCTGACGTTCGCCGGCTGGCTGGCGCTCGTGACCCGCAACGTGCCGCTGCTCGGTGGCGGCACGCCGTCGCGCAGCCCGGCCCGCACGTTCTTCTACACGCTCATTCCGATCTGGAACTTGTTCAAGGTCCCCGGCATGGTCCAGGACCTGATGTACCGCGTGGACCCCGAGGGCGGGGGCGCGTTCATGGTGATCGCGGCCGTCGTGGGCATTGTGGGCTCGTGGGTCCTCAACTGGTTGGGCGGCTGGGTCATCGCGATCGTCATGGTCCAGAACCTCGTCGCAGCCACCGACGAGATGGCGCTGCTCGGCGCGTTCAGCGGCGCGCTCGACCAGTCACTCTGGCTCCGGGTGGTGGTCGAGATCCTGGCTGCGGCCGGCACGATCCTGCTGGCCGTGATCATGATTCGCATGGAACTGCGGTGCACGGCCCGCGACCGCGAGATCCGCGTCCAGGCGGCAGCGGCCGGGACCCCGGCTTCGTCGGCCGGGCCCACCCGGCAGACCCCGGGCCCGTCACCGGCCGAGGCAGAGGCAACGCCGATCCCGACGGCAGCCTGGCGGGCCCGCATCGACCCGGCGCAGTACTACCACTCGCCTTCGATGCCGTCCCCGTCCGCGGCGCCGCCGTCGACTCCGCCGCGCCCGCAGCCCGCGTCGCAACCGCCTGGCCCGCCGCCCCCGCCCCCCGGCGCCCCGACCCTGGGCTGAGGCAGCGACCGCGCGCAGCCCGTCGCGGGCCGTACCATTCGCCGCGATGGACGACTCCACAGCGAATCTGGACCCCCTCGAGCCCTTCCGATGGCACCCTGAGCCCGAGCTCATCGGGCTTCGCGACCCCGTCACCTCGCGTGCCGCCCTCGAGCGTGCCGGGGAGGCGGTCTGGGCCGCGTCGCTGGACTGGCTGTACGACGAGGCCATGGTCCACAGCATCGGGCTGCCCGTGGACTACGCCTCGGTCCGGCGCCAGCACTTCGGCGAGGCGGGCGGGCCTGGGCCCGCCCCGACGGCGCCCAGCACGTTGCAGGCCGTCCTGGACGAGTTCCGCGAGCGGATCGCCCCGCACACGCTCAACTCCTACCACCCGCGCGTGCTCTCGTACTTCACCCCGCCGCCGCTGGTGGCCTCCATCGCGGGCGAGATCCTCGCCCAGTGGACCAACCAGGGGATCGACGTCTGGCACTGCGGGCCGGTCGCCGCCTTCGTCGAGGAGGAGGTGGTCCGCTGGCTGTGCGACCTCGTCGGGTACGGCGAGGGCAGTTTCGGCCTGTGCACGTCTGGCGGCGTGATGGCCAACTTCATCGCAATGGCCCTGGTCCGCGACGTGCACCTGCGGCGGGCAGCCGGCCTGGCGCGGCCCCCACGCGGCTCGGCCCTCGAAGGCGTGCGCATCTACACCGGCGACCAGACGCACTTCTCGATCACCCGGGCTCTCGACGAGCTGGGCTTCCCGCCCGAGACGCTGGTGGTGCTGCCCACGGACGACGCCTTCCAGCTGCACCCTGAGCCCGTCGCCGAGGCCGTCGCGGCCGACCGCGCGCGCGGCCTCCGGCCGGTGGCGATCTGCGCTGTGGCGGGCTCCACGAACACCGGATCGGTCGATCTCGTTCCCGAGCTGGGCGAGCTGGCGGCGCACGAGGGCCTGTGGTTCCACGTCGACGCGGCGTACGGCGGCGCTGCCCGGCTCTCGGCCCGCGACGCGTCGCGCGTCCCGGGGCTCGAGCTCGCCGATTCGGTGACCGTCGATCCCCACAAGTGGTTCTTCCAGGCGTACGACCTCGGCGCGCTGCTCGTGCGCCAGGGCGACCACCTGCGCGAGACGTTCGACCGCTCGCCCGAGTACTACCGCGGCGGCGAGGCGGGCGAACCCGACGCCGGGGCGGCCACGCCCGACACCCACGCGGGCCAGCTCAACTTCTACAAGCTGGGCTTCGAGGGCACCCGCCGCTTCCGGGCGCTCAAGCTGTGGACGAGCTGGAAGCACCTGGGCACGTCCGGCCTCGGGCGGCTGATTGAGATCAACGACGACGTGGCGGCGCATCTCGCGGCACGCTGCGCCGAGGGCGACGACTTCGAGACGGTACCCGTCGTGCCGCACCTCAGCGTCGTCTGCTTCCGCCACCTGCCTGGCGGTGCGGCGGCTGCCGCGGCGATGGACCCGCGCGCGCTCGACGACCACCAGGACCGCCTCTGCGCGGCTCTGGAGGTGGACGGTGACGGCTGGCTCTCCACGACGACCCTCCGAGGCCGGACGTACCTGCGGGCGGGCGTCGTCAACTACCTCACCACCGCGGCTGACATCGACCGGCTCCTCGCCACGCTCCGCAGGCTGGCGTCCACGCTGTAACCGGAATCGGTCGAGCTCCGCGCTCGTCGTCGACGCGTAGGCCCGGTCCCCTGCTCCCGGCTGCCGGGCCAGGCGGGCGTCCTACCCGCGCGGCCTCTGGCGAGCGAAGACGACCGCTGCCGAGACCGCCAGGAGGCCGGTGACCGCATTGGCCCCGACGGTCAGGAGGCGCACCGGACCGGCCTCGAGGTCGCCGCGGACGATGAGCGCGACGACGAGCGCCGCGTAGCCGAACAGCAGGATGGCGGCCAGCGCCAGCACCGCGACCAGGATGCGCCGGCTGCGGTCCGACATGCCGCCTCGTCAGCGATCCGTGTACGCCACGTGGCCGCCTGCGACCACCAGCCGAACGACGCCTGGTAAATCCCGGTCGAGCAGCGGCGTGTTCTTGCCCTTCGAGGCGAGCGACGCGGCTGTCACGGTCCAGGACGCCCCGGCGTCCACCACGACCAGGTCGGCGGCCGCGCCCACGCGCAGGCCGGGGAACAGCGCGCCCCGACGGCCCAGCACCCTCGCCGGCCCAGTCGTGAGCAGCGCCACGGCGGTCGCCAGCGGCAACTCGCGGGCAGCAACCGCCGCCAGCACAACCGAGAGCGCGGTCTCGATCCCGCTGATCCCGTTGACGGCCCAGCCGAACTCCACGTGCTTGTCGACCTCGGTGTGGGGCGCGTGGTCCGTCGCGATGGCGTCCGCGGTCCCGTCGCGCAGGGCCGCGCGGCACGCCGCCGCGTCCACGGCGGAGGGCAGCGGCGGGTTGACGCGCAGCAAGGGGTTGTACGGGCCCGCGACGATGGCCCCGTCCGCCCACGGGTCGCGGGCGTGCCCCTCCGCGTCGAGCGCCTGCCACGCCCAGCGTCGAGCGCCGGCGATCCACTCGTCGGCCAGGGCGAGGTGGTGCGGCGTGACGTCGCACGTGACCGGCAGGGCCGCGGCCTTGGCTGCCCGCACGTGTGCGAGCGACGCCGCTGTGGAGACGTGCGTGAGGTGGAGCCGAGCGCCCGGCACGTCACGGACCACGTCGGCGAGGATCGCGATCGACCGGGCGACGGAGCCGGCCTCCGCGGCGACGGGCCAGCCCTTGAGGCCGAGCACGGTGGCCGTGTAGCCCTCGGACGCCTCCGCACCCTCCGTCAGACTGTGGTCCTCAGGATGGTCCACGATCGGCACGCCGAGGGCCCCGGCGTAGGCGAGCGCATTGCGCAGCAGGGGGGCCGACTGCACGGACGCCCCGTCGTCGGAGAACCCCACCACGCCCGCGTCTGCCAGCTCTCCCATCGCGGACAGTGTCTCGCCCCTGCGGCCGGCGGTGACCGCGCCGTGGGCCAACAGGCGCACGGGGGATCCGGAGGCGGCCGCGGCAGCGCGGATCCGCGCGAGCACCGACGGCTCGTCGAGTGCGGGAGTCGTATTCGCCATCAGCGCGACGGTGGTGAAGCCGCCGTGCGCCGCCGCGGCCAGCCCCGTGGCGACCGTCTCGGCGTCCTCGTTGCCAGGCTCGCGAAAGTGCGCGTGGATGTCCACCAGGCCCGGCAGGATCAGCGTGCCGCCGGCGGTGATCCCGTCGGCGTCCGCCCCCGAGAGCCAGGCGAGCCGCTCCAGAACCCCGCCGCGCACCACGACTTCGGCGGCGCCCTCGCGCCCTGCTGCGGGATCCACGACCCAGCCCCGGATGATCGCATCGTGCCCGCCGTTCGCGCTCATGCGCCGGCCTCCGTCCGTCGGGTGCCCGCCAGCAGATAGAGCAGCGCCATCCGGACCGCCACGCCGTTGGCGACCTGGTCGGTCACCACCGACTGCGATCCCGCGGCCACGTCTGCCGCGATCTCCACGCCCTCGTTCATCGGCCCGGGGTGCATCACGAGCGCCTCGGGCTTGGCCGCCCGGAGCCGATCCTGCGTGAGCCCGTACCTCGCCGCGTACTCGCGCAGCGAGGGCAGCAGCCCGGACGCCATGCGCTCCTTCTGGATCCGCAGGGCCATCACCACGTCCGCGTCCCGAAGGGCTGCGTCCACGTCCGACGTCACGGTGAACCCTCGACCGGCCGCGCCTCGCGCGGCCCATGCGTCGAATCCGCGGAGCAGCGTGGCGGGACCGCACAGCCAGAGGTCCGCGCCCATGGCGGTGAGCGTCCAGATGTTGGAGCGTGCGACCCTCGAGTGGAGCGCGTCGCCCAGGATCACCACCTTGCGCCCCTCCACGGAGCCGCCAGGCAGGCGCGCGCGCAGGGTGTACAGGTCCAGCAGCGCCTGGGACGGATGCGCGTGCCAGCCGTCGCCACCGTTGAGCACGCTGCCGCCGAAGATCTCTGCGGCGAGGTACGGCGCTCCGGACACGCTGTGGCGCATGACGAGCATGTCGGCGCCGAGCGCCTCGATGGTCCGCACCGTGTCCACGAGGGATTCGCCCTTGGACACCGAGGACGCCGCCGCCGCGATGTTGACCACATCGGCCGAGAGGTTCTTGGCGGCCACCTCGAAGGACACCCGCGTTCGCGTCGAGGCCTCGTAGAACAGGATCGTCACGCCCAGGCCGCGCAGGGCGGGAACCTTGGGGATAGGCCGCGAGAGCACGTCGTGCATCTCGTCCGCGGTGCGCATGACCAGCTCGATCTCGGGGCGCGTGAGCCCGTCCACATCGAGCAGGTGCCGGTGCGCCCAGTGGACGGGTGCCGGGATCGCCTCCTCCGGACGGCCCAACCCGGTGCTCACGCCGCCGACCCGCTCTCGGTCGCGCCGGGACGGCGCTCGATGTCAACCGCGTCCTCGCCGTCGGTCTCCTCGAGAGTGACCTTCACCACCTCCTCGCGAGACGTTGGCACGTTCTTGCCCACGTGGTCCGCGCGGATCGGGAGCTCGCGGTGGCCGCGGTCCACAAGCACAGCGAGGCGGATGGCCTGCGGACGCCCGTAGTCGATGAGTGCATCCATCGCGGCGCGGATCGTGCGGCCCGTATAGAGCACGTCGTCCACCAGCACGATCGTCCGGCCGTTGAGGTCGAAGGCGATGTCCGTGCCCTTCACGATGGGCTGCTGGGCGACGAGCGAGAGGTCGTCGCGATAGAACGTGATGTCCAGCGCACCCACTGGGACGTTGACGCCCTCGTTCTCGAGGATGGTGGCGGCGACACGCCGAGCGAGGGGAACACCGCGCCGCTGGATGCCGACGAGCGCCAGCCCGTCCGTGCCGGCGTGCTTCTCCACGATCTCGTGGGAGATGCGGATGGTCGCCCGGCGGATGTCCTCCGCCGTCATGATCCGGCGGCCCGTCATCGGGTCAACCCGTAGCGTCGCACGCGGCTCGCTCCTCCTTCCCGGCCTCACGGGGCCACCCGGCCTCACGGGACCGGCGCGGAAATCGAGGTCCAGTCTATCGCGCCCTGCGAGCTCCGGCCCGCCCGGCGGGTGCATCGGCCAGGGCCAGGATCGGCCGCTGTCAGTAGACCGAGACCGTCACCCAGGTCGTGCCCGAGTACGACGCGCAGCCGCAGATCGCAAAGAAGTCAGGCCGATACAGGTCCACGATGCGTGCGGGCGCCTGCGGGCCGTAGTCCGTCACGGTGCGCAGGATGCAGCCGCCGGCACCGCAGATCCGCACCACGGTGCCCCGCGGCATGCGCATCGCAGTGGTGCCGTTGTCGTAGAAGCTGGCCCAGCCGGTGGCCTTGGACAGCGGTGACTTCCAGTCCGTGCCGGCGGTGACCGAGGGCTGGGTCACCGACGGCCGCGACGTCGGGCCGGACGGGGCCGAGCCGGGCTCGACGAGCTGGGTGCCCGCGCCAAGGTAGCCGTCCGCCCGCAGGGCGGCATTGAGCGCCGCCACCGGCGACGATGCCGGGACGCCGGACGATGTCGGCACTTGCATGAAGGCGGCTGCCAACGGCTCTCGGATCGGCGAGGGTGCCGTCGAGCCGGCCGAGCCAGGCAGTCCGATGAGTGCGGCGGCAGCGATGAGCGCCGAGGCCGCGATGACCGCTCTGCGTCGCATTGAGGATGGGGAATCTAGCGCATCTACGGACATGCGGAAAGGCGAGCGCCAGATTGGGGCAGGGAGCCGCCGTCCGGCGGCCGCTGGCCTCAGGGCAGAACTGTCCCGCTCCCGTCGGCTGGGACCTCGAGGCGCCCGATCACGTTGCCCTCCCAGGCGAGCACCTCGACCATCTGCGGCGAGCCCGGGGCCGGCGAGCCCGCGGCCGGCGAGCCCGGGGCCGGCGAGCCCGGGACCGGCACGGTCCATGCGAGTCGCCCCGTCCGCAGCGAGAAGTCCGGGTTTGCTGGCGCGCCGTCGAGCATCGGGTTCACCAGATCGGGAGCCTTGGTGGAGGGATCGAGGCGGTACAGGCTGAGTCTGCCGCCGTCTGGCCTGCCTTCGGCGTCCGTCCACACCGCGACGGCCGTGCCGTCGTCCGCCCATCGGACCTGCCAGGCGGCGAGCGGGCCCGTGGCGAGAACCTGCGATATGGCGCTGCCACTGTTGGGCCAGGCTCCCACCACAAGCTTCCCGCTGTCCGGCACCCACGTCACGCCGTCGGCGGCGAGCTTGACGGTGCCATCCCACCAGGCGGCGGAGCCGCCGTCCGGCGCGATTGCCGGGAGCCAAGCCCCACGCTCGCCGACCGGGGTTGCGCGGCCGGTGGCCAGGTCGAGCAGGAAGGTGGCTGGGGTGCCGTCCGAGACGCTGCTGACGAGGATCCCATCGGCGGTCCAGGCGGCGAGCCGGCTGATGTGGTCGTTTGTGACGGCCTTCGCGCTGGTGTCGCCCGGGGCCCACACGTAGACATCCGGGCCACCGGGACCGTTCGACGGCGTCGCCGAGAAGGCAAGGCGCACGCCATCGGGCGCGTAGATCGGCCCGTCGACCACGGTCACGCCGCTGGCGATCTGGATGGCGGCCTCCGGAACCGGCGAGACCTCGACCGACGGCAGCGTGCTCGGGCTGGCGGTCGCGGCCTGCGTCGATGCCGGGGACGAGGCGCCCTCGGACGGGCTCGGGGAGGCAGAGGGCGTCGCGAGATCAGAGGCTGTCGAGGGCGACGCGGCCGCGGGCGACGACGAGGTGCCGCCCCGCGACGGCGAGGCGCCCGGCGAGGACGCCTTCGCTGCCGCGGTTGCGACAGGCGACGACATGGGCGGCGACACCGCCGGCAAGTGCGAGACGGAGGCTGCGACCGACGGCGTTGCGCCATGGCCGGTCGCGACGGGGTGCAACGATGCCGGGATGGTTGCCGTGGCCGATGCAGCGGGTCTGGCGGACGGGGAAGATGACGCGATCGAGGTGGCGGTGGGTGCTGGCCGCACGGGGACGACGTAGACGCCCTCGCCGCCGGCGCCACTCGCGACCACAACCAGCTTGTCGCCCGACGGCGAGAAGGCTCCCTGAAGGGTCGTCGCCGACTGGATGCCGCTGATCGAGGTCACCGCGAATGTCGGCTGCGCGCCGCAGACCGATACGCCGACCGGGCAGACCTGGTCCACCCTGCGGCTCAGGATCTGCAGATTGCCCTGACCGTCGCGGCTGATGATCTGGAGGTCCGCGGTGTTCGTCATGGCGATCGGCGTCGGGCCGGCCACGGTGGCACCCGGCACGACCGCACCTGAGTTGAGCAGTCCCGCCCCGACGACCACGACGACGGCCACCACGACCGCGAGGGGCATAGGCGAGAGGCTCGACGGCCGCGGGCGGCCGAGCCGACGCCAGCCGGAGGCGCGGGCCCGGTTTCCCCGCTCGGCCTCGAGGGCCGCCGACGTGCGGGCCCACAGGTCGCGAGGGGGCTCCGGCTGGAAGGCGCGGATGTCCGCGAACAGCTCGTGCTGGGCGTCGTACTCGGCGGCGACCGCGGCACACGCGTCGCAGTAGTCGAGGTGGTCCGCCAGCCACGCCTCCTCCGCCGGCAGCAAGGACTTGTCGGCGCGGAGGGCGGCCAACTCGCGGGCGTGCTGGTGGCCGCGGCCCAAGTCGTTCCCGCTCACGGGCGGCGATCCTGAGCCGCGTCAAGGTCAGCCTCGCGCTGAGCGTCGATGGCCCTCTCGGCGGCCAGCGCCTGCCTCAGGCTCTCGCGAGCCCGGGTGAGCAGCGCCCGAGCGGCGATGTGCGAGACGCCCAGCACAGCGGCCAACTCAAGGCCGGTCATGTCGTGGAGCTCCGCGAGGAGCAGGGCCTGACGCTGTCGCTCGGGTATCTTCTGGAGGGCGCGATGAAGGTCGCCCGAGAGCCTCGCCTCCATGACGAGGTGCTCCGCAGACGGGGCGGAGTTCCGCGCCTCACCGACCAACGGCACGAACCGCACGATCCGACGGCGGCGCAGGTCGTCGAGGGCGACGCGATGGGCGATCTGGTAGAGCCAGGCACGCGCGTTCTCGGGCTTCTGGAGCGCGTCGTAGGCCTTGTACGCCTTCACGAAGGCGTCCTGTGTGAGGTCCGCAGCCAGCTCCGAGTCGCGAAGCATCCGCAGCAGGTAGGCGTAGATCTCGTGCTGGTGCTTGCCGAACAGCTCCTCGACGAAGCGGTACGCCTCGTCGGCGTCCCACGAGGCGCTCAACGGCCGCGTTCCCGGCAGGACCCGCCGCTCGACCTGGACCGGCTCGAGTACCACGCTCGCTCCATCCGCTGCGGCCGACTGGGCGCGGCCGCGTGAACTCGTCCCCGGTGGCCTCTGACGGAGCCGCCCCCCGGCGTGTGACGCCAGACCCGTCGCCCGTTCATCGGCGGGGGTGCTCCGGCGGTCCGTCATCCACACGGCCCGTGCGGAGTTCCTCCACTGCGTCCTCCGGCGACACCGAGTTGACCGGCAGGCCGGTGCCCAGCTCGAGGCCCGCGATCTCGCGCAGCCGCGGGTGGATCTCCCAGTGCCAGTGGTACGTGGCGTCCACCTGCTCGCGCAGCGGGGCGCTGTGGAGGACCAAGTTGTACGGCGGCCCGTCGAGACTCGCGGCGAGCATGCCGAGCACCTGGCGGAGCGCCTCCGAGGTGGCGATGACGTCTCGGTTGTCCGCACGGGCGAAGTCCGCGTCGTGGCGGCGCGGGACCACCCACACCTCGAATGGCGAGCGGCTGGCGTAGGGCGCGAACGCCACGGCGTGCTCGTCCGCGTACAGCAGGCGCTCCGGGTGGCGAACCTCGTCGCGGACGAGCCGGCAGTATGGGCACTCCCCTTCCCGGATCAGGAACCGCGCAGCGCCGCCGAGCTCCTCGGCGATCCGGTGCGGGATCTGCGGCAGGTCATAGAGGTCGAAGCAGAGGTGGTTGGTGCGCGCGCCCGCCTGCGCGCCCCAGTTCTGGAGCACCTGGAGGTACTTCGTGGCACCGGCCGTGCGAGCGGCCACGAGCTCGTCGCGGCAGCGCGCGAGGAGCTCCTCGATGGTCTGGCTGCCCACGGCGTGGAGGGGGCGGTGCTCGGCCGGCGGCGCCACGACCGTGCGCCAAGACCCCGCTGCCCGTGCGTCAACCAGCGTGACCTGGGCGATTGTCCCGCCCTTCGCCCGGGCCTCCTCCTCGGTGCCGGCGACCGTGAACGCGAAGTCTTTGAGGACGCGGAGGCGGATGCCGTCGCCCGGTGGGATCCTGCAGTTGAAGCAGTCGCCGCGGTCCGCGACGGGCGCTGCCGGCAGGGCGAATCGCTCGCGCGCGAACGTGCGGTCGATGACGGTGGCGACCCACCACCCGGTGATGGCGTCCTTGCGCAGCTCGAACAGGCCCTGGCTCATCGGGCGCTCGCGGCGGACTCGGCCGCGGATCCGGCGATGGCGGCCTCGACGCTGGCTTCGGCTTCGGCGAACCCTTCCATCGCGGCGCGCGGGTCCCCGCCCGACCACGCCAGCTCCACGCCCAGCCGGCTGGCGAGCGCGGGTGCGAAGACGAGGGCCGCGGCCTCGACGCTGGCCATGCTGGGCGGGTCGGTCCGGCGGCCGAGCTCCGCGGCGATCGAGGTGGACCGCAGGCCCGGGACGCCGCACGGGTCAATCAGGCCGAAGTCCGCGAGGCAGGTGGTGACGTTGAGCGCGATGCCGTGGTAGGCCACCCCCCGCTCCACGCGGACGCCGAGCGCGCCGATCTTGCGCACGAGCGGGCCGTCCGCGTCCACCCAGCAGCCTGGATGACCCTCGCGGTGGCCGGCCTCTACCCCCTCGGCAGCGCAGGTGTCGGCCATGGCGGCCTCGAGCGCCCGCACGTACTCGCGCAGGAACTGCCCGCGGTCGGCGAGCTTGACGATGGGGTACGCGACCAGCTGCCCCGGCCCGTGGTACGTGACCTCACCGCCGCGCTCCACGCGGATCACCTCGATGCCGCGGGCCTTGAGCATGGGCCCGGGCGCGAGCACGTGGGCGTCGTCCGCCTGGCGGCCGAGCGTCAGGACCGGCGGGTGCTCCAGCAGCAGGAGGCGATCGCCGATCTGCCCGTTCGCCCGGGCAGCGGCCAGCGCCTTCTGAAGGTCCCACGCCTCGCGGTACGGGACCCTGCCCATCCAGTGCGCGACCAGCGGCTGCATCGTGTCCACGATACCAGCGGCCCCTTCGCGCCCGGTCAATCGGGAGGTGCCGCATTGGCTGACCCGAGGGTCCGGCTGCGCCGCGCTCGCAGGGTGAGTCGTGCGCGGGCCGTCCAGCGCGACGGACGCGCCAAAGCCGAAACGGCCGCGCCATCCTTGGGAGCATGACGACGCCGACTGCCGCCACCCCGTTCCCCCGCCTGTTCTCGCCGATCACGATCGGCAGCGTGACCATCCGCAATCGGATCCTGTCGTCGGGGCACGACACCGTCATGGCCGTGGGGGGGCTGGTCACGGACCAGCTCATCGCGTACCAGGAGGCTCGGGCGCGCGGTGGCGCCGGACTGATCGTCATCCAAGTGGCGGGCGTGCACCCGACGGCGCGCTACACGTCGTCGGAGCTGACGGCGGACACTGACGCCACGATCCCCGGCTACACCGTGCTCGCGGACGTGATCCACCGCAATGGCGCCAAAGTCTTCGGGCAGCTGTTCCACGGCGGCCGCGAGATCATGGACACCGAGGACGGGACGCTCGCGGTGGCGTGGGCCCCGTCACCCGTCCCGACGGAGCGGTTCCACGTGATCCCGCGAGCGATCACCGAGACGCTGATCGCCGAGATCCTCGAGGGGTTCGGGGCGGCTGCGCTGCGGCTCCAGACGGCGGGGCTCGACGGGGTCGAGGTGGTCGCCTCGCACGGGTACTTGCCCAGCCAGTTCCTCAACCCGCGGACGAACCTGCGAACCGACGGCTGGGGCGGCGACGAGGCCCGCCGGCTGCGCTTCCTGCGCGAGGCGCTGGCGGCCTGCCGCTTGACCACCCGGCGGGGCTTCGTCGTCGGCCTGCGCATCTCCATCGGCGAGGAGAGCCCCGACGGCCTGACCGACGACGAGGCGATCGCTGCGCTGCGGACGCTCGACGCGGCGAACGCCTTCGACTACGTGTCGATCGTCAGGGGCACGTCCGCCACGCTCGCGGGATCGGACCACATCGTGCCGCCGTCGCCGATCGCCGCCGGGTACACGGCGCCGTACGCGGCGAGGGTCAAGGCCGCGGTCAAGGTTCCGGTGATGGTCGCCGGGCGGATCACGCAGCCGCAGGACGCGGAGATGATCCTGGCCGCGGGATCGGCCGACCTGTGCGTGATGACCCGCGCGCTCATCTGCGATCCGGAGCTGCCCGCCAAGGCCGCCGCGGGCCGGCTCGACGACATCCGCGCCTGCATCGGCTGCAACCAGGCGTGCATCGGCCACTTCCACGCGGGCTGTCCCATCTCGTGCGTGCAATTCCCCGAGACCGGCCGCGAGCGCGAGTTCCCCCGCTACGGCGACCCGGGCCGCGCGAAGCACCCGCCCACGGATTCGCCGAGCGACATCCTCGTCATCGGCGGCGGGCCGGCGGGGCTCAAGGCGGCAGCGGTGGCGGCCGAGCGCGGCCATCGGGTCACGCTCGTCGAGGCGGACCGGCGCGTGGGCGGCCAGGTTCGGCTGGCGCAGCTGCTCCCCGGTCGCCAGGAGATCGGAGGGGCGATCACCAATCTCGAAGCCGAGGCGCGGCGGGCCGGCGTCAGCGTCGTCACAGGCGTGCGCGCAGACGCGGCATACGTGCGCGCCAGCGGGGCACGGGCGGTCATCGTGGCGACGGGCGCCACGCCGTACACGCCGCCCATCGAGGTCAACGGAGATCCGCGAATCGTCCAGGCGTGGGATGCCATCCGTGACCCGGGGAGCGTGCCGCAGGGCAACGTGGTCGTCGCCGACTTCCGGTCCGACTGGCTGGGGCTCGGCCTGGCGACGCTGCTCGCCACGCGTGGCTGCCGCGTGACGCTTGGCGTGACCGGCAATATGGCCGGCCAGCGCTGCCAGCAGTACGTGCGCGACCAGATGACCGCGGCTGCGCGACGGGCCTACGTGACGATCCTGCCGACGACGCGCCTGTTCGGCGTGGACGAGAGCGCGGTGTACCTCCAGGACGTGCTAACCGATGAGGCGGTGGTCATCGAGGGCGCGGTCGCGCTCGTGCTGGCGCAGGGCCACGTGCCCGCAGACTCGCTGCTGGCGGAGCTCGAGGCCGACGCGGCCGACGGCGCGTACCTCGTCCTCGCGGCCGGCGACGTCCAGAGCCCGCGCACCATCGAGGAGGCCGTCCTCGAGGGGCTCCGCGCGGGGGTGGCGGTCTAGCCGCAGGGACACCGTGCCGGCTGGCTCAGTCAGGGGGACGCGTTGCGGTCACTGGCATCGTTGCGGCCTTCGTCAGTTCCCAGCAGGCGGTCCTGGAGGCAGGCGCGGTTGCCGGCGTTCTTGGACACCGGCGTTCTTGGAACGCGCGGGGCCTGATAGGCTCGGCCCAACCCGACGGGCCTAGCCAGGCTCCCGGGCGAGGACCCGGGAGCGTCGGAACCGCGCCCGGGTCCGCTTGTTTCCCGGGGCCGAACGACGACGGGTCCGGTGGGCCGCGGGACGCGTCACGATCCTGGACGGCTAACCGCGGAGTGCATGGAATCCGACCGGGAGCAGCTCCGTCAGGTTGCCCGTGGCCTCGAGCCGGACGAGGTGTGGGACCAGCTTGTGCGCGCTCCGGTGGCTGACGAACCAGATCGGCTTGGGCCGCGCGCGGAACGGCGAGCGGACGACGGTCTTCGCCACGCGGTCGAACATGAGCGGGTTGTGGACGAAGCCCGTCCCGGAGCCGATGTCCGTCCGAGCGTGCCCGGGATGCGCGCCCCAGGGCGTGATGCCCAGGCCGTACCCGATCGCGGACCAGTGGTTCAGCGACACCGTCCCGTAGCGCAGCCCGGCGATCGCGCGGTCGAGGTCGGGGCGGACGGCGGAGTCCCGCTCGGTCCGCGGATCCACGATCAGGGTGGCGTTGAGCGTGCCCCACAGGCGATCGTTCGCGAACGCCGCCGCCTGGTCGAGGAAGTCGGCGGCGTCGGCGGCGTCGATCACCGTCTCCGCGGTGAGCGGGCAGAACGCCTCGTAGCGGTAGGCGGGGTCGCCCACGGCGTCCGGCGACAGCCCGGGGATCAGCATCCACGGCAGCGCGCCCTCGCGCGCCTCGCCGAAGAGCTCGGCTTGCGGGTAGTGGGCGCGGAACGCCTCGTAGCGATCGGCAGCGCCCGGGTAGTAGGCCATGCGCGGCGGCAGGGCGGCGAGCCTCGCCCGGATCCCGTCCAAGAGCGCCGCCCGGTGCTGCCAGCTGCGCGCGGTCACGATCACGCGCGAGGTGGTGCAGTTGAACCCCGAGTTGTTGGCCAGCATCGTCGCGATGTTTTCGGCGTGGTACGCGACCTCGGACGGGCTCCACCGGCCGGGGACCACGATGATCGGCGTCAGGTTGCCCAGCTCCGCCGTGAACGGCTTGTGGAGGATGGGGTGGTCGCGGCGCTTGCGCTCCTGACCCTCGGCGCCGGGGCCGAAGACGATCGCCTCGTACGTGCGGTCGGAGCCCGTGACGTGGAGCGTGTCCACGAGCGGGTGGTGCGCGAGATGGCCGCCCTCGGCCGCGCCACCGTAGACCACCCGGAGGATGCCCGCCCGGACCAGCGGCGCCAGGGCGGCCTCGTGGACCGGGCCGAGGTGCGCCATCACCGGGTGCATCTTGAGCACCACCACCTGGAGCTCCACGAATGCCTTGTGGAGGACGTCGAGCGGGCCGATGGAGCTGGCGTTCCCGGCGCCGAGCACCAGGCACACCCGCGGCGGCGGCGGCGTGCGATAGGCCGCGGCCATCGTGTCGGGCAGCGTCTCGAGGGTCACCTCGCGGTCCATCCAGACGTCGGCCGTGGTGCCGAGGTAGGTGGCTCGGTCGAGGAGCCCGGCCGGCATGACGCGGGCGGCCACGCGGCCGTCGGGCAGGGTGCGGGCGCCGCCCGGGATCCGCGGGCGGCCGTGTCGCTCGATGTCTCGCAAGGCATCCCGCAGGAGGCGGGCGCCGCGCGCGAAAATGTACGGCCCGACGATCGACTCCTCGGCGGCCTCGGGAGCCGTGGGATCGAGCCCCTCCTGTCGGCACGCCAGCTCGGTCCAGCGGTCGGCGACCTCGAGCGTCGCCCGCAGCACTTCGTCGAGCAGCCGGACCCGCTCGGCGGCGCTCGACCGGGTCCAGGCCAACGCGTTGGCGCGGACCTCCGCCACGGCGGCGTCGAGTCCTGCCAGCGGCGTGTCGTCGGGCGTCGGCAGGTGCGGCGTGTATGCAGACGGCCCGGGCGCGACGGTGAAGGCTCGCGGCGCGGCGTCGATCGGGGCGACGGTGGTCACGGACGGCCTCGTGCGTGGACGTGGTCCCGGGGATCGTAGCGCGACGGCGCCGCGATTCGGCGCAATCGACGCGCAAGCCGGCGCTGGGACACTGCGGCCATCGACCGCTCGAATCCACCCACCGAGGCCACGACCGTGTCCTGAGCCAACGCGTCCACCGCCGAGCTCATCCGCCACCTCCCGTCCGGCGCCACATGACCGCACGCCCGCGGTGCGGTAGCCTCCGCCTCTCGCCCCAATGGAGTCGCCTGTGGCCTGCTCGTCGTGTGGCACTAACGAGGTCGGAAGCGAGGACTGCGCGGCGCGACTGTCCCGTTCGTCGGCGGCCGGCCGGGGCACGGCGTCGCCATTGGGATCCCCGGGCGGCGCCGAGGTTCGCGCCGCCGCCGACGGGGCGACGTCCAGGGTAGGGCGGCTCGGGGCGCGGCCGTCCGCGGACCGCCTGGCGGTTGCGCTGGCGCGGTCGGGGATCGGCGCGGGCACGTGACCCACGAGTACACGGTCCTGACCGGCGGAGTGGTCCTGCGCGCCGGGCCCGGCGACGCTGAACCACGTGCCACGGCTGTCGCGTGGGCCGAGGACACGATCCTCGCAGTGGGCGGCGACGCGGAGGTGCGCGCCATCTCGCGTGGCGACTCGCGCTTCGGGGACCTGCGGGGCGCGTTCGTCACGCCACTGGGCAACGCACTCGAGCCCGGCGCGCCGGCCGACTTCGCCATCCTCGACCACGATCCAGGGGCGAGCGGGGTCGAGCCTCGGACCGTCGCCCTCGTCCGCGGCGGCCGGCTGGTCGAGGGGCACCTTCCCCTGCCGTAGCGGCCGCGGCGCCTCGGGGATCGCGCCCGGTCTCAGCTGATCGCGCGACGCGAGGGCCTCGCCCACGGCGCATATCCGGGCGCTGAGAGCGACTCGCACGGCGTCACGCGCGCGTCACGATTGCCCGACGGGCCTGCGCCCGTCATGCTGCCCCTGTGCCCCAGCCCGACGCCCCCATCCTCGTCGTGGACGACGATCCCAAGATCGTCGCGCTCGTGCGCATGTACTTGGAGCGCGAGCGGTACGCGGTGGTCACGGCAGGCGACGGCCGGGCGGCGATCCGAGCGATCGAGGAGCACGCACCGCGCCTGGTGGTCCTGGACCTGATGATCCCCGAGCTCGACGGGTTCGCGGTCATCCGGCGCGCCCGGGCGCTGGGCGACGTGCCGATCCTCGTCCTCTCCGCCCGCGGGGCCGTGGGCGACCGGATCCAGGGGCTCGCCGAGGGCGCCGACGACTACCTGCCCAAGCCCTTCTCCCCTGCCGAGCTCGTCCTCCGCGTGAAGACGATCCTGCGGCGAGCCGAGCGACCGGTGCCAGTCGCCGGGGCCGGCGACGGCGAGGTGCTCGAGCTCGACGACCTCGTCCTGGACCCGGATCGGCACCGGGTCCTGGTCGCCGGCAAGGACCTGGGCCTCTCAGCCCTGGAGCTGCGCCTGCTCGCCGCCCTGCTCACCGCCGATGGGCGCGTGCTCTCGCGGGCGCAATTGCTCGACGCGGTCTACGGCGAGGCCCAGGGCGACGTGACCGACCGCGCGATCGACCAGTACGTCAAGCGCCTGCGCGAGAAGCTGGGCGACGATCCGGCAGCCCCGCGGTACGTCGAAACGGTGCGCGGGACGGGCTACCGCGCCGCAACGCGCGTCACCCGGCGACGGGACGGCGCGTGAGTCGCGTGCGGTGAGGCGCCGGCGGTGAGGCGCCAGTTCGGGCTGTCCGGCCGGATCCTGCTCGCGGCGCTCGCCGTGGCGGCGGTGTCGATCGCGATCCTCGCGGTGGGCGTCCTGCGGGTTGGCGGCGATGCCTTCGAGGCGCTGATGGTGGCCGCGGGTGCATCGGCGGACCACGCCCGCGAGATGTTCGACAGCAGCGTCGTGGGGGTCGTGGCCGTCACTGCGATCGCTGCGGCGCTCGTGGCGGCGGCGCTGGCGACCCTGCTGGCGCGAATGCTCGCGCGCCCGATCGAGCGGCTCGCCGAAGCCGCGGACCGCGTGGCGGCCGACGGCCCGGTCGAGCGCGTGCCGGAGACGGGCCCCGCGGAGCTCCGGCGCCTCGCCGCCGCCTACAACGCCATGGCCGATCGGCTCGACGAGCAGGAGGCGCTGCGCCGCGAGTTCATCGTCAACGCCAGCCACGAGCTGCGGACGCCGCTGACCAACCTGCAGGGGTACCTCGAGGCGCTGCGCGACGGCGTCATCGAGCCCGACCCGCGCGTCTTCGACTCCCTGCGGGAGGAGGTGGACCGCCTGACGCGCCTCGCATCGTCACTCGACGTGCTGGCGGCGGCGCCGTGGGCCGCGATACAGGCGGAGCCCGCCGAAGTAGACGTGGCAACGGCGGCGAGGACGGCCGCCGAGCTCGCCGCGCCAGCGCTGGCGCGTCGGGGGATCGCGCTCGAGGTGGCGGCCGAGCCGGCGGCTCGCGCCCGCCTTCGGCCCGACGCTCTGGCCCAGGCGCTCGCCAACCTGCTCCAGAACGCCGAGCGCTACACGCCCGATGACGGCAGGGTGGCGGTCGGGGTCCGGCGGATCACCGGTGGCCTCGGCGAAGCGGCCGGCGTCGAGGTTGTGGTGGGCAACTCCGGACCGGGCATCCCGCCCGACGCGCTCCCGCGCGTCTTCGACCGGTTCTATCGCGTCGAGCTGAGCCGCGACCGGGCGCGCGGCGGGGCCGGCATCGGCCTCGCGATTGTGCGCCAGCTGGTGGAGGCCGACGGCGGCAGCGTCAACGTGACGTCAGCGGGCGGCTGGACCGAGTTCTGCGTCCGCTACCCGACCTAGGATGGCGGCATGCAGACGATCCTCGTCACGGGCGCCGGGCGCGGGCTCGGGCGCGTCACCGCCCAGAAGCTCGCTGCCGCCGGCCATCACGTCGTGCTCCACGCGCGCCGCGCGGAGGCGGCAGAGGCGGCCGCTCGCGAGATCCGTGCCCGCGAGCCGGGCGCCGCGGTCACCACAGCCTTCGGCGACCTCTCGTCGATGGCGGGCGTCCGGGCACTGGCCGGCAACATCCTCGCGGCGCACGAGCGGCTGGACACCGTCCTCCACGTCGCGGGCGTCATGCAGCAGAGCGAGACGCGGCGGCTGACCCAGGACGGCATCGAGGAGACGCTGGCAGTGAATGCGCTGGCGCCGTACCTGCTCAGCGGGCTGCTCCTGCCGGCGCTGGAGCGCTCGCCCGCCGCGCGGATCGTCAACGTCAGCTCTCGCCGCCACCTGCCGGACTCGCACGGCGCGCCCGTGGACTTCGACTTCGACGACCCGGTGCTCGGGCGCGGCTACGACCCCGACCGCGCGTACAAGAACTCGAAGCTCGCGGTGCTGTGGGTGACGTACCAGCAGGCGCGCCGCCTGACGGGCCGGCCGATCACGGCCAATGCGGTGTGCCCGGGCTTCGTGCCGATGACGGCGTCGGATTCGGCGACGGGCCTCAAGCGCGCCTTCATGCGGATGGTCCTGCCGCGGATGCCGTTCGCGGTGAGCGTGGGGGCGGCGACCGACTCATTCGCGTTCATGGCCACGGACCCGTCCCTCGAGGGCGTGTCGGGCGGCTTCTACGGGGAGCAACACCCGATCGAGTCCAGCCCGGAATCGCGCGACGCAGAGCGGGCCGCGCGGTTCTGGACGCTGGCCCAGGAGCTCACCGGGTTCGTCTGGCCTGGCTGACTTCAGTCGGCAGTCGGACCCGAGGCGGGCTCCGCTTGGTACGGATCCTGGAAAGCGCCGACGGATGAGCCGCCCCTCGAACGGAAATCTAGGCGGGGTCGGGTTCCGTCGGCCCGGCCTCCGGCGGCACCGGCGGCGTCGAGGGGGGCGGGCCAGGGGAGACTGGCGGCAGGAGAACCGTCACGCGCGCCCCGCTCGGCGCCAGGTTCTCGGCGACAGTGCGGCCCCCGTGCGCCTCGGCGAAGGCGCGGACGATCGAGAGCCCGAGACCCGAGCCGCCCCCCGCGCGCGATGCGTCGGCCCGGTAGAAGCGGTCGAACACCCGCTCGAGGCTCCCCGACGGGAAGCCTGGCCCGTCGTCACTGACGCGCAGCGCCACCCACGGGCCGCCCCCGGCGTCACCGCCGCCCGCAGCCCGGCTTGAGGCCTGCGGAACGCTTGTCGCCGGGCCGTCTGCCGCTCGGGCCTCCACCAGCACGCGCCCGCCACGCCGGGTGAACGCGAGGGCGTTCGCGACGAGGTTGCCCAGGATCCGCTCCATCGCCGCCCGGTCGGCGAGCAGCCGGAGGCCCGGGTCGGCCGCAGCGGAGAGGTCGACACCCGCAGCCTCGGCCTGCGGCGCGAATCGCGCCACCGTGTCCGCGACGATCGCGGCGGGGTCGAGGGGCTCGGGGCGGATCTCGACCCTGCCAGACTGGAGTTCGTCGATCGCGCGCAGGTCGTCCACGAGGCGCTCCATCCGGGCGGCCTCCTGAGCGATGGCATCGCCCGCGCGCCCGATGCCGGGGCCGGTGGCGGTGCCGTCGCGCAGCGCCTCGGCGAAGCCGCGGACCACCGTGAGCGGGGTCCGCAGATCGTGGCGGATACCCGCGAGCAGGTCGCGCTCCTCCGTCCGGATGCGGTCGAGCTCGGCGCTGGTGGCGTTGAAGCGGTTGGTCAGCTCGCGGACCTCGAGCGGGCCCTCGGGCGGCACGGGCACGGCCGACGCGCCCGGCAGCGCAGCGGTCGCGGCGGTCAGCCGACGGAGCGGTCGGGTGATCGAGCGCGCCAGGAACCAGGCGACCGGCACGGCGATGGCCGCCGTCACCAGCACCACGACCGGCATCACCCGAAGCAGGTCCCTGAGCGCGAGGCTGGCCGACGTGTCCGGCAGCGTCAGCAGGATCGCCAACGGGCCGACCGTGACGGTCTGGGCGCGGACCAGTGTGACCGACGTGAGGACCCGGTTGCCGCCCGCGCCGGGCAGTTCGCCGCTGGTCGTCTCGCCGGGCGTGAGCGCCGGGTCCACCGAGATCCCCGACACGTCCACGGCGACGTGCGAGGGGCGGACCGTCACCACCCGCCCGTTGACGATCTCGTAGACGCCGATCTCGGCCCGCAGCCCGGGTGCGGTGACCGACAGTTCGTGGCCCAGGTCCGCGAGCGCGCCCAGCTGGCGGACGCGGGCGGCGACAGGCTGGGCGACGTCGGCGAGCGTCGACAGCGACGCATTGCGGTGGAGGCTGCGGAGGCTGACGAACAGACCGCCGCCGACCGCCAGTGCCGCGACGAGACCAATGGCGGCGAACGCGACCGCGATCCTCGACGCGACGCGGTCAGGCATCGGCGAGCAGCCGATAGCCCACACCGCGGATCGACTCGATCGTCGGCCCGTCCGGTCCGATCTTCTTGCGCAGCTCGGACACGTGAACGTCAACCGTCCGCGTCTCGCCCGGGAAGTCCGTGCCCCACACGTCCTCGAGCAGCGTCTCGCGGCTCAGCACCGCGCCGGGATCGCCCGCCAGCGCCGCGAGCAGGTCGAACTCGCGCGAGCGCAAGTCCAGGGCTCGGCCTCCGACCGACGCCTCGCGGCGCCGCGGGTCGATCCGCAGCGTGCCCGCCTCGATCGGGCGGCCCGCCCGCACCGTGCCGTCGGCCCGCCGCAGGATCGCCTTGACGCGCGCCACCAGCGACCGCGGGTTGAACGGCTTGGTCACGTAGTCGTCGGCACCAAGCTCGAGGCCGACGATCGCGTCCACGTCGTCGGCGCGCGCGGTCAGCATCAGCACCGGCGTGTCCGAATCGCGTCGGATGGCGCGGCAGACCTCGAAGCCGTCCATGCCCGGCAGCATGAGGTCAAGGACGACCAGGTCGGGGCGGGCCTTGCGGTGCAGCTCCACGGCGGTGGGACCGTCGAAGGCCTGCAGCGTCGCGAATCCGGCGCCCTCGAGGTACATCGTGACCAGGTCGACGATGTTGGGACTGTCGTCCACGACCAGGATCGTCTTCATGGCTCCGGAGTCTACGCGCGCCCGGCCCGAAAGCCAGTCGCCCCGACCGCTGGCCGGTTGGCCGCAGTCGGGGCGAGACGTGCCGCGTCGGCGGCGCTACTTGAGCGCGGCCACCGCCGAATTCTCAGCCCTCATGGCGGACGCGAGGTCGCCTCGGGCCGCGTCGATCGCGCTGCGGTCTGCGTTGAGCGTGGGCGCGGCCGTCCCGGCGTTCCACTGAGCCGGTGTCAGGGCGAGCACGAGGCCCGCCTGGCCGGACAGCTGCGCCTGTGCCGCGGCGATGTCGGCCTGCATGGCGGACAGCCTCGTCGCGGCGGCGGCCTCGTTCTTGTGCGCGTTCTGCCCGGCGGTGATCGCCGCCTGGATCTGGCCGGCGTCAGCCGTCAGCCGGTCAGCCTGCGCCGCCACCAGGTCGTCGCCGCGAACCAGGCTCACCTGCCGCACCACCAGCCTGTCCACGCGGAACCCGGCGGAGACCTGGCGGAGGTCGGTGTGGAGCGAGGGCACCGTCGTGTCGGCGTCGATCTTCGCCTTGAGGGTCGCGAGACCGGTCTTCGCATCGCCGATGAGCGTGTCCAGCGCCGTGTGGTGGTCCGCGGTGAGCGCCGCGGTCCCGTCCACCGTCGCCTGGAGCCTGCCCAGCGTGGAGAGCCGCTGGCCGACCGCGCAATCGCCAAGCGCCTGCAGCGTGGTCACCGAGGGGGTCACCCTGGCGGCGATCCGCGCGCTCAGGCAGCTCGCGGAGGTGGTCGGCCCGGCCGACGACGTGGTCGGGCTGGTCGTCGCTGCCATGACCGGCACCGCGACAACAGCCGCCGCGACGAGGACCCCGGCCACGCCGGCCGCGAGGTGCCTGGGGGTGAATTTCAGCGCGATCTTCATCGGGTTGCTCCTTCTGCATGGCCGGGCGCCCGCGACTGCGGCGGCTGCCGTGGATGGTGTGGTGACGTGCCACGTGTCGTTGGGGGGCGTCGCCTCGCGGCGCCTGACGGCATCCTCGAGGTTCGCGGCATCCAGAACCACCGGCGCGGCGTCGGGGTTCGTAAGGGGCGTGTAAGCGTCGGGCGACGCGCCGGCCCCGCCCGCCGACCGGCACGCTCCTCGACGGCGAGTCTGGGCGGTCTGGATCGTGCCAGTCCGAGCACGTTTCGGCGGTTCGCGGACAATGACGCTGTCGGTCACCAGCGCGCTGGGCGACGGCCCGCGCCACCCGTCATGCGGAGGGCCCTTCCAGCATGGTCTTGTCACGTCTCGGGCCCTGGGCCACGGCCCTCCGCCTCGTCGGGGCGCTCGCGATCCTGACCAGCCCGATCCCGGTGCAGGCGGCATCGCCCAGCGTGTCGGCCACCCCCGCCCCCGGGACGTCCGACGCCGCGGGATCCGGCGGGGCGACCACCCTCGCTGTCGGGTCAACGTGGTTCGGGTACCAGGGCGGCGCACGGCGGGGCGGGATCGCGGCGGGATTCCCGGCACCCTCCAACCCGGCCCTCGCCTGGCAGACCCACCTCGACGGTGCCGTGTACGGCCAGCCGATCGTCATCGGCGGGACGCTCGTCGCGGCGACGGAGAACGACAGCCTGTACGGCCTTGACGCCACGACCGGCGCTATCCGCTGGCAGACGCACGTCGGCACGCCCGTGTCCCTCGCGAGCCTGCCCTGCGGCAACATCGACCCGCTGGGGATCACCGGCGCCGCCGTGTACGACCTCGGGACGCGGACGGTGTTCGCGGTCGCCGAGGTGGCCAGGGCGCGGCACGTGCTGGTCGCGATCAATCCCGCCAACGGCGGCATCCGCTGGTCGCGCACCGTTGACCTGCCGGGCCAGGCCCCGCCGACGCACCAGCAGCGGGCGGCCCTGGTGGTGGCGAACGGCTACGTCTACATCGGCTTCGGCGGCCTGGCCGGCGACTGCGGGCAGTACCGCGGCAAGCTGGTCGGGGTGCCGGTGAGCGGCCACGGGTCGACCATCTCCTACGTCGTCCCGGCCCGCCGCGAGGGGGCCGTGTGGATGGGCGCCGCCTCGCCCACGGTTGACGCGGCGGGCCACCTCTACATCGCCACCGGCAACGGGAGCTCCACCACCGCCTACGACGGCAGCGACTCGGTCGTCGAGCTCACGGCCGGCCTCCAGCTGGCGTCGCGCTTCACGCCGTCGCGCTGGCAGACGGACAACCGAACGGACGCGGACCTGGGCTCGATGAGCCCGACGCTGCTGGCCAACGGGTTCGTGTTCATCGCCGGCAAGAGCGGCATCGGCTACGTGCTGCGCCAGGGGCGACTCGGTGGCATCGGCGGCCAGGTCTCGTCGGCCACCGTGTGCCGCGGGTTCGGCGGCGCGGCGACGTACGGCAACGTCGCCTTCGTCCCATGCGACGACGGCATTCGCAAGGTGGCCGTGGACAACTCAGGCCGGATCCACCTGGTCTGGCGGACCACGTCGGGCGCGACAGGCTCGCCGGTCGTGGGCGGCGGCGCCGTCTGGGCGGTGAACATCGCGACCGGGACACTGTTCGCCCTCGCACCGTCGACCGGCGCCGTGCTGGCGTCGATGCCGCTGGGTCCGGTGCCCCACTTCGCCTCGCCCACACTGTCGGGCGGCCTGGTGTACGCGGGCACGATGGGGGGCGTCACCGCGGTGCGCCCCGCGGGCTGAGCCGGCGAGGCTGGTGCGCGGGGATCGCCCAAGACCTCGACGACATCGCCTGGCCCGGCTGACGACCCTGGGGAACCGTCACGCGCTCGGCCCCGTCTGGGCGCCGACCGCGATTGGCGCGGCCCGATGCCTACCGGAGGACCCAGCGCCATGGCCAGCCGCACGATCCGCAACAGCTTGGCTCTCACGGGCCTCGCCGCTCTCTCGATCGCCCTCCTCGTCGCCGCCTGTTCCACTCCCGGCGCGTCATCGTCGCCTGCGAGCGCCCTGACCGCCTCCGGCGCAGCCGAGCAGGGCGGCGCGCTGGCCATCGTCCCGGGCGCGCCGGCAGTCGCCGTCAATCCGGGGGCCGCGACGACAGGTCCAACGGCAGGCTTCCGGGGCTCTGCATCTACGGGTTCAGCCCCAGCGGGCGCGGCCATCGCCTTCCCCTACTACGGTGGCGTCCCCGCCGTTGGCCCCGGGCACACCATCGTCGTCTCAGGCTACGGCCAGGCCGCCATGGCAACCAACGGCGCAGAACGGTCGAAGGCCCAGGCGACGGCGCTCGCGGCTGCGCTTGCCGACGCCCGGGCCCAGGCCGACGCCATCGCGGGACAGCTCGGCGTCACCATCTCGGGCGTCTACTCGATCAGCGCCTCCGGCGGCGGCTACGGCTACGCGGTCCCGATGACCGTCAACGGCACCTCGGGCGTGGAGACGCCGCCGGCACCGGCAGCGTTCGGGTCCCCCATCTCCGTCGGGGCCGGCACCGGCACGAGCGGCGGCACTGGGGCAGTGACGGCCCCGAGCGAGCCAGCAACGCTCAGCTTCGCGATGTCGGTGACAGTCGCATACTCGATCAGCGGGTAGGAGGCGGAGCGACCGCGGCCGTCCAGCCGCCACGGCGCCGGCGCCCACGGCAGCGTGGCACAGCTAGCCGCCGGAGACGGCCAGCACCACGTCCACCGCCGAACGCGGCGACACGGGCGTGGCGATCTCGGCCGCCTCGCCGTCCACGAAGACCCGGATGTGGTCGCGGATCGCGGGCCCTGCCATGAACAGCCGGTCGTGGATGCCGGGCACCAGGGCGTCGAGCGAGGCCAGAACCTCGCCAACCGTGGCGCCCGCAAGGTCCAGGCGTCGCGGCGTCCCGGGGAACAGCGTCACAAGGGCGGTCGGGAGGCGCACCTCGGCCATCTCATCAGCTCCGCGGGCGCTAGCCCGCGATGACCGCGACGTCCACCGACGCGATCGCCGGCAGGTACGACGCGATCTCGCGCCACGTGTCGCCCTCGTCCGCGGAGGCGAACACCTGACCCGACTGGGCGCCGAAGTAGACGCCGGGCCGGTCAAGCGTGTCCACGCCCATCGCCTCGCGGAGCACCGACAGCCAGGCGTTCTCCTGCGGCAGGCCGTTCGACTGGCGCTCCCAGGAGCCACCGCCGTCGCGAGTGCGCCAGACCGCGGCCTTCCCGTCGGGCATGAGGCGACCCTTCTCGGGGGGCGTGAGCGGGATGACCCACGCGGTCTGGGGGTCGCGGGGGTGTGCGCCCAGCACGAAGCCGAATTCGGACGGCAGCGATCCCGTGACCTCGGTCCAGTGGGCGCCGCCGTCGTCGGAGCGGTACACGCCACAATGGTTCTGCTGGAACAGTGTCTGGTCGGTCCCTGCCGCCCGAGCGAACTTGTGCACGCAGGAGCCCACCTCGCCGGGCTCGCCCGGGTTGTAGCCCTGCCGGACGCCGCGGTTGCGGGCCGTCCAGCTGGCACCGCCGTCGGTGGTCTCGAAGACGCCCACGGCGCTCGCGCCAACCCACATGCGGTCCGGATCAGACCGGTGCGGGATGATCGTGTGGAGGATCAGGCCGCCGAGGCCCGGTCCCCACTCCGGCGTCGACGGGTGCTGGCGCAATCCCTCGACGTGGCGCCAGGTGGTGCCGGCGTCGTCGCTCCGGAAGAGTCCCGCCGGCTCGACACCCGCGTAGACGGCGCCGTGCGCCGGCGTCACATTCCAGACGCGCGTCAGCTTGGGCCCGTCGTCACCATAGGTGAGGCCCTCGGACGAGTGCGTCCACGTCGCCCCGAGGTCGGGCGACCGGAACACCGCGGGGCCGAACCACGGGGACGCGGCCGCGGCGTAGAGGGCGCCATCGGACGGGTCGAAGCTGACGTCGCGGACCTCGAAACCCTCGCAGAAGGGCCCGCGGACAGACCAGTCGCGGCGCGTTTGGTCGGAATCCAGGAGGAAGGCGCCCTTCTTGGTACCGACCATCAACAGGACGCGGGGCATGTGGACCTCCTCCAGGGCGGCGAAGTGGCTGGGACGCTGGCTCGCTCGGACCTGGTCGCCTAGGTTAGACCGAGGCGGCGGTTTCAGGTAGATGGTCCCTCGCGGCCCCCACGACCTCGCGGGTGGGCGACGGCGGCAGCCGAGCTGGCGCCGCCGGTGGTCCTGCGGGGGCCGGGCTCAGTGGATCGCGGCGGCCCCCTCCAGGCCCTCGAACTCGATCGCCCCCTCAACCGGGCAGACATACTGGCACAGTCGGCAGCCGACGCAGTAGTCGGGGTCCACCTCGAGGTGCGAGGTGCCGTTGCTGCCCGCGAAGCGGATCGCCTGGTGCGCGCCGTCGTTGCAGGCGGCGTAGCACAGGTTGCAGCGGATGCACTTCTCCTGGTCGATCTTGGCGAGCAGGCGCCACTCCTGGTCCAGGTGCCCCCAGTCGGTGATGGCGGGGAGCGCCTTGCCCACCAGCTGGCTCGGGCTCGTGAGTGCCTTCGACTTGAGGTACGTGGACAGGCCGTCCACCAGGTCGTCCGCCAGGCGGAACCCGTAGTGCATCACGCTCGTGCCCACCTGGACGGTGGTGGCGCCGAGGAGCATGAAGTCCAGGGCGTCGCGCCAGGTCTCGATGCCGCCGATGCCTGAGATCGGGATCCCCACCTCCGGGTCGGCGGCGAGCTGGCTGACCATGTTGAGCGCAATGGGCTTGACCGCCGGCCCGGCGTAGCCGCCGTGGGAGCCCTTGCCGCGGACGTCCGGGCGGGGCGCCCAGGTGTCGAGGTCGACGCCGATGAGCGAGCTGATCGTGTTGATCAGCGCGACGCCGTCGGCGCCGGCCTTGCGCGCGGCCCGGCCCGGGTAGCGGATGTCCGCGACGTTGGGCGTGAGCTTGACCAAGACGGGCATCTCGGCCTTCTCCATCACCCACTCGGTGATCATCTGGACGTAGTCGGGAACCTGGCCGACGGCCGCGCCCATCCCTCGCTCGCTCATCCCGTGCGGGCAGCCGAAGTTGAGCTCGTAGCCGTCCGCACCCGTGTCGTTGCACTGGGCAAGGATGTCGTGCCAGGCCTCGCGCTTCGCCTCCACCATGAGGCTGATCACCACGGCGTGGTTCGGGTACTTGCGCTTGACCTCGCGGATCTCGGCGATGTTCACGTCCGTCGGGCGGTCGCTGATCAGCTCGATATTGTTGATGCCGACGACCTTCTTGCCCGCGTACTCGAACGTGCCCAGGCGGGCCGTCACGTTGCGGATCGGGTCGCCGATGGTCTTCCACACCGCGCCGCCCCAGCCGGCGTCGAACGCGCGCGAGACCATGTCGGCGTTGTTGCTGATCGGGCAGCTGGCGAGCCAGAACGGGTTGGGGCTCTTGATGCCGGCCATGTCCACCGACAGGTCCACGCCGGGCAGCGTCGAATCGGCCGCGCGGCGGACCGGCTCGATGCGGGCGCGCAGGCCCAGCGCGTCAATGACCGAGCGCGCGGCGATCTTGCCGGCCTGGACCGCGTTGACGACCTCCTTGCCGCCCGACGCGAGGTCGCCGATGGCCCACACCTTGGGGTTGGCGGTGCGGCCGGTGCCCGGGTCCGCCACCGCCATGCCGCCCCGGAGCGGCACGCCCAGCGCGGCGAGGATGCCGTCAGCCGACGACGGGGCGCCCTGGCCCACGGCACGGACGACGGTGTCGAGCGGGACGACGAAGCCCGAGCCCGCAATCTCGTGCGGGCGGCGGCGGCCCGAGGCGTCGGGGTCGCCGAGCGCCATGTGCACGAAGCCCGCGGAGGCGACCTTGGCGGCGCCATCGATCCGCGTCGGGGCGGTCAGCCAGCGGATCGCGACGCCCAGCTCGCGGGCGAGCGTGATCGCGTGCGGATACGCCGGGCTCTCGGTCTGGGTCCGGCGGTAGAAGAGCGTGACCTCCTCTGCGCCCAGCCGCACCGCGGCAGCGGCGGCGTCGAAGGCGGTGGAGCCGCCGCCGATCACGCCCACCCGCCTGCCGATGACCGGCGCCGCGCCCGGCTGGGGGTCGATCGCCGCGCGGATGACATCGAGCGCGTCCACCACGCCCGGCAGATCCTCACCCGGGACCCTCAGCGGCTGGGCGCGGCCGAGGCCCAGCGCCAGCACCACGGCATCGTGCCCGGCGAGCAGGTCGGCGGGGTCCACGTCGCGGCCGACCACGCAATTCGGCACGATCGTCGCGCCCGCACGCCCCAGCTCCTCGATCTCCTTGGCGACGCTCGCCCGAGCCATTCGCCACGGGACGATGCCATGGTCCGCCAGGCCGCCCGGTCGCGGGGCGTCGTCATAGACCGTGACCGCCACGCCGGCCCTGCGGAGCTCCGCAGCGCAGGCGAGGCCCGCCGGCCCGCCCCCGACGATGGCCGCCGACACCCCGGCGTTCGGGCCCGGGACGTAGAACGGCTCGCCGGTCACGGCGAAGTCGTCCACGGCGCCCTGCTGGAGCCGCCCGATGTCGATGGACCGGTCGAGCACATTGCGGACGCAGGCGCCCTCGCACAACCGCTCCACGGGGCACACGGCGCCGCACGTGGAGCCCAGCGGGTTGGCCGCGAGGATCGTCCGGGCCGCTCCGGCCACGTTGCCGGTGGCGATCTTGCGGATGAAGCCCGGCACGTCGATCTCGCTCGGACAGGCGTGCGCGCACGGAGCGTCATAGCAGTAGAGGCAGCGGTCGGCCTCGATCCTCGCTGCAGCAGCGGTGAGGGGCAGCACGCGGGCAAAGGGGTCGGCCGGGGCGACGGTCATCGCTACACCTTGCTGATCGCCGGTCGGCGGCGACGGCGGGGACGCCTCGAAGGGGTCAGTATCCCCGCGGGGCCCGCTCTCCCTCGATGGCCGAAGGGCCCGGCCGGGCAGGCCGGATAGCGCTTGGTTGCGGATCAGTGTCGCCGCCCGGGGCGAGCGGCTTCAGGGCGAGCAGGCGGGATCAGGGCCGAGAAGCCGGACTGTTCTGGTGGCCCCGCTCCGCTTCGTGCGACACTTCGCCCGTCGGCTTCGGCCCCTTCGAAGCACGGGAGGCGCCCATGTCATCCGTCGTGGTCAACGGTGCCCAGATGGCCTGCTCCTTCGGCAGCTCGCCCTCGGTGCTGACCGTCTTGCCCGCCGGCCAGCCCGTCCAGGGCAGCAGTCAGCTGGTGGCCAGGATCACCGACATGGCGCCCAACGCCAACATCGCGCCCTTCGGGATGTGCCTCACACCGTCGAACCCGCAGGTCGCCTCGGCCACGGCGGCCGCCCAGGGCGTCCTGACGCCCCAGCCATGCATCCCGGTGACCACCGCCCCCTGGGCACCCGGCTCCCCGACCGTCTCAGTGGGCGGCACGCCCGCGCTCACCAGCGACAGCCAGTGCATGTGCATGTGGGGTGGCGCCATCGCCATCACATCCCCGGGGCAGACCTCGGTTTCCACGGGCTAGGACGGGCCACGCCGCGTCGCCGCTACAGCCCGCCGAACACCACGTGCGGCCCCGGGGCGCCAGTGGCGCCGCCCTCGGGCTCGAGCGTGATCATCACGGCCTCTCCCTTCGCGAGGTCCACGCCCACCGCCGCCACGAACGTGCCGCTGCCGTCCCAGGTGGCCGTGCCGAGCGGGTGGGCCCCGCCTGCGTCCGCGTACCACAGCTGATAGGCGTGGCCGGCCGGTGTGGCCGGGAGGTTCTGGGCCACGACGTACGAGGACGTGGTGCCGGGCACGTACATGACCATGGCGGTGGCCGATGGCGCCAGGGCCTCCGGCTGGAGGACCGCGGTCACGTGGCGCGGATCAGCGACCACGGCCACGGCGCCGCCCTGCACGGCCACCTGCGACTCGAGGGACGCCGTCACGGCGCGCGACTGCTCCAACTCGCGGCCCAGGCTGAGGGCGCGACCGCCGAGGCCCGCGGCCGCGATCGCGAACGCGGCGGCCAGGGCCAACGCGGTGTACAGCCGCCGACGCGAGGCACGGGCCGCCGCAAGGGACACGACGGGCGGGCGGTCCGCGCGGATCGCGGCCCTGATCCCATCCAGGACCATCGGCGGCGGCCGGTGGAGGGGCGCCGTCAGGGCGAGGTCCTCGAGCACGTGGCCGAGGTCGGCCTCGAGGGCCTGGCACTCGGGACAGGCGGCGCGATGAGCCGCATGGTCGAGCGATTCGTCGGGGTCGAGGTCCTCGAGGACAGCACCGGCGGCCAGCAGCAGGTGAGCGTCGGCGTGGCTCACGGGTCAACCACCGTCGCTTGGCCCGCGCCCGGGCCCAGTTCCGACAACGAATCGCCCAAGATGTCGCGGAGGCGGATGAGCGCGCTCCGGATCCGGGTCTTGGCCGTCCCCAGCGGGATGCCGAGGCGGTCGGCCACCTCGACGTGGGTCAGGCCCTCGAAGAACGCAAGCGCGAGGGCGTCCCGCTGCACCGGCGTCAGACCGGTGATCGCCTCGCGGACGCGGTCACGCCGGATGCCGATCCATGCCTCCCGGTCCACGTCATCGTCGGCCTCGTGCAACTCGAGGTCCACGTCCGCGGTGTGCCTGCGCACGTTGGCTTCGCGCCGCACGAGGTCGATGGCCTTGTGGCGCGCCAGCGAGAACAGCCACGGGCTGACCGCGCCCTTCGCGGCGTCGAAGCGGTTCGCGTCGCGCCACAGGGCGACGAACACCTCCTGCACCGTGTCCTGGGCCAGCCGATCGGTCCCGGTGACCTTGAACGCCAACGAGTAGACCGGCCGCGAGTAGCGAGCGTAGAGCTCCTCCAGCGCCCGTTCGTCGCGGGCAACGATGCGCGCCACGAGGGACCGGTCCTCGGCGCGTCGCTGGGCGCGGGCGTCGTCCGCCCCCTGCGCCGACCCGGTGCCGGAGGGCTCGTGGACGACGTCCCCCACCACTGCCGAGGTGCCAATGCCAGCGACGAGTCCGTCGGCCATGGCAGCTCGGTCCAAGGTCCCGGTCGAGTGCCGAAGCGGCACAGGACCGATCAGCCCATCGATGGCCGTGGCGCAGCCGGGGAGGCCAATCGGCAGCGCGGGCGGGGACATGCGGGCGATAACGTCCATCGATGTCCCTTTCGCGGCAGGCGGACGCGCGGATGGCTCGCGCAGTCGGGCGATCACCGTCCAGTCGGGCGCTCCACCCAAGGTTTGGCGCCCGACCCGCACAATGGGGGCATGCGCGAACTCAGCCTGAGCCGATCCGTCGAGACCTTGTCCGCCTTCCTGGTCCGCAGGCCGCTCCCGGAGTCGATCGCCAGCCTCGAGGCGAACGTCGAGCACGCGACCGCGCTCGAGGTGCGGGCAACAGCGCAGGCGGCCGGCGTCGACGCCCAACTGCTGGCCTCGGCGATCAAGGTCCGGCGCGAGTTCGGCCGCCTCAGCGACCTCATCAACGCTGCCGCCATTCTCCATCTTCTCCCCGCCCTGCTCGAGGACGGAGAGACGCTCGTGAACCGCCCGTCGCTCGCCGTCGGCAATGACCCGAGGCGGCCATTCGACGTGGAGACCAACCTGCGTGTGGCCGAGTTCAAGCTCGCCGCCTGGGCGGGCCGCGATGACGTGCAGAAGCGCGCGCTGTTCAAGGACTACGTGCGCCTGGCAGCCGACGCGTCCGGCCGCCGACCCGAGCTGCTGGTCCTTGGAACCGAGCCCGGGCGGTTCCTCGAGACCTCGCGCTCGCGCGTCTCGTGGGCCCTGGACCGCTCGCCGGGGATGCAGCGGCTGTTCACCGAGCAGTTCGGCGACGTGTCCGTGTCCGTGGCGGCGTTCACGGCGGGGCCGGGCGCACGAGTCCGGATCGTCGACGTGGCGCCGATGCTGCCGGCGGGACTCCTGACGGCCGACGGCGAGGGGGACTGACACCGGCGGGTTGCTGGCCCGCGCCGCGGCCTGGACGACGATTGAGGCGCTCCGCGGTCGCGCTGTCGATGGAGCCTGCTCGGCTCCAGCTCGGCGGACGCTCCCCGACGAACGCAGGCTGCGCTACTCGGTGGTGGTGCCGTCGAAGTGCTCGTGAGCGGACGCGGCCTCCGCCTTCGTCGCGAACCGGACGCCGTCCCGGTGCTCGGGCGGGCCGTAGAGCGTGTACAGGCGCAGCGGGGCGTCGCCCACGCACCGCACATTGTGGCTGGCGCCCGCCGGCACGACCATCGCGAACTCCGCCGAGACGTGCCGCACGGTGCCGTCGATCACGATCTCACCCTCGCCCGCCTCGACGCGGAAGAACTGGTCGCGGTCCTCGTGCACCTCCGCGCCGATCTCCTCGCCCGGCGCGAGCGTCATCAGCACGAGCTGGAGGTAGTTTCCGGTGTAGAGCACCCGGCGGAAGTCAGCGTTCTCGACCGTGAGGCGCCCGATGTCGTCAACGAAGCCCTTCATGCTGGTCCGCCGCCTCCTTGTCGCCGACCCGGGCCTCGAGCGCGAGCGCCCCCGTGCACCCTGGTTGTCAGGCGCCGAACGTAGACCGGCTCGCGAGCAAGCCCCAGTGCCGGACCGCCCGTCGGCGGCCGGACGCGCGGGTCGCCGCCGGCCGCAGCGCTGCGCCCGAGACCGCCCCGCAGCGACCTGACCGCAAGACTGGGCGCGTCTGGGCGTCTCGCGGTCAGGCCCGCCGACGCTCGCGGACCAGGGAGGTCAGCCTGGTGACGGTGATGCCGCTCGGCTCGGGCACGACCCAGTCAGCGCCCGGCAGCTCGTCGCCGACACCGACCGCGACCATGCCGGCGGCGATGATGGCCTCGACCCCCGCGCGTGCGTCCTCGATGCCGACGCAGTCGTCCGGCCGCACCCCGAGCATCTCTGCGGCCGCGAGGAAGATCTCCGGATCCGGCTTGCCCTTCACGAGGCTCGCCGGGTCGACGATCGCGTCCACCGCACCCTCGATCCCCAGGCGGCGGATGACCTCGGGCGCGTTGCGGCTCATCGACGCGATGGCGGTCCGCACGCCCGCCGCGCGGAGCTCAGCCAGCAGGGCATCGACGCCGGGAAGGAGGTCCGCGGGCGTGATCCGGGCAACCAACTCGCGGAAGTAGGCGTTCTTGCGCTCGGCGAGGCGCAGCCTCTCGCGGGAGTCGTCGATGGTGCGACCGGCGTGGTCGAGGATGATCTCCAGGCTCTCTGTCCGGCTGACACCCTTGAGGCGCTCGTTGAGCTGGCGGTCGAAGGGGACGGACTCCTCCGCAGCCAGGCGCCGCCACGCGCGGAAGTGCAGCTCGGCCGTGTCCGTGAGCACGCCGTCGAGGTCGAAGATCACGGCCCGGATCGTCGGGCGGAGATCGCGCGCCGACGGCGCTCCGGGCTTGACGCTGACCAACTCGCCGAAGTGGCGCAGCTCGACCGGGCCGCCCCGCTCCACCTCATAGACGGCCTCGTCCGGCGTCAACGCGACCCTCAGCGTGGACGGCCCGATGCGCAGGCGAAACGCCAGGCGTCGCCACCTGGCGGGCACGCGTGGGGCGAACGACAGGCGGCCGTCGTCGTCACGGAGGCCGGCGAACCCGTACACGATCGACACCCAGGAGCCGGCCATCGCCGCGATGTGCACGCCGTCGTCGGTGTTGCCGTTGACGTCGTCGAGGTCCATGCGCGCCGTGTGCAGGAAGTGGCGGTACGCGGCTTCCGCGTAGCCGAGCTCGGCGGCGGCGACACTCTGGATGCAGGGCGAGAGTGAGGAATCGCCCGTCGTGAGCGGGTCGTAGTAGTCGTAGTTGCGTCGCTTCTCGGCGCGGGTGAAGTCGTGCGACAGCAGGACCTGCGCGAGGACGACGTCCGACTGCTTGAGCACCTGGTGCCGGTAGATCACCAGGGGGTGGTAGTGCAGCAGCAGCGGGAAGTTCTCCTGCGGCGTGCCCGCGAAGTCCCACCGCTCCCGGTCGAGGAACGAGTCGTCCTGGGCATGCACGCCGAGGGCATTGTCGCGCGGGATCCGCATGTGGTCCGCGGCCCGACGCCACTCGGCGACCTCGTGCTCGCCGAGGCCCAGACGGGCCGTGATCCCGGCCCAGGCGACCGGCTCGTCCTGGGCCAGCTCGGCCGCCACCCGCGCCGCCTGGCGCAGATGGGCCCTGGCCATGAGGTTCGTGAACGCGTTGTTGTTGACCAGCGCGGTGTACTCGTCCGGGCCGGTCACCTCGTTGATGCAGAAGGCGCCGTCGCGCGATGGGATGTAGGCGCCGAGGCCCAGCCACATGCGGGCCGTCTCGACGAGCAGCTCCGCGCCGCCCTCGAGCAGCAGCGACCGGTCACCCGTGACCCGCACGTACCGGACGAGTGCAAGGGCGATGTCGGCGTTGATGTGGTATTGAGCGGTGCCGGCCGGAAAGTAGGCCGATGCCTCGTCGCCGTTGATCGTCCGCCAGGGGTACAGGGCCCCGGGCTCGCTCATCTCGGCGGCACGCGCCCGGGCCTGGGGCAGGGTCGAGATGCGGAAGCACAGCACCGCCCTCGCGATGGCCGGCTGCGTGTACGCGAGGAACGGGAGGGCGAAGACCTCGGTGTCCCAGAAGTAGTGCCCGTCGTACCCGTCGCCCGTGAGCCCCTTCGCCGCGAGGCTCGTGCGCCCGTCCCTGCCAGCGCTCTGGAAGATCGAGAACAGGTTGTACCGGACGCCCTGCTGAAGTTCGAGGTCGCCGTCGAGCTGGACGTCCGACGCCCGCCAGAAGTCACGGAGGACGCCCGCCTGTTCACGGGCCAGGACGCCGAATCCGTCCTCGGCGGCGCCGTCAGCCAGAACCGTCGCCTCGCTGGCGAGCAGATCCTCCCCAGCGTCGAGCGAGCTCCTGTAGCCGAGCAACTTGAGGATGCCCATCCGATCGCCTGCTCCGAGGCGGGCCCCGAACGTGGTCACGATCCCCTCGTCGGAAGCGGCCGCGGAGCCGTCGGGCCCAGCCTCGAGGCCCGGGGCGAGACGGGCAGCGGACGCGCCCCGCGAGAGCCACGTGCGGTGGCGCATGGCCACCGCCACCGCCATGCGCGTCAGGCGCGTGCGCTGGACCAGGACGCCCCCGGCGCCGTCCGCCTGGCAGTGCACAAGCCGGAGCGAGCCGCTTGGAAGTCGCGAGCCCGCGCGCGGATCGTCGGATGCGGCCCGGTTCTCCACACGGGCATCGAGTGCGGAGACGAGCCGGACCTCGACGCCCTCGGGTGGCGCCTCGCGAATGGCCACCTCGTACTCGATGGCGGCGACGCTGCGTCGGGTCAGCGACACGAGCCGGCGCGCCGTGACGTCGACGAGCACGCCGGCTGGCGAGCGCCAGCGCAGGCGGCGCGTCAGGATCCCGTCGCGCAGATCGAGCGTGCGCTCGTGCTGCTCCACTCGCCCCGTGGCGAGGTCCAGCGGCTCGCCGCCGACCTCGAGGCGGACGCCTCTGCCGTCCGCGATGCTGAGCAGCACCTGGTGGTTCCTGGCGTAGCCGAAGGCGGCCTCGCCGTACGAGATCGGCGCCACCTCGTGGAACCCGTTGAGGTAGGTGCCGCGGGCGTCGCTCCAGACGTCCTCCTCGAGGTCGCCGCGCAGCCCGAGGTGGCCGTTGGCCAGCGCGAACACGGTCGCGTTGCGGGCGGCATTGGCCGGTTCGAACCCGACCTCCCGGACGGTCCACGGCTCCACCGGGTAGGGCGGCGGGACGTCCCGGCGGCGGCCCCGCGCCGGCCGGCTGGACGTCACCGCTTCACCGCCCCGCCCGCGATCACGCGCACCGTCACCCTCCTCGTTCGCCGCCAGGGTCGAGCCAGACTACACGCACGGCGGCCCGTCGCGCACGCCAGCCTCGGCCCGGCAGACAGCCGCCTCCACCCGGTGACGCGTGGGCGCCGGCAGGCCGCAACTTCGTCCAGAGACTTGACAAAGCACGCGGCCGGGCGCACCATCCGACTTTGTCAAGTCTCTTGCCAAAGCTGCGCTCGGCACGAGACCAGGCTGATCGTGGTCGCAGGGAGAGTCCGCCCGGATGAGCGCCAGCGCGACGATGCTGCCCGAGAGGGCGACGCATCAGCAGACGCGAACGTTCAATCAGCAGTTGGTGCTGCGCGCCCTCCACGATCGCAGTCCCCTCTCGCGCGCCGACCTGGCCCGGCTCACCGGCCTCACGCGAACCTCGGTCGGCGACCTCGTCGGGACGCTCATGGAGGACGGTCTGGTCGAGGAGGTCGGCCGGGGCCGGTCCAGCGGTGGCAAATCGCCCATCCTCCTGCGCGTCGCTCCCGACGGTCGCCACGTGATCGGGCTGGACCTCGGCGAGGCGCAGTTCCGGGGTGCCGTCGTCAACCTCCGGGGCGAGATCCTCCGGGCCATCGGCCTGCCCCTCGAAGGGCGCGACGGCGATGCCGCCGTCGAGCTCGTCCACCGGCTCGTCGACGAGCTGCGCGCAGACGACCGGGCTCCCCTGCTCGGCATCGGCATCGGCGCGCCTGGGATCATCGACACAGGAACGGGGACGGTTCGCTGGTCGGTCAACCTGGACTGGGCCGAGCTGCGCCTCGGGCCGCTGCTCGAGGGGCGCTTCGGCGTGCCGGTCGTCATCGCCAACGACAGCCATGCCGCTGCGGTCGCCGAGCTCACCTTCTTCCGTCGCCCTCGGCCCAACAACCTGATCGTGATCAGGGTGGGTCGGGGGGTCGGCGCTGGCATCATCCTCAACGGCCAACTGTTCCAGGGCGACGGTCATGGCGCGGGCGAGTTCGGCCACGTCTCGATGGGTGGCGCGGCCCCGTGCCGCTGCGGGCGGGACGGCTGCCTGGAGACGCTGACGAGCATGCGGTCCCTGGTCGACGCCGCGAGCGCCGTCGAGCCTTCGATCACCGACGAGCGCGGCCTCGTGGCCGCCTTCCTCGCCGGCGGCTCCGGCATCCGGAAGCTCGTCCTCGATGCCGGGTCCCAGCTCGGCGTCGCTGTCGGCTGGCTGGTCGGCGTGCTCAACGTGCGACACGTGCTGCTGGTCGGGCCGGTGGCTGCCTTCGGCGAGGACTGGCTGTGCGAGGTCCAGCGCTCGGCGCGCTCGAGCGTCCTCGGACTGCTCGCACAGGACACCCAGATCGAGTTCGGCCACGTCCACGACGACGTCGTCGCGTTGGGCGCCTCGGCACTGCTCATGGAGCAGCAGCTGGGCCTCGGGCTCGTGCGGTGAACGCCACGGCTGTGCGCCTCGGCGGCCCGCTGGTCGCCGGCGTCGACGTCGGCGGCACCAAGACCTCGCTCGTCATCCTCGACGACCGGGACCGGATCCTCTACGAGCGAGTCTCGCCCACTGACGCATCGTCGGTCGTCGACCAGATCGCCGGACTCGTCGACGACGCCCGGCGCGAGCTGCGGCGAGACGTGGCCGCGATCGGCGTCGCGATGCCGGGCCGAGTCGACCCGGAGGACGGCTCGGTGCGCATGGCGGTCAACCTGGGCATCACCCACCTGCGCCTGGGACCGATGCTGCAGACGGCCCTGGGCGTCCCGGTCTTCGTCGAGCACGACGCCCGGGCGGCGGCCCTGTGGCTGAGCAGACAGGCGGCCACTGGGTCGCGCCAGACGCCCGCGAGCATCGCCTTCCTCGCGATCGGGACCGGCATCTCGGCCGGCGTCGTCCTTGACGGAACCCTGCTCCGCGGCGACAACGGCCTGGCGGGCGAGGTGGGGCACCTCGTGGCGGACCCAGACGGCGTCATCTGCGCGTGCGGCCTGCGCGGCTGCCTCGAGACGGTCGCCGCCGGACCGGCGATCGGTCGCCAGGCCGACGAGGCGATCGCCGCCGGTCGCAGGTCCGTCCTGGCGCCCCATTCGAGCGCGGCGGACGTGTTCCGTGCCAGCGCCGCCGGGGACGAGGTCGCGGTCGGGATCATCGACCGCGTGGCCGACCATCTGGCCCGAGCGATCCGATCGCTCTCCTTGACCCTCGGCGTCAAGCGGATCGTCATCGGCGGCGGCGTCGCAGCCGCCGGGCCAGCCCTGCTCGCACCGATCCTGTCGCGCATCGCAAGGGAACGCGCGGCGTCGCCACTGGTCGCGAACGCCCTGGGCGACGCGACCATCGAGCTGCTGTCGCCGATCGAGGCGCCCAGCGCGCGTGGAGCGGCAGCAATCGCTCGCCAGCGCCTTGGCCTTCCTGAACGAGAGGGGGTGGGCGAGCGATAACCCAGACGCGGCATCTGGTGGGTCGGACTTCCCTGCCTGGACCCACCGGACACTCACGCCACTCGCACCTATGGCAGGAGGAGGAGTATTCGTGGTCAAGAGATTACGGGCGACGTCCGCTCTAGCGGCCGTCATCTTGGTGGCCAGCGCGTGCGGCAGCAGCACGGCGTCGCCGACGGCGGCGCCGTCATCTGCGGCGCCGAGCGCGTCGGCAGCGGCCAGCGCGTCGGCAGCGGCGAGCGCGTCGGCGCCCGCCAGCGTCGCGCCCTCGGCCTCGCCTGCGGCGGCCGTGCCGACGGTCCCGACCGGCTACACCGAGTTGGACAAGGCGCTCGGCTCGGACCAGCCCTACAAGGGCAAGCAGGTTGACATCCAGGTCCAGTGGACGGGCGGCGAGCTCGCGAACTTCCAGGCGTCACTGGCAGATTTCGCCAAGGCCACTGGCATCACCATCCAGGTTGACAGCGTCCCGTCGAGCCACGAGACGGTGCTCAAGAGCCGGATCGAAGGCGGTTCACCGCCCGACATCGCGCAGCTCGCCCAGCCGACGCCGGTCCTCGCCTACGCGGCCGAGGGCAAGGTGATCGACGTGGCCACGTTCATGGACCCCCAGAAGCTCAGCAAGGAGCATCCGGCGACCATCGGTCTGGTCACGCAGGGCAGCCACATCTGGGG
Organism: Chloroflexota bacterium; assembly: GCA_037446495.1. Taxonomy (GTDB): domain Bacteria; phylum Chloroflexota; class Limnocylindria; order Limnocylindrales; family CSP1-4; genus CAIXZV01. The sequence goes on along the minus strand of JBBIIL010000008.1, from coordinate 22,213 downwards.
CATCCCATACAAGGCCGACGTGAAGTCGGTCATCTGGTACCCGATCAAGGCCTTCCAGGCCAAGGGCTACCAGGTCCCCACCACGTGGGACCAGCTGATCGCGCTGTCTGACAAGATCGTCGCCGACGGCTCATCCCCCTGGTGCATCAGCGCCGGCGGCCCCGGCGACGCCACCGGTTGGCAGATCACCGACTGGGTCGAGGAGATCGTCCTCAAGACCAAGGGCCTCCAGTACTACAACGACTGGATCAGCCACAAGGTCACCTTCGAGGACCCGGGCATCAAGGACGCCTTCGACAAGTACGTCGGCAAGATCTTCTTCACCCCGAACTACGTCTACGGCGGCCCGCAGGCGATCATCAACACGGATCAGAAGACGACCATGGATCCGATGTTCAATCAGGACCTGCAGGCGCCCAAGTGCTGGATGCAGAAGGTCCCCACCTGGTACGGGCCGGACTTCTTCCCGGATCAGCGTGCCAGCGGCCAGCTTTCGAAGTATGTCGTCGGCACGGACGTCGGCATCATGCCGTTCCCGACGATCGATCCCAGCCAGAACAACGTGGAGGGCTCGGCTGACACCATGATGGTGCTCACCGACCGACCGGAAGTCCGCGCCGTCGCCGCGTTCCTGTCCACGCCGCAAGGCCTCCAGCGATGGATCGAGGCAGGCAGCGCGATCTCGCCCAACACCACCACCCCGGACGCCTGGTACGCCGGCGCCTATAAGCTGCAGGTTGCTGCAAGCATCGTCAACAAGGCGGCCGGCATCGGCTTCGACGCCTCCGACCTCATGCCCGGTGCCGTCGGCGCGGGCACGTTCTGGACCCAGGCCGTCGACTGGGTGAACAACAACGGCAAGAACACGGATGCTGTCCTGAAGGCCATCGACGCCAGCTGGCCAAAGTAGGAGTCGTTCGCCAGTCCGCGGGGCGCCTCACCAACCGGTAGGCGCCCCGCAACAGTCACCGAGGAGGGCAGATGGCCGTCGGCGAGCGAACCGCGAACCCACCGCTGTCGCGCTTCTTGCTGCCGATCCTGGGCGTGGTCGCCCTCGGCCTGTGCATCGGCGGCGTCATCATCCTGATCAATCCGCACGGCGGGCAGAACCTGCTCGCCGCGCTGTACGACGCGCTGGGCAATAGCTCAGGCGCCACGGACCTGCGCAACGGACACGGAGACCAACTGCTCGCCAAGGTCATCCTGGCGGTGATCGCGGTGGGCGTCGGCGTCGGCGGGATCTGGCTGCTGTACCTCGGCGTCGGCGGGATGGTGGGCATGCTCCGGCCCGCCTGGCGCGATCGGATCCTGCCCTGGGTGTTCGTCGGCCCGGCGCTGGTCCTGCTGGCCACGTTCCTGGTCTACCCAGGGATCGCGACCGTCGCTCGCAGCCTGTTCGATGGCCAGGGGCACTTCACGCTCGACAACTACGCCGTGATGACCAGTCCCGAGATGGTCGAGATCCTGCGCAACAACGTCATCTGGCTGATCGCGGCCACAGGCGGCAGCGTGATCCTCGGCCTCGTGATCGCAGGCCTGTTCGACCGCATCCGCCGGGAGGCGCTGGCCAAGACGTTCATCTTCCTGCCGTTGGCCATCTCGCTCATCGGCGCGTCGGTCATCTGGGGATTCATGTACGCGTGGGAGCCGGCGGAACAGCCACAGATCGGGCTCCTGAACGCCATCATCGTCGCCGCCGGGGGACAGGCGATTCCGTTCTTCACCACCAGCCCGCTGAACATCGGGGCCGAGATCGTGATCATGGTCTGGCTCCAGACGGGCTTCGCGATGGTCGTGCTCTCGGCCGCCATCAAGGGCGTCTCGACCGAGATCATCGAGGCCGCCCGCCTCGACGGGGCCAATGAGCCCCAGCTGTTCTTCCGGGTCATCGTGCCGTCGATCCGCGGCTCGATCGTCACGGTCACCACGACCATCGCCATCGCCACGCTCAAGATCTTCGACATCATCTACGTGACGACCGGCGGCCGGTTCCACGACGATGTGGTCGCCAATCGGATGTTCCACGAGATGTTCCAGTTCTTCAACGACGGCCGGGCGGCGGCGCTGGCATCGCTGCTGTTCGTCGCCGTCCTGCCCGTGATGTACCTGAACCTCCGCAACTTCCGTCGCCAGCAGGTGGAAGCATGAGCGCGCCCGCCCCGGCCGTCACACGGCACACGGCACCCGTCTCCCCCTGGCGGCCGGCCCTCCTGCGCAGCCTGCCGGTGCGGATCTCGGTCTTCGTGATCTGCTTCCTGTGGACGATCCCCACGCTGGGCCTGCTGGTGACGTCCATCCGCAATCCGGAGCAGATCAGCAGCACCGGCTGGTGGACCGCGCTCCTCAACCCGTTCGGGGCCAACCAGTGGACGCTGTCGAACTACCAGCAGGTCATCGGCAGCGGCGGCATGGGTGCCGCATTCCTCAACAGCCTGATCGTGACCATCCCGTCGACGGTCATCCCGATCACGATCGCAGCCTTCGCCGCCTATGCCTTCGCGTGGATCCCGTTCCGGGGACGCGGCATCCTGTTCACCGTGGTGGTGGGCCTGCTGGTCGTGCCCATCCAGATGTCGCTGATCCCGATCCTCAAGCTGTACAGCGGCGCGTCGCTGTACGGCACGTTCGTGGGGGTCTGGCTCGCCCACACGGGCTTCGGGCTGCCACTGGCAATCTTCCTGCTCTACACCTTCATCTCGCAGCTGCCGCGCGACCTGTTCGAGTCGGCCGCGATCGACGGGGCGACGCACCTGCAGACCTTCATCCGGATCGTCCTGCCGCTGTCGATCCCGGCGCTTGGGGCGTTCGCGATCTTCCAGTTCCTGTGGGTCTGGAACGACCTGCTGGTGGCGCTGGTCATCCTTGGTCCGTCCACCGACCTTCGCGTCATGCCCACGGCGCTGTATGCGCTGCTCGGGAGCCGCGGCGGCCAGTGGCAGCTCCTCACCGCCGGGGCGTTCATCACCATGCTGCTGCCGCTGCTCGTCTTCCTGCTGCTCCAGCGGGCATTCGTGCGGGGGATCCTGGCCGGGTCGGTCAAGTCGTGACGCTGACTCGGCTGATGATCGCCTTCGCCGGTCCCGAGCTGCCACGCTCGGCCAGAAAGCGGATCGGGGAAGGGGGCGTCGCGGGCGTGACGCTGTTCCGCGCCCACAATGTCGTCGATCCGGCCCAGGTCCGCCGGCTGACCGCGGCCATCCAGGAGGCGCGACCGAACGGGGCGCCGCCGCTCCTGGTCGCGGCCGACCAGGAGGGCGGCCAGCTGATCGGCCTGGGCGACGGGACGACGCCGTTCGCGGGCGCCATGGCGCTGGGAGCGACAGGCGACGACCAGCTGGCCGAGCGCGTCGCGGGCGCGACGGCGCGCGAGCTGCGCGCACTCGGCGTGAACGTGAACTACGCGCCGGTCTGCGACCTGGCCGACGAGCCTGCCAACCCCGCGCTCGGGATCCGCAGCTTCGGCGACGACCCCGAGGCGGTCGGACGACTCGCCGCGGCCATCGTCCGCGGCCTGCAGGACGGCGGCGTGGCCGCGACGGCCAAGCACTTCCCGGGCGCCGGCGACACGGCCGCCGATCCGCACCACGAGCTGCCGCAGGTGACCCGGACGAACGTCGAGCTGGCGGAGCGGGAGCTGGTCCCGTTCCGCGCGGCCGCGGCGGCGGGCGTGCGGCTGGTCATGACCGGCCACTTCGCGCTCCCCGGCGGGCGCGACCTGCCGGCCAGCCTGTCCGCCCCGGTCCTGCGGGACCTGCTGCGGGGCGAGCTGGGGTTCGATGGCCTGACGGTGAGCGACGCCCTGGACATGCGCGCCCTCGCCCAGGGGTCGGCGCAGATCGTGGATGCCATCGCTGCGCTCCGGGCGGGCGAGGACGTGCTGCTCGGAACGGCGGACGAGGCGGCGCTCGAGCGGCTGGAGGAGGGCCTCGCCCAGGCGCAGCGGCGGGGGCTCGTCGATCCCGATGACGACGCCGCCGCGGAGGGCCGCCTGACCGAGCTGCGCCGGTGGCTGGGATCCCACGACCAGCCGCCGCTCGACATCGTCGGGTGCGCCGAGCACCTGGCGCTCGCGGCCGAGCTGGCGCGGCGGTCGATCACCCTCGTCCGCAACGACGACCGGCTGCTGCCGCTGCGCCTGGCCGCCGACGCGCGCATCGCGGTCGTCCAGTCCGTGCCAGCCGACCTGACCCCGGCCGACACCTCGTCGACGGTGCGGCCGACGCTGGCATCGGCGCTCCGCCGCCGGCTGCCCGGCGTCGTGGAGATCCTCCTGCCGGCAGTGCCCGGCGCGGCGGACATCGCAGACCTGGCTGGGCGGCTCGCGCAGTTCGACGTCGTCATTGCGGGGACGTTCTCGGCTCACCTCCAGCGCGCGCAGGCGGACCTCGCCGCAGCGGTCCTGGCGGCCGGCAGGCCGACCGTCACCGTGGCCCTGCGAACGCCATGGGACCTGCTCGCCTACCCGTCCGCCCGCACCCACTGCTGCACCTTCGGGATCCTGCATCCCTCGATGGAGGCGCTGGCGGCCGCGCTGCTGGGCGAGGCGCCATTCCCCGGCCGGTTGCCCGTCGGGCTGAGCCGGTCGTATCCGCGCGGACACGGGCTCGTGGCATGGGGCTGAGGGACGAGATCCTGGAGCAGCCGGCCGCCGCCGGGCGGCTCCTCGAGGCTGCCCCGACGGCGTTCGCCCCGATCTCCGCCGCCCTCCGCTCGCGCCGGCCCCGGTTCGCCGTCATCGCCGCTCGCGGGACATCGGACAACGCCGGCATCTACGCGCAGTACCTGCTGGCCACGCGCAACGGCCTGATCGTCGCCCTGGCGGCGCCGTCGACCATCACCCTGTACGGAGCGCGACCGAACATGGCCGACGCCCTGGTCGTGGGCATCTCGCAGTCGGGTCGCTCACCGGACGTCGTCGCGGTGCTTGAGGAGGCGCGGCGGCAGGGCGCCCTGACCGTCGCGCTGACCAACGACGCCGCCTCGCCCCTGGCCGGAGCGGCGGATCATGTGGTGGACCTGCTCGCAGGCCCGGAACGGGCCACCGCCGCCACGAAGACCTACACGAGCGAGCTGCTCGCCGTGGCGATGCTCTCGACCGCACTCGACCCGCCGTCGCCGGCAGAGAGGGCCGATCTGGCCAGCCTGCCGGAGCTGCTCCTGGCCGGGCTGGCCGCCGAGCCCCTGGCGCACGACCTTGCGGCGGCGCATGCCGCCCGGCAGCGGGCCGTCGTGCTCGGCCGCGGCTACAGCTACGCGAGTGCTCGAGAGTGGGCGCTGAAGCTGCAGGAGACCGCGCTGGTGGCCGCGATGCCCTACTCGGCGGCGGACTTCGAGCACGGCCCGCTGGCCCTGGCCGAGGCTGGCCTGCCGGTACTCGCCGTGGCCCCGAGCGGTGCCGAGCTGGCGGCCCAGATCGCGCTGCTGACCCGCCTGAAAGTGGACCACGGCGCGCGCCTGCTGGTGGTCTCGAACTCGTCGGCAGCCCGTGGCCTGGACGAGGGGCTGCCGTTGCCGGATGGCGTCCCGACCTGGCTCTCGCCGATGGTCGAGATTGTGCCCGCCCAGCTGTACGCCTACCACGTGACCGTCGCCCGCGGCCTCGACCCCGAGCATCCGCGCACGATCAGCAAAGTCACGGAGACCCGCTAGTGTGCGCCGACGGGACCAGGGCGCGGCCCAGGGACCGCTCAGCCGCCACCCGCCGGGCCGCTCGCCGGACCGCTCACGTGGGGATCTCCGCCCGGCCGACGAGCTGCTGATACCAGCGCGCGCTGTCCTTGAGCGTGCGGCGCTGGGTCGCGAAGTCGACGTGTACGAGGCCGAAGCGTCGCGAGTAGCCAAGGCTCCACTCATAGTTGTCGAGCAGCGACCAGACGTGGTAGCCGGTCACCGGCACGCCAGCACGCAGTGCCTCGGAGGCAGCCGCGACATGGCGCGCCAAGTACTCCAGGCGGCTCCCGTCCCGCACGCGCCCATCGCGATCGACCGTGTCTGGGTACGCCGCGCCGCTCTCGGTGACCACGATCTCCGGCGGTGCGTACGTCCGGTGCAGCCAGAGCAGGACGTCGCGCAGGCCGTCGGCCGCGACGTGCCAGCCCATCTGCGTCTGCTCCGAACCCGGCAGCGCGCCGACCTCCCAGTCGAAGGCCCGGTCCGAGCGGGCGCTGACCGAGTCGCGGCGGTAGTAGTTCAGGCCCAGGTAGTCGAGATCCCCTGGCGGCGGCTCGGCGAGGTCAACGCCATCGAGGTGGCCCGCCTCGCGATGGGCGTCGAACCCCACGGCCGGGTAGCCACGCCCGAACAGCGGGTCGAGGAACCACGCGTCACGAGCGGATCTCCACCGGTCGGCCGCAACTCGATCACGCTCAGAACCGGTCGCCGGCGCGACCTGATTGGCGTCGATTGCCACGCCGATCCTGGCGCCCGGGACCAAGGCGCGGATGGCCCGGGCGGCGGCGGCATGAGCGCGCAACTCGTTGTCGGCCACCCGGATCGCGGTCGGCCAGTCATGCAGGCCCGGCGCATGGATGCCCTCGGCATGGCCGAGGAAAGCGAACACAGCCGGCTCGTTGAACGTCATCCAGTCCTGGACCCGGTCGCCCAGCCTCGACGCGACCAGCGCGGCGTAGTCGGCGAACCAGCCCACGACTTCCGGGTTGGCGAAGCCGCCCCGGTCCTGCAGGGCCTGCGGCAGGTCCCAGTGAAAGAGGTTGACCGCCGGCCGGACTCCTGCGCCCAGGAGGGCGTCGACGAGGCGATCGTAGAAGTCGAGACCGGGAGCGTTGGCGTCCCCGGTGCCCACGGGAAGGACGCGCGGCCAGCTGACGCTGAAGCGATACGCACGCGCCCCCAGGTCGGCCAGCAGCCGGACGTCCGCCGGGTAACGGTGGTAGTGGTCACAGGCGACATCGCCCGTGCTGCCGTCGGCGACGGCACCCGGCTGGCGGGCGAAGGTGTCCCAGATGGACGGCCCCCGGCCGTCCTTGGCCGCTCCTCCCTCGATCTGGTAGGCGGAGGCGGCAAAGCCCCAGGCGAAGTCATCTGGAAAGGGCCGCCCCAGCTGCGCCGGATCGGTGTCGAACTTGGGCGCATCACTCACGTGCGGATCATAAGCCGCCGGGACGGCCCACGGCCCGGTCTCCACGCCGGCGCATCGCCGGGTGGTCAGGCAGTGGCCTCGACTCCGTGAGCCTCACCAAGGACCCAGCCACTGGCCCGGACGACCCGGACGATCGCGCTCGAGATTGTCGCTGCGGGTCGATTGCGCTAGGATTCGCCCGCTCCGAGCGGGAGTAACTCAGTTGGCAGAGTGTCAGCTTCCCAAGCTGAATGTCGCGGGTTCGAACCCCGTCTCCCGCTCCACTCCTCGGCATCACGCTCAGCGAGACACCCTGTCTGGGTGTCTCGTCCGTCTTCCGGGGCCCGTGGGGTTGTGCGCGGCGCTCCTCATGACGAGTAGGCCGATCAGTCGCGAACAGGTCTTGGGACTGGTTGGGATCAGGACCTGGGGCTGAGCCGCGCCGCGACGTCCTCGTAGGCTGGGTTCGCCGCGTAGATCCG
>JBBIIL010000008.1:0-14553 GCA_037446495.1 Chloroflexota bacterium | reverse complement strand
TGGGGCTGAGCCGCGCCGCGACGTCCTCGTAGGCTGGGTTCGCCGCGTAGATCCGCTCGAGGTCAGCCCGCGCCTTCGCATGTTGGCCCCACCGCTCGAGCGCCAGGGCCCGATCGTAGCGGACCGCGAGCAACAGGCCCTGGTCGCGTCCCGCGGTCTTGGCGAGCGCCGCCCTGAACGAGTCGAGGGCACCCGTGCGCTGGTCCAGGGCGACCTGCGCCGCGGCGCGGAGGTGGATGATCCCAACGTCGATGTCGGACTCGTTGGCGACGCCGGCCGCGGTCTCGATGACGCCGGCGTAATCCGAGTCGGCGAGCAGCAGGTCGCACAACGAGAGGCGGACGACCTCGTGGGGGCTCGCCTCGTGGACCTGGTGGACGACCCCGATCGCCTCCTCGAGCCGGCCCTGGGCCTGGTAGACCTCGGCGAGCAACAGCGCCGCCGCAAGCTCGGAGACGGGCAGGGTCGCGGTGATCGAGGCCGTCACGCGGACCGCGACGCTGATGGCGTAGGTGCCCTCTGGCAGGTACCTGGCCTCGAGCCGGTCGGGTAGCCCTGCCGGCGAGGCCAGGACGGCCTCGAGGTGCGCCGCGGCTCGCGCGTCGTCGTCCAGGCCGGCTGCTGCGAGGCCGGCGAACAGGTGCGCAGAGGCCGAGGCCGGGTCACGGGCGACGACCTCCTCGAACGCAGCGATCACCGCTGGCCTGTCGCCGGCGAAGTAGGCCATCACGCCGCGGTGGTAGGCCTTCTCGGCGGCGGATGCGAACAGCCCGGGGCTGGGCACCATCGCCGCCGGCGACACCTCGGGGACGGCAAGGCCCCCAGCGGCCGGGCGCGCGGGGCCCGCTGTGGATGGGCGCGCGGCCGGCCAGACTCGGGCAGGCTGCCGGCGCGGGGCCGAGTGGCGGTCCTGATAGTAGAGCCCCGTTCCCGGCAGGCCGACCGACCGGGTGACCGCGCCCGATGAGTGGATGCTGTAGTGCGCGCCGCGTGTGCCCATCGTGAGGCCGAGCCCGGTCTTGGTCACATTCAGCCGGATCCCGGGGGCGAGCCGGATGCTGCGGCGGAACCGGAGGCTCACCGGCGAACCCCAAGGGCGACGCGAACCGGGGCGGGGCGCCTGAGCTCGCGCGGCCGACGTTGGCGGGTCACGGGTCGAGCATCGCACGTTGGCGCTTCGTGCGCGCGGCATGGGGGCCAGCGAGGTCGAGCCGCCGATCTCCGACCCCGACGCCTGTCCGTCGAGACCACGGGAGGGCGTTCTCGCGGGGGGCAGCGCCACGGCAGCGGCGCCGTCTTGGGCCTGGCCTGTCGGGCGCATACTTTGTCAATGCAGATCCTCGTCGTCGGCGCGAGCGGATACATCGGGGGACGGCTCGTGCCGCTCCTCGCCGCGCGTGGCCACGACCTGGTCCTCACGAGCCGCGACGCGCGTCCGTTGGCGGCCCGCTTCCCGCGAGCGCGGGTCGTCGCCGCTGACCTCCTCGATCCCTCGACCATGGCGCCCGCGCTCGAGGGGGTCGAGGTCGCCTACTACCTCGCCCACTCGATGGGCGCCGGCGAGCGGGGGTTTGCGGAGCGCGACCGGCGAGCGGCCCACGACTTCGCGCAGGCGGCTGCGCGCGCCGGCGTCTCGCGCATCGTCTACCTCGGCGGCCTCGGTGACGATGCCGCCGGCCTCTCGCACCACCTGGCCAGCCGCCACGAGACGGGCGCCCAGCTGGCGACGGCCGGCGTCCCGGTCACTGAGTTCCGGGCTGCGGTGATCATCGGGTCGGGCAGCGCGTCGTTCGAGATCCTCCGCCACCTCACGGAGCGGCTGCCGGTGATGATCACCCCGCGCTGGGTGGGCACCCGCTGCCAGCCGATCGGGATCCGCGACGTCCTCGACTACCTCGTCGCCGCCATCGATCACCCGGAGGTCACGGGGATCGTGGAGATCGGCGGCCCCGACGTCCTCTCCTACGGCGACATGATGCGGGGCTATGCCCGCCAGCGCGGGCTCCGTCGCCTCATGATCCCGGTCCCGGTCCTCACGCCCCGCCTCTCCTCGTACTGGGTCAACCTGGTGTCGCCCGTGCCGGCCGGGATCGCGCGGCCGTTGATCGAGGGGCTGCGCAACGAGGTCGTCGTCCGCCACCCGGGGCCCGCCGCCGCATTCGGGCTCCATCCCCTGCCCTACGCCGATGCCATCCAGCTGGCGGTTGAGCGGACTGATCGGCACGACATCGAGTCCACCTGGTTCGACGCGCTGGCGGCGCCCGACAAGGCGAGCCTCTCGTCGGTCACGAGCCGCGAGGGGATGATCGTCGAGCGCCGGGCCCGCGTGGTCGGGGCTCCGCCCGAGCGGGTGTTCGCCGAAGTCGAACGCGTGGGCGGCGACGCCGGCTGGCCCTACGCGAATGCCCTGTGGCGGATCCGGGGCCTGGCGGATCGGGTCGTCGGCGGCGTCGGGATGCGCCTCGGGCGCCGAGACCCGGATCACCTTCGGGTCGGCGACGCGCTGGACTTCTGGCGCGTCGAGGAGGTCCGTCAGCCGGAGCTCCTCCGGCTTCGCGCCGAGATGAAGGTGCCCGGTCGTGCGTGGCTCCAGTACGAGGTCGTCCCGGCTGAGGGCGGCTGCCGGCTGGTCCAGACGGCGTTCTTCGAGCCCAAGGGGCTGCCGGGCCTCGCCTACTGGTACGTGCTCTACCCGGTCCACGGGCTGATCTTCCGGGGCACGGTCCGGGTCCTCGCCCAGCGCGCGGCGGCCGGCCTCGAGTCGGGCACGGGGTCGGCGGTCCGGCGCTGACAGACCGGGCACGAATCGGCTGACCCGCCGTTGCTTTCCGCGCCGGCCGCGGTGTGCGGGACGTCGCGGCCCGCGTCCTGACGATCTCGGCGCGCTTCTGCGGAGGCCCCGCCCGTGCCCCGCGCGCCTCCTGCGCTACGCTGCGGACATGACGCTCATTCGCCGCCTCCCCGTCGTCGGCCCTCGGATCCGCCGCAGGCGCCCGGACCGCGTCGCCGTCCTCCGGCTGTTCGGCACGATCGGGGGCGGCGTGCGGACTGCTGACTGGATCGAGCTCGTCCGACGCCTTCGCGAGTCGGAGCGGGTGCCGGCGGTGGTGCTCGACATCGACTCGCCCGGCGGCTCGGCGACGGCCAGCGACGACATGTTCCTGGCCCTCGAGCGGCTCGCCGCGAAGAAGCCGCTGGTGGCGGCGGTCCGGGGCGTCGGCGCGTCGGGGGCGTACCTCGCCGCGATGGCCGCCACCACGATCGTTGCGCAGCCCAATGCGGTAGTCGGGTCGATCGGCGTCATCTCCGCCTCGCCCCGCCTCCCGCGTCTGCTGGACCGCCTTGGCGTGAGCGTCACCGAGACGCGGGCCGGGCGCATGAAGGGGACCGGGGCGCCATGGCGGGAGGACACGGACGAGGAGCGCGCGAAGGAGCAGGCGGTCGTGGACGCCTTCTATGACGCGTTCGTCGAGCGGGTGGCGACGGGTCGGCGGATGACGAACGAGCGCGCACGGGAGCTCGCGACCGGCGAGGTCTGGCTCGGGCGCGAGGCGCGGGACCTCGGGCTTGTCGACGAGATCGGCGACCTCGAGCGGGCGGTCGAGATCGCTGCGCACGCGGCGGGCGTCCCGGCCCGGTCCGCAACCGCGCACCTTCGCCGGCCGCTCCTCGACCGGCTGGCCGGCCGCTTCGGGACGAGCCTTGTCACAGCGGTCACCGATGAGGTGGAGCGGCGCGTGCAGACAAGCCTCCGCGCCTGACCGAGGCGGGCGCGAGCGCCTCGCCATCCGCGGGCACAGCTATCCTCGGTCCATGTCGGAGCGGGTCAGCGCCGGGATCCTCATGTACCGTCTGGTCTCGGGCCGCCTCGAGGTGCTCCTCGCCCACCCGGGCGGGCCGTCGTTCGAGGCCAGGGACGCCGGCTACTGGACGATCCCCAAGGGCGAGGCCGAGCCCGGCGAGGAGCTGGAGGCCGTTGCCCGCCGCGAGTTCGAGGAGGAGACCGGCCACGCCGTCGGGCCAGGCGCACTGGTGCCCCTGGGGCAGACGGTCCAGAAGGGCGGCAAGCGCGTGCACGCCTGGGCCGCCCCGGGGGACCTCGACCCCTCAGCCGCGTCGAGCAACACGTACCTCGCAGAGTGGCCGCCGGACTCAGGGCAGCTGGTCGAGGTGCCCGAGATCGACCGCGTCGCCTGGCTCGAGCCCGACGCCGCGCGCCGCCTGGTCAAGGCGGCCCAGGCCGTGTTCATCGACCGGCTCGAGTCGCACCTGGGGTCGTAGGGGTGGCTGCCGGGCCAAGTGGGGCGTCGCAGGTCCCAGCGGCGACCTTGGCGGCGTGCGCGAGCTGCCCGATAGGCAGAAGATGCGTTCATCCGCACGACCGCCCGGGCACCGCGGCTCGACGGTCATCCCGGCAGGAGGCGACATGACCGGATGGGACAGCACGGGGTTCGGGGGCGACCCGCTCCCCACGGGCAGCGCCCGCGAGGAGGCCATCGAGCTCGTCGGGCCCCACCTCCGGGTGAGCGGCAGCATCGCGCTCGGCCGGTTCAGCCGGCTGACCGACCTCGTCAACCACAACCGCGGCTATGTGCGCCTGCGCGGTGCCCGGCTCCTCCGCCGGAACGGCGACCCCACGTCGCTCGTCCTCGCCGAGCTCATGGTCAACCAGGACGAGATCACGTTCATCGGCCAGGCCGGTGAGGCGCTGGCGGATGACCTCGAGGACAGGGACCCGGCGAACGACATCCGCATGGGGGATGCCGCGGTCCTCGTCAAGGCACGTCGTCGGTTCGTCGTGTTCACGCCCGGCCACGCGATCGCGGGCTTCATCAACGTGCACGAGGAGATGACGCTGGCGACCTTCGTCGATGCCTCGGAGCCGCGGTTCGTTCCGATGACCGCGGTCACCGCCCGCTCGCTCGCCGACCGCCGGGTGTTCAGCCACTTCTCGTTCCTGCTCGTCAACCGCACCCAGATGACCGCCGTCGCCGAGGCGGACCCCGGTGCGGAGGTCGGCGATGTGGCCGTGGAGACGCCGGCCGGGGGGTGATCCGGCGCGGAGGTCGGCGATGTCGCCGGCTGGCGGACGGCACGCCGCCGCTCAGCAACCGGCGATGACGGTCCTCGCGGCGCTGGGTCCACGTGCCGGCGGGCGACCAGCCCTCGCCGCTGACCGGAAGATCGTCTACCGTGGCGCAATCGGCCGGCGGCCGGCACGTCACGCCCCCCCAGGAGTCCCGCATGTTCGAGACCGTCCCGCGCCGGGTCACCGTCTACTCGGTGCTCGACGTCATCGAGGGAACCCTCGACCTCAACGCGGGTGCGCCCCGCATCACCGACTGGCTCCAGTCCGGCTACGACTGGCTGCTCCTGCGCGACGCGCGCGTCACCCCGCGCGCCGGCGGGCGCACCTTCGAGCTGCCCCAGATCCGGGTCAACCTCGCTCGGGTCGAATGTCTCGTCGACGAGGGCGAGCTGGTCACCGACGAACGCTTCCTCGCGCCGCGCACGAAGGCGCGCATCGATGCCCGGTTCCCGTCGGGCCTCATCGTCAGCGGCCTCATCTCGCTGCCCGAGGGGGCGACGTGGGTGACGGCCGTGGATGTGATCGACGACGACGACCGGCTCAAGCCGCTCGAGGAGGCGATCGTCGTGTGGGACGGTGAGGCGCTCCGCCGCGAGGTGGTCGCGTTCGTGCGCCTGAAGGCGGCGCTCTACCTGCGGCAGGACGAGGAGGGCGAGTTCATCGCGGTGCTCCTGGGCGAGCGGCCGCCGACGTCGCTGCGCGCGGAGCCGGACGCCGGGGCGGGGCCGTTCGCGTAGGCAGAGCCGACTGGGCACGCCTGCGTCGCTGCTCAAGAAACATCCGCCCGGCGACCCGAGCAGCCGCGACTCGGTCGGGCGACGCGACGCCCACCAGCAGGAACGCGGACGGCGTGCCGAGCGCGCGGAACGCCTCCTCAAGACGTCCCACGCATGTCGGAGACGTCCGGGACGACGTCTGGGGCGATGGCTTGACACGACCCTCCGAGCGCTGCACCCTTCGCCAGAAGGTGCCACGCGGCGCTGCATCGCAGCTCGTCCCGCCGGTTGGGCGGCGCTGCCGCGCCTCGCGGCCCTCAGCGGTCCCGGTGCACTGACGCCGGGCCTAACCGGCAAAGCCAGGGAGAGGGCGCACATGATTCCTGCACGTTGGCGAACCCGCACGAGCCGCGCCGGCGCGACGACCGCCGTGATGCTCGCGGTCATCGGGTCTGCGCTCGCCCCGTCGATGGCCGCGGCCGCCGGGCCGACCGGCCAAGGGGTCAGCCTCCAGGTCGCGGACCTCGGCACGACCACCCTCGCGCCGTCAACTGGCACGGGTTCCTCGGGCGGCGCCACAGACGCCGTCCAGTCTGACCCGGGCAAGGACCTGCCGAAGGACACGTCCCAGGGCTCGGGCGGCGGTGCCGGGGTGCCCACGGTGGCCCCGAATCCCCGCCCCAACCGCATCGCAGGCAGCAGCGACGGGGTCCACGGGTTCAACGGGCTGAGCCACGCCGACCAGCGTCTGGCCGGCACCGGCGCCTACGCCAACACCCAGTTCAGCCTCGAGCCGCCCGACCAGGCGCTGTGCGTTGGCAACGGCTTCGTCGTCGAGGCGGTCAACAATGCGATGGCCGTCTACGACAAGCGGGGAAACGCGCTGAGCGGTCCCACGGCGCTCAGCCAGTTCTTCGCGCTGACCCCGGAGATCAACCGCACGACTCTGATCACGGGCGAGTTCATCTCAGACCCGAAGTGCCTGTACGACGCCCAGACCAACCGGTTCTTCCTGACGGAGCTCATGGAGGATACCGGTAGCAACTTGGGCGCCACCGGCCGGACCTACACGCTCATCGCGGTCACCATGACCGGCGACCCCACCGGCACCTGGCGCATGTACCGGTTCGACACCACCGATGACGGCCTCAACGGCACGCCGTCGAACCCGGGATGCCCGTGCTTCGGCGACCAGCCGCTCATCGGCGCCGACGCGAACGGCTTCTACGTCAGCACCAACGAGTTCGGCGCCGGCTTCAACGGCGCCCAGATCTACGCCATGAGCAAGTGGGCGCTGGCGGCAGGGGGCTCGCTCAACGCGATCCACCTCCAGGGCGGTCAGTACTTCGCGAGCGAGCCAGCCTCGACCTCGTATTCGCTGCAGCCGGCGACCACGCCGGACGGCAGCTACGCGCGATCGGGCGGCGGGACCGAATACTTCATGGGCGCGCTGCAGTTCGGCGACACCGGCCCGCTCGACAACCGGATCGCTGTCTGGGCGCTTACCAACACCAGTTCGCTCCGCACGTCCAGCCCCACCCTCGCGCTGTCCCACGCGGTGATCCGCAGCGAGGTCTACGGCCAGCCGAACCCCGTGGCGCAGAAGCCCGGCCCGACGGGCTCCAACCCGCTCGGTGCCTCTCTAGGCGAGTCGCTCCCGCTCATCAACACCAACGACGACCGCATGAACCAGACGATCTACGCGGACGGGCAGCTGTGGGGAGCGCTCAACACGCAGGTCGGCGACGGCACCCGGACCGGCATCGCCTGGTTCCGCGTCGTCCCGTTCTCCTTCGGCGATCACCTCGTCGCATTCGTCGCCAGCCAGGGCTACGTCAGCCTGGCCAATGACAGCGTGTTCTACCCGTCGGTCGCCGTGAACGGCGACGGGCAGGCGCTGATGGGCTTCAGCGTGGCCGGCCCTGACTACTTCCCGAGCACGGGCTACGTGTTGCTCTCCGGGCGGGGCGCCGGCGCGGTGCACATCGCCGGCGTGGGCGCGGGCCCGGACGACGGCTTCACCGGATACCCGACATACACCGGCGGCAACGTCGCCCGATGGGGCGACTACTCGACCACGGTGGTGGACGAGGCGGGCAACTTCTGGACGGCCGCCGAGTACATCCCGAATGTGACCCGAACCGTGCTCGCGAACTGGGGCACGTACATCACGAAGGTCGCGCCGTGACCCTCGGCTGATCCCCGGATCTGCGCGAGCCAACGAGGCCGGGCCAGCGTGCCCGGCCTCGTGCTGTCTGCGCAGCCCGAGCAGGACAACCGAAAGTCGTCCCCGTGTCCGCTCCGTCCATCCCCGCCTCGCCGATCCCGGTCAGAGCGAAGGGCTCGACCCCGGGAAGCACAAGCGCGTCGATCGATTGACATAGTCCATCATAGACGATACTCTATCGATGGTCGCTTAGACACCGTGTCCAGATTGGCCAGGTGAGCATCAGGGGCCACGGGAAGGTCATTGCCAGATGGGAATCCTGATCTGGATCGTGCTCGGCGCGATCGCGGGCTTCATCGCCAATCTGATCATGGGCTCGAAGGAGGGCCTGATCATGATGGTCGTCCTCGGCATCGTCGGAGCCGTCGTCGGCGGGTTCATCGCCGGCACGGTTCTCCACGTCGCCGACGTCACCGGCCTCAACCTCGAGAGCATCGCCGTGTCCGTCCTCGGCGCCGTCCTGGTGCTGTTCGTGGTCCAGCGCCTCGGCGGCACCCGACGAATCCGGCGAGCCTGACCTCGCAGCCACGATTGGAGCCGACATGACCATGACCCAGGCCCGCGATCGGGCTGCCCATTCCCTCCATGCTGCCCTGGTGCAGGGCGGCGGCATCGCCGTCGAGGCGCGCGACGCTGCAGGCCAGGTGCTCGAGGTCGTCGAGGACGCGCTTGGGCACATGCCCGAGCGCGTCGGCGCAGCGCGAGCTGGCGCCCAGGAGACCACGATCACGCTCCAGACACTGGACGACCCCACGCTGCAGCTCATCGCCGCGGCCTCCGTGGGCTGTGCCGCCGGCCTCTGCCTCGCGGGGTCGCCAAGGGTCTTCACCCTTGCCGCGGTTGCGCCCGCCCTCATCGCGAGCGTCGCAATCCTCACCCGACCGGGACGCCGACGCCACTCGCACTGAGCCCCGGCGCCAGCTGTAAGCCCCGAGCGCCTCCACCCGTGCCGACCATCGGTCGCGTCCGCTCGGCGAGCCAGCCACTCGCGGTCCGATCCGCGACCCGGGCCCCAGCGCCTCCCTGGGCGGATCCTGGCGTACGGCGGCCCCCGTGGGTCTGGCCCTCTACGCTGAGGCGCCCGCCCGCCCCGTCGTGTCCTGCCGGGCAAGGCTGGCCCCGTCGTCCTCGGCGCGTGATCGGTCTGCTGCCGTCTCCTCGGCGTCCACTGAGGCGACGACCCCCTCCCAGAACTCGATGGCGGCGCGCTCGTACAGGAGCCCCATCGGCAGGGTCACGCCACGCCAGTGCTCGATCGTCCGGGTCTCGGGCGCCTGGTCCCTCCGCTCGCGGTTGATGCGCTGCCCGGCCTCGTAGCCGCCCAGCTGCGCCCGGTGGAGCGAGACCTGCTCGCGGGCGATCGCCAAGCGCGCAGTCGTCGGCTCAAGGTCGGCGAAGAAGAGCTGGAGGACGGCGAGGTCGCGCAGCTCGGTGGGCTGGTGGGCGGGGTGGCCAAGCCACTCGCGGAGGGCACTGCGCCCGGCATCGGTGATCGTGAACAGGCGGCGGCGGCGGCCATCCAGCTCGCGCTCCTCGGTGAGCAGGCCCAGGTTGACCAGGCGAGGCGGCTCCTTGTAGAGGAGTGCGTGCGGGAATGACCAGAAGTGGCCGATGGTGGCCGCCACGTAGGCCTTGAGCTCGTAGGGCGTCGACTGACCTTCGCGGGCCAGGAGCCCGAGGACGAGGTAGGAGGTCGGGGTGAGCGACCACGAGGCGGAGGAGAGCGACTCGGTCGTCATACTCTAGAACATACCATACGGTAAGGATGGTAACGCCAAGACTCACCCTCCCCTGCCGATTCGGCACTGGATTGCCTCCTCGGAGCGTGGCTCGGGGCAATCCTTGGGCACGAGCTCCGCGAGCGCCGAAGGCCAAGGGCCGGTCGGCGACCGACACAGCCTGCCCAGCGTGATGGCGCGGCGCGATGCGTTCGCTCTCAAGCCCTCTCGGGCCGCGGGTCCTCGCCCAGGAAGTGGCGCAGGCTGCCGCGCCACAGCGCCCGCCCGTGGAACGAGACGCCCGGGCCGATCGCCTGCGCTCCGCCGTACCAGAGGAGCGTCTTGAGGAGCGGCGTCACCTGTGAGCCGTAGAGCTCCATGCACGGCTCCGGCCGGACGCCGGGCCACGAGTAGCAGGAGACGACCGTCCGGCGCTCGGCCGTCGGGACACCGGGCGGCAGCTGGTCCCAGGCCGGGTCGCCGGGCTCGAACTCCCACCGGTCGAGGTTGCCCTGCGGGATGCCCTCGATGCCGCGCACGACCGGCGGGTCGTCGTCGGGCAGGTACGGGTCCACGGACAGGTCGCAGACAACGGCGTGCTCGGGCAGCAGCGCGAGCCACGCGTTGGGGATCAGCGGCCTGGACGGGTCGCGCCGCGCCGTGGCGTCCACGAGGATGTCGGTGAGCGCCAGGCGATGCCGGAAGTACGCCTCGTTGCCGGCCAGACTCTGCTCAACCACGACGACCTCGACCCCGGGCAGGCCCTCGCGCAGGAACCGCTCATTGCGCGCCTCATCGCCGCACCGCGCAGCCCACTCGATGGCGTGCTTGCCGACCCCACCGGCGCCCAGGATCGTGACGCTGACCGCCGGGCGCCCGGCTGTCAGCAGGGGTGGCCAGCGCCGCTCCAGCGCGTCGAAGGCTGCGCCCAAGCCGTTCCGGGCGACGTCTCTCAAGTTCTGGACGAGGCGACGCCCGTCGTCGCCGACGACCATGTCCAGGGCAACGGCCTCGAGGCCCAGGCCGCGCAGGAGCTCGACGCGCTCGGGGCGCGTGGCGAAGTGGAGCATGGAGAGCAGGATGGCACCCGGCCGAAGCAGCTCGTACCGTCCTTCTGGCGCACGCAGCACCACCACGATGTCCTGGGCGTACGCCGTGGCCTCGTCCACGATGTGGACCCGCTTCGAGATGCCCCGGTAGGCGTCGTCGGCATGGCCCATGCCAGCTCCGCTGCCGGCCTCGACGAACACGTCAACGTCCATCCCCGCCAGCGTGCCGATCAGGCCCGGCAGGAAGGCGCGCCGCTCGCCCGGCTCGTTGTACATCCGCGGGAAGCCAATGGTGAGCCGACCCTCATTCGTCATCGCCAGATCCTCGCACCGCCGCTGGCCGCCCGCTCAGGCCGAGCGGACCCTTCTGGACGGTGTCGGACGGCAGATGCGTCGGCTCGGCACGCCGTGGACGCTGGTCGCCCCCTGGGGGCATGCCGCGACTCCGGGCCCCGACGCTGAGGTGAGCGATGCCGACCGAAAGCCTGGTGACCGTCGGGTTCCCGCGCATGCATCGCGAGCCCAATGAGTGCCGCGACTTCCTTCCGCCGCTCATCGGGCTGCTGGCCGCCAACGGGGCCGAGGTGCACGTCGAGAGCGGCATCGGGTCCGGGATGGGCTACACCGACCTCGACTACAGCATGCTGTCGCAGGACGTGGTGGTGAGCGACGAGGAGGACGCCTATCGCCAGGACATCGTCGTGGTGCTCCGGGCCCCAGAAGGACGGTACGAGCTGCTCCGGCGGGGGGCGGTGCTCGTGTCGATGCTCCACTTCGCGACCCGCCCGGCCCGCGTCCGGATGCTCAGGGACAGGGGGCTCGAGGCGATCAGCCTCGACCTCATCCGCGACGACGACGGCCGGCGGCTCGTGGAGAACCTCCGCAGCGTCGCCTGGAACGGGATCGCATCGGCCTTCGCCGCGCTGGAGCGGACCTGGCCGGAACTCACGGGACCGCGGCACTCGACGGTCAAGGTGCTGATCATGGGCGCCGGGCGGGTCGGCCGGCATGCCGTCGAGTTCGCCACGAAGTACGGCGACGACGCTCGCAACGAAACCTGCGCTCGCGCCGGCCTGCCCGGGGTGGAGGTGGTAACCGCGGGCAGGAACCTGACCTCAGACCCTGAGTACCTCAAGTCCCGGCTCCTGATGACCGACATCCTCGTGGACGCCACGGCGCGGCGCGACCCGTCCAGGCCGCTGATCCCCAACGCGTGGCTCGCGCTGCTGCCCGAGCACGCCGTTGTCTGCGACCTGTCCGTGGACCCGTACCTGCCCGACGACGACCCGCCGGTCGTGCGCGGCATCGAGGGCATCCCGCAGGGCAACCTCGACCGGTGGGAGTTCGAGCCCGGCGACCCGGCCTGGGACCAGCTGCCGCCCGGTGTCCCGACGGCCGAGCGCCGGACGGTCGTCTCCTGCTACTCGTGGCCCGGCGTCCGGCCGGAGCCGTGCATGCACGTCTACGGGTCGCAGCTGGCCCCGCTGCTCGAGGCCCTGGTCACGGCGCGCGGGCTCGACGGGATCAACCCGACTGGCAGGTTCCACGAGCGGGCACTCTGGCGGGGTGGTCTGCGAGGTTGGTTCGCATCGGGTGAGGCGGAGGCCCACGGGACGTTCCCGCAGCCGCGGTGAACGCCGGAATCCGCGCCGTCACAGGATTTTGCACTACCCCCTTGACCTAGGGCGGAACTTCGCCGACGATAGGCGCACGCTCGGCGCGGCCGGGCGGCATCGTGCATATCCGGCCCAATCCCTCGGAACTCCTTCTCCGCCGCTAAGCGCGGGTCACCAGGAACAAGCCCGCTCGACCGGCCGGAGCAAGGAGTTTTCGCTTTGTCCATGGATCGCACCCTCACCTGCAGCGACTGCCGGTCAGAGTTCACCTTCACTGCCAGCGAGCAGGACTTCTACGCGGAGAAGGGCTTCTCCGAACCCCGCCGCTGCGCCTCTTGCCGGGCGGCCAAGAAGGCAGCCCGAGACGGCGGCTCCGCAGGCTCGTCCTACGGCGGCGGCTCGTCGTACGGCTCCGCCGGCGGCTCGTCGTACGGCTCCGGCCGATCGTCCTACAGCTCGGGCCCGCGAGAGATGTTCTCGGCCACCTGCTCGAGCTGCGGTCGCGAGGCCCGCGTCCCCTTCCAGCCCACCAGCGGCAAGCCCGTCTACTGCTCGGACTGCTTCCGCAGCCGCTAATCCCCCGACAGCTCCAGCGGCCCCGGCACCTTCGCCGGGGCCGTTTGATTCCCGGGCCATTCGCCGGCGCCGTTTGATCCCCCGCCCACCGGCTCGCGCTCGCGCATGGGTGCCCGCGGTCGAGCGTGCGCCGGTTCCACGGCCAGCCCCGCGCCAACCGTCGAACCGGCGGGCGGCGGCGCGGGCGACAATCCGCGGGGCGTGGCACGATGTGCGCCCCGCCGGGCGCCGCGGATGGCGATGACTGGCGGCCCCGCGAGGACCAAGGTCAGGATCGTGCCCGCCGCCGGTGTTCTTCAGCGCCAGTTCCTCCGGTTCCACCAGTGGGTCTACCAGCGCTCCCACGGCTGGATCGGCCACCGCATGACGGGCACCCGCTCGCTCTTGCTGGGCACCACCGGGCGCCGCTCGGGGGAACAACGGACCTCCGCGCTCATCTACGCGCTCGACGGTCACGACTACGTCCTCGTCGCGTCGAACCACGGCCTCGGCCACCCGCCGGCGTGGCAGCTCAACGTCGAGGCGGACCCGCACGTCAAGGTCCAAGTCGCCAGACGGCGGCTCGCGGGCACGGCACGGGTGGTGACGGCCTCGGACCCTGACCACGCCCGCCTCTGGGCGATCGCCAACCGCGGCAACCACAACCGGTATGCCGCCTATCAGACCCGCACCTCGCGGCCCATCCCGCTCGTCGTGGTGACGCCGGACGGGCCTCATGCTGGCGAGCCCCGAGGCCGATGACGATGTACCTCCCGGTCCTGTTCGAGCCCGACCCGGGCGAGGTCGAGGCCCTCCTGCGCAGTCCCGGCGCGGCCGACCTCGTGACGCCCACGGCCGGCGGCCTGGTCGCGACCACGCTTCCGCTGTGGTTCGATGCTGGCAGTGGGCCGCGCGGGTCACTCCTCGGCCATGTGGCGCGCGGCAACGGCCATTGGCGGACGGTACCCACCGGCGAGTCGCTCGCGATCATCCGTGGCACCGACGGCTACATCAGCCCATCGTGGTATGCGTCCAAGCGCGAGCACGGGCGCGTCGTCCCGACCTGGGACTACATGCTGGTGCACGTCCACGGGACGCTGGTGGTGCACGACGACCCGACGTGGCTGCTGCCGCTCGTCCGGCGGCTCACCGACCTCCACGAGTCGGCCCTGGCTACGCCATGGTCGGTGGATGACGCGCCGCCCGACTACGTGGACGCTCAGCTGCGCGCGATCGTCGGCCTCGAGCTCGTCGTCAGCCGTATCGAGG
The DNA here is from genome assembly GCA_037446495.1 of Chloroflexota bacterium. GTDB lineage: Bacteria > Chloroflexota > Limnocylindria > Limnocylindrales > CSP1-4 > CAIXZV01. Next base: position 314 of record JBBIIL010000008.1, on the reverse strand, counting down.
CCAAGGCGAAGCTGAGCCAGAACCGCGCGCCGGTTGACATCGACGGCGTCGTGGCCGGGCTCCGGGCGGCGGGCCAGCCGACGCTCGCCGACGCGGTCGAAGCAGCGCGGCGGGACAGCTGAGACCCGCCTGACGCCTGAGGCGCTCCCCCGCCCGGGCCGGAGGCGGTTGCGGGCAGGGTTGTCCATGGGTCCGGTTATGCGCTTCTTACCGGGGGTTATCCGCGTCGGATAACTTGGCTCAGCGATGTCCCCCGGTGGAGGCGCGACACCTCAGCGTCCGTCGCGGGCGGCTCCGACAGCGGGGTGTCCACG
>JBBIIL010000007.1:59945-65652 GCA_037446495.1 Chloroflexota bacterium | reverse complement strand
CGCCGCCACGGGGCGTCCACGATGCGCCCCGATCGCCCGCGACCCCCCGGCCGTGGCGACCGCGCGACCACCGCTGCTGGCGCGCCCGCCCGGTCGGCGTCGTACCGGGCGCGGAGGTCCGGGTCGGACAGCCAGTCGTGGGCGACATTGATCCGCTTCGCGCGCTCGAGGGCGTCGGCACCGTCCCCCGCCACGTCCGGGTGGTGCTTGCGCAGCAGCGCCCGCCAGGCGACCTCGATGGCCTCGGGCGACGCGTCAGGACCCAACCCCAGACGAGCGTACAGGTCGTCGTCGGGGACGAGCGGCGCTGGCACGGGCATCCGGGCGCGCAGACCGGGCAGGGGTGGCGCCGCCGCGGACAGAAGCCGGGCCAGCCCCGGGCCTCAGGCCGGCGTGGCCGCCCGACCCTCGAGGAACGCCGTGACCCGGTCGATCGACTGGACGGACCGGGCTCCCGTCGCCCGCTCGGTCACCTCGACGCCGCCGTTCGCCAGCGAGCGTGGGCTGACGGTGAGGATCCACGGCATGCCCAGCAGCTCGGCGTCGGTCAGCTTCACGCCGGGCGACTCGTCGCGGTCGTCGAACAGGATCTGGCTCGCGTCGCCGCACGCGGCGGCTGCCGCGTAGAGCTGCTCGGCCACCTCGGTGACCCGGGGCTCCTTGTTCGCGCCCAGCGCCACCAGATGCGCGGGGTAGGGCGCCACCTCGGCCGGCCAGACGATCCCCTTCGCATCGTGGTGCGCCTCCACGACACACGCCACGTTGCGCCCGAGGCCGATGCCGTAGGAGCCCATCACGATCGGGTGCCGCTCGCCGTCCTCGCCCAGGTACTCGGCGCCCAGGGCCTTGGTGTACTTGGTCCCGAGCTTGAAGATGTTGCCGATCTCGATCCCGTTGCGCAGGATCACGGGCCCACCGCAGTTGGGGCAGGCGTCGCCCTCGCGCACGTTGGCGATGTCGGCCACGACGTCCGGCGCGTAGTCGCGGCCGACGTTGGTGTTCCGCAGGTGGTAGCCGGGCTTGTTGGCGCCCGCGACCAGGTTGGCCGACTCGGCGACCAGCGAATCCACGACCACCACCGCATCCCGGGCGCCGATCGGCGAGCCGTAGCCGGCCTGCATGCCGCGCGCCAGGATCTCCTCGGCCTGCGCGGGCCGCATGCCGCCGGTTGCCTTGATGGCGTTGACGAGCTTGGTCTCGTTGAGGTCGAAGTCGCCCCGGACAATGGCCACGACGAAGCGACCGTCGCCCGTGACCATGAACACGGCCTTCGCCGTCTTCGAGGTTGCGACGCCCAGGAACTGGGCAAGGCTGTCGATGGTCGTGGCGTCAGGGGTGAAGACCTCCTCGACCGGCAGCAGTTCCTCCGCCTCGGGCGCCGCCGTGGTCGAGGGCGCCACCTGGCGGTTGGCCGCGTAGTTGCAGGTCTCGCACAGCACCAGCACGTCCTCGCCCGCGGGGTTGAGGAACATGAACTCGTGGGCCAGCGATCCGCCCATCATCCCCACATCGGAGCTGACCGGGATCGCGCCCAGGCCCAGGCGCTCGAAGATGCGCGTGTACGCCCGGTGGTGCGCCCAGTACGCCGCGTCCAGGCCCGCCTCGTCGCGATCGCAGCTGTACGAGTCCTTCATGACGAACTCGCGCACGCGGATCAGGCCGCCACGGCTGCGGGGCTCGTCGCGGAACTTGGTCTGGAAGTGGTAGACGATGAACGGCAGCTGCCGGTAGCTGCGGACGATGTCGCGGAGCAGGTCCGCCACGACCTCCTCGTGCGTCATCGCGAGCACCATGTCACGGTCGCCGCGGTCCTTGAAGCGGGCCATCTCGGGGCCGATGGCGTCGTAGCGCCCGGTCTCGCGCCACAGGTCCGCCGGGTGGACCACCGGCATCTCCATCTCCTGGCCGCCGATGGCGTTGAGCTCCTCGCGGATCACCTGCTCCACGCGCTTGCTCGCCCGGAACCCGAGCGGCAGCAGCGAGTAGATGCCGGCGCCCAGCTGGCGCACGTAGCCCGCCCGCAGCAGCAGGCGGTGGGACGGCATCTCCGCGTCGGATGGATCGTCGCGCAGCGTCGTGAAGAACAGGTTGGACAAGCGCATGGCGCGAAGAATACCGAGTTGGCAGCCCGAGCGACTGCCGACCCGCGCCCACGCGGCCAAGCAGCCCGCTCGGGAGCCCGCGCCGCCCGCCGAAGGGATGCGCGCCGCAGGGCAGGGTCCTCGCCGGGCGGGCGATGCCCTGGACCCAACGGTCCTGGAGCGAGCCGGCTTCGACGACGATGCTGATCTGGCCCGCCTCAACCCGGACGATCGGCGCGTCCGGCACCGGGGGCCGTCGCGGCCCGCGACGATCGCCGTCCCGGGGAGCGCCGCATGCAGCATGGCCGCTTCGGGCATGGCCTCGATCGCGGGCCTATCCCCCACCGGGCAGCCGTCGCGGCCCGTTGCCGTCGGTGCATGCGGTGCACCAAAGTCGCTGGAGATGGCGTCGCGCGGCCCGGCCCGGTGCACCGCGTGCACCGAAGGGTGCGTTTGGTTCACCCGGTGCACCGCATGCACCCGAAACGCGGCCCGGACCGTGGATTTGGTGCACTCCATGCACCACGCGCATCGCGCAGCCGGCCCGCGAGGTTGACACATCGTTCCGGGGCCCCCAGCACCGACCGATGCTCGGGCTGCGTCCGCCCGCCGCGCGAACCCTCGAGGTGCCCGAGCCATCGAACACTTGTCGCTGATGCTGCTGGCGGTCGTGCTGCTGGCGGTCCTGTTCGACTACATCAACGGGTTCCACGACACCGCCAGTGCGATCGCCACGTCCGTCGCCACGCGGGTGCTGCGGCCCGGGCCGCCCGCGACCACCACGGAGCGCTCCTGATCCTTGACGGGGTCCCGCACGCCCTCGGTCCGACCGGCGCCAAGATCCGGAAACCCAAGCCCGCGCCACCGACGAGACGGAGGCGGTAATGTACGCGGCGCTCGACCGGGGGCTCGACTTCAAGACGGCCATGGGCACCGTGATCAACCTGTCGCCGCCACTGGTGATCAGCCGCGAGGAGATGGCCCGGGCGCTCGACATCCTCGAGGCGTCCACCGCCGCGGTCGAGGTCGAGTTCGGCTATCGGCCCGGCTGAGCCCCGGCGCGATCAAGCCACTCCGGCCAGGCGGGCAGGTTCGCACCGCCGGCCAACTCCAGCCAGCGAAGGGCGTAGGCAACCCGCACCGCCTCCGCGCGCCGCGCCGCGCCGCGAGTCGCCGGACCCAGACGCCCCGCCTCGCGCTCGAAGCTGCTCGCGAGCACGGCCCGCGACCGGGCGACACTGATCTGCTGCCGCGCGGTCTCGACGCGGCGGGCGAACCCGGGCGTGCGCCAGAGCGCCGGCACGCGAGCGACCGGGACGGCCGTCATGGCTGCGGCCAGGGCCTCGATCTCGCCGTCGGGGTTTCCTGGCAGTCGGCGGGCAGCGATCTTGACCGGGGCGTCGCGGACGGCGCTGGCGGCGGACATGAACGAGATCGTCTGCCGCCTGTGTCAACAGGGGGTTTCGGCGGTGTGAATCCTCGCCGCCGCCGGTCAGGGCGCAAGCGCTCAGCAGAGGAGGGTCGCCAACGCGCACGGCCTCGGGAGCCTCTTCGTGGCGCACCCTTGACATTTTCGTGGCGCACCCTTGACATTCGCCCGACCCGCGAGGAGGCGACAGCCGCAGTCAAGGGCGATCGAGCGGATCTTCACCAAGGGGCCAGGCAGGCCGTTGACTCAGCCGCTCAGGTCCGGTCTCAGCGTCCGGCGACCGCCATCCGGTACAGGCTGAAGCCGCCGACCAGGCATACGGCGACGAACAGGAGCGCCCCAGCCAACGCGGAGGCGAGCCCTGCCTGGAGCAGCAGCCAGACGATGGCCAGCGCGAAGACCGGGCCGAGGAACAGCTCGGGCCTGTCGCCGACGAGGAAGTCGTACCAGAAGGCACCGAAGGCGCGTAGGTACCGCATCTCAGTCTCCTGCCACAGCCGTCGAGCGGACACGACGGGTCTCGATTGATGCGCGCACGGCCCAGACGGCCGCCAGGCTCGCGACGAGATACGCGGCGAGCAGGACGAGCAGCACGGCATCGGCGCCGGGCCAATCGATCCCGATGCCCTCCCCGGCCCAGAACGTTCCGAAGGTGATCAGCATCAGGCCGACGGCGTACTTGAGCCCGTTCTCCGGCACGCGCGCAAGCGGGCGGTGCAGCAACGCTCCCACCGCAAGGACCAAAACGCCGGCGAGCGTCGCACCGAGCACCGCGGGGCCGAGTTGGCCAGCGGACGCCCCGAAGGTGATCACGATGAAGGCGACCTCGAGGCCCTCAAGGAGCACGCCCTTGAACGCCACGGTGAAGCTGATCCAGTCCATGCCGGTGGCCGCAACCGGGGGCTCCTCGACAAGGCTGGCGATCTCCCTTGCGTAGATCGCGGCCTCGTCGTGCTTCGCCTTCGCCCCGGCCGAGCGCAGAACCGCCTTGCACAGCCACTGCAGGCCGTACACGATGAGGAAGCCGCCGACAACGAGACGGAGGAGGCCGATCGGCACGAAGAGCGCGATCGCTGCGCCGAAGACTCCGACAAGGAGGACCAGGACGAGCACGCTGGCCCCAACGCCGAGCAACGTCGAGCGCCACTGCCGTGTCACGCCGACGGCCAGCACGATCGTCAGGGCCTCCACGAACTCGACGATGGAGGCGAGGAAGGCGGGAACCGCGGCGACGACGAAATGCATGGACCACCTCGTGATGAAATAGGCGTTACATCGAACTAGATGCTACGCGCCAGTCCGACGGCGCGTCAAGACGGGCATTGGGACGGGCATTGGGACGGCGTGACCCGCCCTTGGCTATCATTGTCAGAGCCACGCCGCGCGCGGCAGGCGACGTTGCCCTCGCTCAACGGCGGCACGCCTGGCCCGGAATGGTCATTGCGAGAGAGGTCGTCGGCTCGATGCCCGGCACAAAACCGACCCGTTTCCTCCTGCTCGTCTATCGCGTGCCCCAGAAGCCCACCTCGCACCGCGTCCACGTCTGGCGCATGCTCAAGAAGTCCGGCGCCGTGTACCTCCAGCAGTCCGTCTGCGCGTTTCCCCACAATGCGCACGTCGTGAAGGAGCTCCAGCCGATCCTGGCCAAGATCGGCGAGGCTGGCGGAACCTACCACGTCCTCCCGCTCCGGCAGCTCCCGCCCGACGAGGAGCAGAAGCTCATCACCGAGTTCAACGGGCAGACCGCCCGCCACTATGCGGAGATCGTCGAGGACTGCGAGGTCAACTTCGTGAAGGAGATCGAGTTCGAGACGTTCCGCCGCAACTTCACGTACGAGGAGGCCGAGGAGATCCGAAGCGACTACGAGAAGATCGTGGCGTGGCTCGCGCGCGTGCGGGCCCGGGACTGGTTCGGTGCGCCCAGCCAGGCCGAGGCGAGGGCCTGGGTCGAGCGCTGCGGCACCCTTCTCGAGGACTTCGAGCGGCGTGTGTACGAGGCACAGGAGTCGGGCCCCGAGGTGGCGATCGCAGCACCCCGTCGAGCAGGTCGCCGGCGAGTCGTGCCAGGGCAGGGCGGCCCGGCCGGCGAGGCCTGAGCCGTGATGCTCAGGTATGTAACAGATGTAGCTTCCTTGATCTGGTGATGCAACAGCCGTAACTTCGATGTCTGGTAACACGCAGTTAGGCTGCCGTTAAC
>JBBIIL010000007.1:43773-59845 GCA_037446495.1 Chloroflexota bacterium | reverse complement strand
GCGGCGGCTGTCTCGGCCGCGCCGCAGCCATCAGCCGCCTCGGTCGCACCGGCGACTGCCACCCCGGTCGCCGCGTCGGCACCGGCCAGCTCGGCGCCCTCCGCCGCGGCGGCCTCGATAGCCGCAACGCCCCCAGGGCCCATGGTGCCCCTCGTCGTCTACTCTGCGCAGGGGTACGACTCTGCCGTGACCAAGGCGTTCCAGTCCGCGACGGGCATTCCGGTGCAACTCGTCGACGACAGCACCGGCCCGCTGCTCGTCAAGGTCCAGGCTGAGATCAACAACCCCAGATGGGACGTCCTCTGGGTGGACGGTGACGAGGCGTTCGCCTCGCTCGACCAGCAGGGCTACCTGCTGAAGGGCTTCGAGCCCTCGGTCGCGTTCAACAGCGTCGGCACCTCCCTCATCCCCGCTGACCAGAGCTACATCCCGACGGGCGTCACCATGGCGGGCACGGTCGTGTACAACTCCAAGAAGGTGACGACCCCACCGACCAGCTGGAACGACCTGCTCTCGGCGCAGTGGAAGGGCCAGCTCGGGATGAACAACCCAGCGGTCTCCGGGCCTACCTACCCGTTCGTGGCCGGGCTGTTCGACTACCTCGGCGGCGTCTCGCAGGGCGAGGCGTTCCTGACCCAACTCAAGTCGAACGGGCTCCACGTCAATCCGACCAATCCCGACACACTCCACGCGCTCGAGGCCGGCCAGTTCAGCGTCGCCCTGATCCAGAGCTCGGCGGGCATCGGGGCCGGCATCAAGGACCCCGCGCTCAAGGTGGCGTTCCTCAACCCCGTGACCCCCATCCCCGGCGTCATCGGCATCGACGCGAAGTCGTCGCCGCAGAAGCAGTGGGAGGCCCAGCAGTTCGCGGCGTGGGTGCTCTCGCCGGACGGGCAGAAGGCGATGCTGGCGGGCGATCCGGGCGGCGACTCGATGTACTGGCCGGTGGTGCAGGGCATTCAGCCGCTGCCCCAGATGCCGGACCTCTCGACCGTGCCGTCCAAGGCGATCGACCCGGTCCTGTGGGGCGGCCGCGAGTCCGAGATCAACAAGTGGTTCACTGACAACATCGCCCAGTGAGTTCTCCCGGACCCAACCGGGAGGCCACAGCGCTGGCCGACGAGGCGATTCGCCCCGTCGGCCAGTTTCGTCGTGCCGCTCCCGGCCTGCTGTCACTCGAGCGGGTGGAGGCAGCCGTGTCGGCCGTGCGCCGATCGGCAGGTTCCATTGCGCTGTGGGCAGTGCTCGCCGCCCTCCTCGTGGTGCCGATCGGGGCCTTCCTGGTCCAGGCGGTGTCGCCGCGCCTGGTCGGGCTCGGCGGCCCGTGGTTCACCCTCGACAACCTCGCGCACGCACTCTCCGGGCCCACCCTCCGGGGCCTCGTCGACTCGCTGGCCGTCAGCAGCGTGACGGCCGTGCTGTGCGTCGCCATCGGCGGCTCGCTGGCCTGGGGCGTCCACCGAACCGATCTGCCCGGGCGGCGCGTGTGGCCCGTGCTCGTCTGGGCGCTCCTGCTCGTGCCCACGTTCCTCACCGCAGAGGGCTGGCAGTACCTGCTGCAGCCCCAGGGCGTCCTCGCGCAGTTCGGCATCGACGCGAGCGGGATCTACGCCGTGTTCTTCGGCCCGGTCGGGGTCGTGTTCGTCCTCACCATGTCGGCGCTGCCCTTTGCCTACGTGGTCGTCGCGGCCTCGCTCCTCTACCTCGGACCTGAGTTCGAGGAGGCGGCGCGCGTCCACGGCGCCGGCCCGTGGCAGGCGATCCGAATCGTCATCCCCATCCTTGGGCCTGGTCTGCTGTCGGCGGGAGCCATCGTGTTCGCCGAGACCATGAGCGACTTCGGCGTGGCCTCGACGCTCGCCGCGAGCGCCCACTTCCCCGTTGCCACGTACGAGCTGTTCCAGGCGATCAACAACAACCCGGCCGACTTCGGCCTCGCCGCCGCGGTGGGCTGGCTCCTCGTGGCCTCGGCCGCCATCCCGATCGCCGTGCAGGCGCGGGCCCTGCGGGGCCGGACCTACGCGGTCGCGTCGGGCAGGACGCGCCAGGCAACCCGGATCCGCCTGTCACCGGCCACCCGCCTGGTGGCCTTCGGCGCGACGGCCACGCTCTTCTCGCTGGCGCTCGGCGCACCCTTGATTGGCGCGTTCGTCGCGTCGCTGCTGAGCGGCTTCGGATCGGAGATCTCAGTGGGGGCCGTGACGCTCGACAACTACCGGGCCGTGCTGCTGGGCGACACGGGCCTCGCGCAGCCGCTCGTCTTCTCAACGATCATGGCCACCCTGGCCGCAGTCGTGACCATTGCCCTCGGCCTGCCGGTGGCGCGACTCCTGACGAACCGGAGCGCGGGCCGCGTGGCCAAGGCAACAGACCTCGTCCTGCTCGGCTCGGTTGCACTGCCTGGGATCGTGCTCGCAGCGGGCTACATCTTCGCCTACAACCTGCCCGTGTTCGGCGCCGTGGGGCTCAATCTGTATGAGACTGCGCCGCTGCTCGTCATGGGCTACGTCGCGACCGCGCTGCCGGGCCAGACCCGCCTGATGGTCGGCCCGTTCTCGCAGCTCCAGGACTCGCTCGCGCATGCCGCCCGCGTCCACGGCAGCTCTGCCTTGGCGACTTGGCGACGCGTCATGATCCCGATGCTGTCGCGCGTGCTTCTCTGGGCAGCCATGCTCACCTTCGCCAAGACGCTGCTCGAACTGCCCGTGTCGCAGCTGCTCTACCCGCCTGGCTCCCCGCCGGTGTCCGTGGCGATCAACGCCTACGTCGCGGGCTACCACTACGACGTCGGGACGGCGATGACGGTCGTGGCCCTCGCCGAGGAGTTCATTGTGATCGTCGGCGCGTTGGTCCTGTTCGCGTTGCTGGCACCGCGCGGGTGGCGGCGCGCGATCGGACCGGGGACCTGATGGGCAGCGCAGCGAACGCGGGAGGCGCCGGGCTGGCGCGGGCGCCCCGCGTGGTGATCCAGGACGCCACGAAGCAATTCGGCTCGAAGGTCGCCCTCGACGGCGTCTCCGTCGAGGTGACTCCGGGCTCGTTCCTGGTGCTCCTGGGGCCGTCAGGCTCGGGCAAGACGACACTCCTCCGCGGCCTGGCCGGGATCGAGCGGCTGACGTCTGGCCGGATCGCGATTGGCGACCGGGTGATGGACGATGGCGGGCGAACCCACGTCGCGCCGGAGCACCGCAATCTGTCGATGGTGTTTCAGGACTACTCGCTCTGGCCGCACCTGACCGCGGTCGAGAACGTGGCCTTCGCCCTCAAGAGGCTCCAACTTCCCAAGACCGAGGTCCAGCCGCGCGCCCAGGGGCTGCTGGATCGCGTCGGTCTCGGGGGGCTCGGCGACCGGTATCCGAACCAGCTGTCAGGGGGCGAGCAGCAACGGGTTGCGCTCGCCCGCGCCCTGGTCGCAAACACCGGCCTGTTGCTGTTTGACGAGCCGTTGTCGAATCTCGACGCCAACCTGCGCGAGGAGCTCAGGATCGAGATCTCGACGCTTGCTCGGGAGGCGGGGGCAACGTCCGTCTACATCACGCATGACCAGGGAGAGGCGTTTGCCCTCGGTGACGCCGTCGGGGTCCTGCAGCGGGGTCGGCTTGTCCAGTACGGGACGCCCGAGGACGTCTACTACCGACCGGTGAACCCGTTCGTGGCGCGGTTCACCGGCCTTGCCGGCGAACTGGATGGAGAGGCCGAGCCGGGCGGAGCGGGGCCGGAGGCCCACGCAGCCAGGGTTCGGCTGACCAGCGTGGAAGGGGCGCCGGTCGTCGGTGCCGCCTCGGCCCTCGGACGGTCGGGTACCGGACGGGGGAAGGTGCTGATCCGCCACACGGCCGCGAGGATCTCCGCGGCCGATGCCAGCGGATCGACGATCCGCGGCCGGGTCACCGACGTTGCCTTCCGCGGCCGCGGGTACGACCATGCGATCGAACTCGTCGGAGAAGGCCGCCTCGTGGGCGTCCACGACGAGCGCCGCTGGTCACGCGGCGATCACGTCGGCATGTCGCTCGACGGAACGGGCTGCTTCTTCTTCCCGGACGACAAGGTGGCTGACGACGCCCTGACGTGATCGAAGGGCCGTCGCCCCCGCCCAGGCTCACTCGAGGGCGGCGCGTCGTGGCGCGGCGGACAGCTCAGTCCCGCCGGAGCACGTACCCCACGCCGCGGACGGTCTGGAGGAGCACCGGGTTGGCCGGGTCGTCCTCGACCTCCACGCGCAGCCAGTGCACGTGCACGTCCACCGTGCGCGTCTCGCCCGCGTAGTCGTAGCCCCACACGTGCTCGAGGAGCTGGTCGCGCGTGAACACCTGGCCGGGATTGCGCAGCAGGAAGGCGAGCAGCTCGAAGGCCTTGGGCTTGACGGCGACCTGCCTGCCGTCACGGAGCAGCCGATGGCCCGCGATGTCAACCTGCACGCGACCGAGGTCCACCGGCGGCGGCACGGGGGAGCCGCTCGGGGCGTCCGGCGCGGCGGCCGAAGCGGCGGCGGCGATCCCGTCGGCCCGACGGAAGATGCCGCGGATCCGAGCGGTGAGCTCGCGCAGCGAGAATGGCTTGGTCACGTAGTCGTCCGCGCCAAGCTCGAGGCCGACCACCTTGTCCACCTCGGAGTCACGCGCCGTGAGCATAACGATGGGCACTGAGGATTCGGCGCGCAGGATCCGGCAGACCTCGACGCCCGAGAGCTCGGGGAGCATGAGGTCCAGCAGCACCAAATCGGGATGCTCGGCGCGGAACTTCGCCAGTGCCTCGCGACCGTCGGCGGCGGGGATGGCGCGAAACCCCTCGAGCTCGAGGGCCTCGACCAGGGTCTCCCGCAGCGTGGCCTCGTCATCGACGACGAGGATCGTCCTTCCCATGTGCGGGTGATCGTCGGCCCGGCCTGTTAACGGTTGGTTCACGTCTGGTGAACGCTCGGCCGCCGTCAGCCAGCCGCGCCGAGGGCGGCGAGCGCGTCGTCGAGCCGGGCCAGCGTCCGGTCGCGGCCAAGGGCGACCAGCACGTCGAACAGGGGCGGCGTCGCCGCCTGGCCGGTCACCGCCATGCGGATCGCCATGAACAGGTCGCCGGCCCTCCAGCCGCGTGCCTCCACCAGCGCCCGGAGCGGCGGCTCGAGCTCGTCTGCCTCCCAGGTGACCGGGTCGTGCGCGGCAAGCGCCTCGCGGGCCGCCGTCAGGCCGTCGATCGTCATCGCCGCGTCCCAGCGCTTGGGCAGCAGCGCGGCGGGATCCGGCGAGAGGTCGCGCCACAGGAAGCCAGCGACGTCCGTGATGGACGCCAGCGTGGACAGCCGCTCGCGGACCAGCGGCAGCAGGGCGGTCAACTCCTCCTCGGACGGGGCGCGGACGATCTGCCCCGCCACGGCCGCGGCATCGGTGAACGGCAGGAGGCGAGCGACGAGGTCCGCGTCGTCGAGGCGGCGGATCCACTGGCCGTTGAGCCACTCGAGGCGCTCCCGGTCGAAGCGGGCGCCGCCCTTCTGGACCTTCTCCAGGTCGAAGCGCTCGACAACCTCCTCGAGCGTCAGCACGTCGTCCTCGGTGCCCGGCGACCAGCCCAGGAACGCGAAGTAGTTGACCAGCGCCTCGCGGGTGAATCCCTGGGCGATGTAGTCGGCCACCGCGGTCTGGCTCTTGCGCTTGCTCATCTTGGTCCCGTCCGGGTTGAGGATCAGCGGCAGGTGGCCGAAGACCGGGACCGGGTGGCCCAGCGCCTCGAACAGCAGGATGTGCTTGGGCGTGTTGCTGATGTGGTCCTCGCCCCGGATCACGTGGCTGATCTGCATCGCCGCGTCGTCCACGACCACGGTGAAGTGGTAGAGCGGGTTGCCGTCCGCCCGGACGATGACGAAGTCGCCGCCGAGATTGGCGGTGTCGATCTCCACGCGGTCGCGCACGAGGTCGTTCCAGCCCACGACGCCCGGGCGGACGCGGAAGCGGATCGCGCCCCGACGGCCCTCGGCCTCGAAGGCCGCCCGCTCGTCAGCGCTCAGACGCGCGCACCGGCCGCTGTACGCGGCCGGCAGCTTCGCCACCTCACGGTCATGCCGCTCGGCGGCGAGCTCATCGGGCGTGCAGTAGCAGCGGTAGGCGAGGTCCTTGGCCAGGAGCTCCTCGGCGGCCGCGGCGTAGGTGTCCAGGCGCTGCATCTGGCGGTACGGCGCGTACGGCCCCGCCTCCTCCAGCCCGGCGACGCCGGGCCCCTCGTCCCACGTGATGCCCAGCCAGTGGAGCCCGTCGAGAATGTCCCTCTCGTAGGCGGCTGTGCTGCGCGCGACGTCGGTGTCCTCGAGCCGCAGCAGGAACGTGCCGCCCGTGTGCCGGGCGAACAGGTAGTTGAACAGCGCCGCCCGCGCGGTGCCGATGTGGAGGGGGCCGGTCGGGCTGGGCGCGATGCGAACGCGGATGTCGGAGGGCATGCGCCGATTGTACGAGGGTCGATCCTGCCGTCGGCGGGCGGGTCGGGGCCGGTCAGGGACCCGCGAAAGTCCCGCATAAGCGGACCCGCGTAGGCTGCCGGCCATGGAGACGACCGATCGACGTGCGAGGCCCAGCCGGCGACGGCGCTGGCGCAACAGCAACGGCCTGATGGTGCCGACGGCCGAGGCGGTGGCCGAGGCGATGGACGGCATCCCAGAGGGAATGCCGTGGGCTTGGGCGGCCCTGCGGCTGCTTCCCGCCGTCCGAGGCGAGCGCATCCAGATCCTGGAGGACGTCGAACTCGAGCGGCTCGGCTTCAGGCCGCTGGGCGACTACCCGAGCCTTGCGATGGCGCCCGGGCTGGACGTGACCTTCGCCGTCGAGGTGGACGTGATCGAGGTGACGGTCTCGCAGGCCAACCTGGACGCGTGGGATCGCACCCTCCAGCAGGTCGCGCCCGTCGCGATGGGAAACCTGGCGCGAGCTGTCGGCTCCTGGCGCGGAACGGTCTACGAGGACGCCTACGCGGGCGTCCCGGTGCGGCTGATGGAGGGCTGGCCCCACTGGGCGAGCAGCCTGCTGCTTGACGTCGACCTGCTCACGCAGTGCTTCGGGACGCAGGACCAGCTCTTCGTCGCCCCCTACCGGTGCAACCTGATGTCGATGCCGGAGGACGTCGACCGGGACGTCGCCGCCGACCTGGTGGACCTCTTCGGCCTTCTCAACCCGAAGTCGCTCCTCATCGGGCTGCCAGCGCTCGTGCTCCGCGGCGGCATCCTCACGACGGAGGACCTGCCCGGGTACTCGGAGATCCCGGACGACGACCTCGCGACGTCCCGAATGCGATTCTGATCCGAAGCCGCGCACGCCGGGGGCGCCGCGCTTGGAGTCACCCGAGCGACGCCGGCACCACGTGGAACAAGCCGGGGTCGGCCTCGCCCGGCACCACCCGGATCAGCGCAGCGGGGCGCAACCCCAGCGTCGCGCGTCCCCGCGGTCCGTCAAGCGTGAGGGAGTCGAGTGACTCAGAGCGGGCGAGGACCGTGATGTGGGCGCCCGGCGTGAGCGCGCGGGCCTCGAGGTACCCGAGAAGACCCGCGTCGTCCTCCGCCTCCTCGGTGATTCGCAGGACGGTGGCGCGTGCCCCGGACTCCAGCTGGGCCAGCGGCACCCCGGCCGGTCGACGTCGCGCGGTCTCCTGGTCGATCGGGTTGCCGTGGGGGCACGTTTCGGGGTGCCCCAGCAGCTCGTCGAGGCGAGCCTCCACGCGCGGCGAGAGGGCGCCCTGAAGACGAGCCGCCTCCGCGTCGCTCTCCGCCCACGGGAGACCCACGACGGAGGTGAGCAGCCACTCGAGCAGCGCGTGGCGTCGGAAGATCGCGTCGGCGGCGGCGCGGCCGGCGGAGGTGAGGGCCAGCCCGCGGCCCGTGGACGGCTCCAACAGCCCGTCCGAGGCCAGACGACGGCACATCTCCGACGCGGCCTGCGTGCTCACGCCCACGTGCCGGCCCAGCTGCGCGCTGGTGGCTGCGCGCCCGTCCGAGCCCATCACGCGTAGCGCGAGCAGGTACTCCTGGGCAGCGGCGGAGATGTCGGCAGGTTGAGTGCGGCGCATGCCCCCGAGTCTACGGCGCGGCGGGGCGGCCAGGATGGCGAGCCGGACGCCGAGCACGCCCAACGGGCGGCGACGCACCAGGAACGGCGGCCGGCGATGACGCAGGCGGGGGCGGGTCCGATCCCGGCGATCTGAGCGGGGTCGGGGTCGCCGGCTGGGGCGGCCCGGGCGCGGCCGAAGGAGCCTGCGGCGAGGCAGAGGTTGGCGATTCCGGCGAGGCGGCCGAGGTCGATGCCGAACCGGTCGATCCGGCCTTCCGCGCCCGCTTCTGCGCCTCCAGCTGGGCTGCCCGCTTCGCCCGCTCCTGGTACTCGGGCCCGTGCTTGCGGGGATCGGCGTACTCCCGCGGGTTGAGCGTCCAGTAGCTTCCCGACGACGCGCCGTACCACGTGGCTCCGTCCCAGGACGGGTCGAGGGGCTGCGTCGCCTCGTCGTAGGTGGTGGACCCCGGGCGGGCTGTCCGGCGCTCCGGCCGGGCCCGAGTCCCGCCGCCTCTCGCGCTGCCGCCGCGCCGGGCGCCTCGGTCCGCCGTTGGCCCGGTGCCCGCCGAGGGCCCGGCACCCGACTTCGAGCCGGCCGCGCCCGACCCGCCTGGCCCGGCCTTCGTGCCGGCATCCGCCCGCCCGCCCGCGTCGGCCCTGGACCCAGCACCGGCATTCGACCCGGCACCGTCCGCCGTGCCGCCGTCAGCGCTCGACCCCGCGCTTGACGTCCGACTCGCCCGCCAGGCATCGCGCGACGCGCCCCTCGCACTCGGGTTTGCCGACCTTCCCGGCCCCGTGGCGCTCCTCGTCGGCCAGCCACGCGTGCGCAGGTTCCCCTCCGCGTCCACCAGCGCCTCGTAGGCGGCCTGGATCGCGAGGAAGCGCGGCAGCGAGCGATCTCCCGCCGTGTCCGGGTGGTGCAGCTTCGCCAGCCGCCGGTACGCCGACCGGATCTCGCCTGCGGTGGCACCCGGGACCAGCCCGAGGACGCGGTGCGGATCGGCGCGGGGGGTCATGCGGCGGGAGCCTCCGTCATGCCGGCAGGACGACCGGCCGCGGCGGTGCCGTCAGCCGACGAGCTCGCCCACCGGCGCGAGCTCGAACTCTGGGATGGCCTCCGCGGCAAGGGTGCCGTGAGGGTCGACGCTGGTCGGGCGATGGTAGCGGCCGAGCAGTCGGACGGCCTCCGCATCGAGGATACCCACCTGCGCGAGCGCCTCCACAGATGCCGCATGGGTTCCGCGGTCGTAGCCGTCGCCGTCCTCCATCTTGAGGGCGAGCCCGGTCGGGCGCGTTTCGGCGGTCCCGTGCCGCGGTCCACCGAGGATCCCGACGCCGCGCAGCGCCTCCATGCCGCTCTTGGACACCACGCGGCCGGGCACGGTCTTCATGAGGGCTGTGTCGAGCCGCTCGCGGGACCCGGCGACCAGCTCGGGGTGCCGGAGCATCGCATCGCGCACGGCGGTCAGGTGCGGCGCCAGGACGGCGCGCGAATCGCTCGCCGGCAGGGCGTCGGGCGCGGCCAGCATCGCGAATGCCCGCGCAACCTCCCGAAGGCGGAACTCGTACGTGCGCACACCGCAGCCGTCGGTGCCGGTGCGGAGCTGGTCGGGCTTGACGCCGAAGGCGTCCGCGACGGTCGCGGCATAGGCGCGGTGGGCGGGGTGGTCGGCGTCCCAGTAGCCCTCGAGAGGCCAGTCGCCGAGCTTCGCGAGCAGGATGAACACCGAGTGCTGGCCCGAGCACATGTGGCGCAGCGGGCTCGGGCGCTCACCGTCGCGGGTCAGGCGGGCGGCGGTGAGGTCATCGAGCGGCATGTCGGCCGTGCCGCAGGCGAGCGCGCTCGTGGCGATGCCGAGGCGGCGGTAGAGCGCCTGGATCGTCCGAACGTGCACGTCCTCGCCCGAGTGGCTCGACGCCATGATCGCCAGTTCCTCGGGAGCCAGGTCGAACGCCTGGCGGCCGCCGGCGCGCAGCAGCGCGACCAGTCCGAACGGCTTCACCGTGGACCGCAGGAACACCTCCCGGTTCGGGTCGCCAATGGATCGGAGGACCTTGCCGCTGACGTCGCTCTCCACGATGTCGCCGCGGTGGACAGACTCCACGACGCCATTGCGCACCTGGCGCACGAGGACGGGCGGCGGAGACCAGCGAGACGCCTTGGCAGGGGTTCGAGGAGCCATCGGGAGCGAGGATACCGCGGTAGGATTCGGCCCGGAGCCGGCGTCCCGCGGCGGCGGCCGCCCAACCCGCCCGAAATGAGCAGCGCGAGGGATCCACGTGACCGACTGGCCGAACCTCCACGTGTCGCAGCACCCCGCGGTCCGCCACAAGCTGGGCATCCTCCGCGACGAGAGGACCGAGCCCAAGAAGTTCCGCGAGGTCGTCCGCGAGCTGTCCTGGCTGCTGGGCTACGAGGCTCTTGCGGACGCGCACACCCGTCCCGTCGACGTGCCCACACCCATCGAGGTCATGTCCGGCGAGGAGCTGGCGGACCGCATCGGCTTCATCCCGATCCTGCGCGCCGGCCTGGGCATGGTGGACGCGTTCCTGGAGCTGATGCCCACGGCACAGGTCTGGCACCTCGGCCTGTTCCGCGACGAGCGCACGCTGCGCCCGGTCGAGTACTACAACAAGCTCCCGAACAGCACCACCGTGGACCTGTGCCTGATCCTGGACCCGATGCTCGCCACGGGCGGCTCGGCCTCGGCAGCCATCGAGGTCCTCAAGCGCTGGGGCGCGGACCGGATCAAGCTCGTGAACCTGATCGCGGCGCCCGAGGGCGTCGAGGCCGTGCTCACGGCCCACCCGGAAGTGGAGATCTACACCGCGGCCCTGGACCGCCAGCTCAACGAGAAGGGCTACATCATGCCCGGGCTGGGCGACGCGGGCGATCGCCAGTTCGGGACGGGCGGCGCGGGCTGACGGACCTCCGCTGCTCGAGCGCGAGGCGATGGCGGCCTCCTCGAAGGCTGCCCATCGGGCGTCGCGCGAGCTGGTCTCCTTGCGACGCGGGCTCTTCGTGGATCGGCACCAGCCTCGCCGCGCTACTCCGGGGCGCGCAGCAGCGCGGACTCGGGATCGGAACGGAGCGGATCAGGTCCAGTCCCCGGCTCGCCCGCGGTCCGGATCAGCACCACGCTGACGACCGCGACCCAGACCGGGAACACGAGGGCCACGACTTCCAGGAACGTGTTCCCGACGAGCGACACCACCCCGAGCACGAGGGTGAGCGGTCCGAGCCAGCGCGGCAGCGTGTCGGCGCCCCGGCTGATGCTCGCGGTAGCGAACATGAAGATCGCCGCCATCTTCACCGCGAAGCCGAAGAACAGCGTATAGGCCAGCGCACTGCCGACCACGGCGACCAAGGCCATCTGGGCCGGGTCCTCGAAGGCGGCGGCGGCAAGCATCGCGCCGGCCGCGGCGCCCGTCGCGAAAACCATCGCGACGAAGATGAGTGCGCTGCCCAGGAACATCGTCGCGAAGAACAGTCCCTCGCCTCGCCCGATCCGCCGGCGCACTGCGGCCACGAACCACAGGAACGCGATCCCCGCGAACGGCAGGAGCCAGGTCCCCGCGGTTATCCGGCCCTGGCTCGCCGCCCACCACGCCGCGAACGCAGCCGGGTCGACGGGCGGCACGCCAACACGGAGGAGCGCGAAAGCCACGACGAACAGCGTCGCGAACACGAGTCCCGCGAGCCCGGCGGCGCGCGCCAGCCGGATCCCGATCTCACCGGGGTCTGGGGCGGTGGCGCGACCGGGCGGGGCCATCGCGGGGTCAGGCGGACGGCGACTGCGCGCGCCGGGCCGCGATCCAGGCGACAGCGTCCTCGCGGGCTCGGGCGAGCGTCGCGCCCACTCGCTCATCGCCTCGGTAGATGTTCGCTGCGCCGACGGTCGTCACGATCCCGGTCGCCGCCAGCTGATCGTCGATCCGCTCGTTCGTGGAGACGAGGACGAGCTTGGAGCCGACGGCGGCGAGCTGCTCCGCGTAGCGACCGAGCACGTCGATGAAGGTGGTGCCAAGTTCAGTCCTCCCCCGAAGGCGGACGATGACCACTGAGTCACGGCTCGCCTCCACGACCTTGGGCAAGGCCGCCTCGAAGGTGGGTGCCGCAGCGAAGAACAGGCTTCCGTAGGGCTGGAGGACGACGATCGCCGACGCGGGCAGCTCGGCGGGCGGGTCCGACTCGACGTGGTGCTGGCCATCCGGCACGCGCTGCTTGAGGATCAGGCGGTTCGACTGCCGGAAGATGAACAGGACGGCCGACATCCCCACGCCCACGAGCACGGCGTACTGGAGTGGGATGAGCATGGTCAGGGCGAACGTGACGCCGAGGACCGTCTTCTGCAACGGGCCGGTCCGCCACACCGAGATGAGGTCGTCCGGCTTGATCGTCCGGTACCCGATGAGCATCAGCAGGCCGGCAAGCGCGGGCATCGCCACGAACTTCACCACGCCGCCCAGCGCGACGATCGTGATGCCGATCACCAGCCCGGCGATGAGCAGCGACTGGCGGGACTGGGCGCCAGCCTCCCGGTTCAGGGACGAAGCGGAGACCGAGCCGCCAACCGGCATTCCCTGGAGGAGCCCAGCGGCGACATTGGCGACACCCTGCCCGATGAAGTCCTGGGACGGATCGCCGTACGTGCCGTCCGGGTTCGGGAAGTTGGCGGAGATCCCGGCGCCCTGGACGAGGCCGACGAACGCCAGCGACAGAGCCGGCACGATGAGGACCGGCACGAGGCTGATGGACGGCATCACGGGCGCCGGCAGGCCTTCGAGGGCGATCCCCAGATTCTCGAGCGTCGCCACAGACTGCAGGTGGAGCACGGCGGCTGCGGCCGAGGTCGCGACGACCGCGACGACGAGACCGAGCGCGCCAAGGCGGGTCCGCTCGAAGGCGATGATCAGGAGAATGGTCGCGGTGCCGATCGCCACGGACGTCACGTCGAGCTGCAGCGGACTGGTGATCGTGACCATGGCGCGGATGATCCGGTTGGCGCCCTCGGCATTGAAGCCGGTGAAGTTCGCCAGCTGCCCGAGGATGATGTTGACGCCGACCGCATTGATGAACGCGACCATGACCGCGTTGCTGACGAACCTGAGCAGGAACCCGAGCCGCAGCACGCCCGCGGCCAGCATGACGGCGCCAGTCAAGATCGCGAGCGTGAATAGCGCCGTCTCCGGGGTACGCGAGCCCTGCATCGCGGGCGTGTCGGCGATGATCATCGCCATCGCGCCCGTGCCCTGGATCGCCATGAACGCGGATCCGGTCGCCACCGTGCCCGCCAGCAGGCCGACCATGTAGGCGTTCAGCCCGGCCGCCGGGCTCACGCCGGTCAGCAGGCCCGTCGCCAGTCCGTCAGGCACGCTCTGCAGCCCCAGGACCAGGCCCGCAATCCCGTCCTGACGCAATGTCCCCCGCCGGAGTCCCAGGCGCATTCCGCTATCCCCTCAGCCGGCGCCCCTCGCGACGCCAGCACAGGATCGCACACCCTCGGCAAGGCCGTATGCGCGATGTCCCTGCGCCGTGAAGTCCTCGCTGATAGCGTCGGTGGTGAAGTAGGCGACGAAGGGCGTCGAGAGGAGAATCGGCCGATGCCGAACAGCGATGACTTCCACCCCGACCTGGCGCGTGGCAGGTTCATCCCCCGCTTCTCGTTCGGTGAGCGCTCGTCGCGCCTGATGCGTTCGCTCAGGCCACGGCCCATGGCGCCCGGGGCCGGCGTCGAGATCCGCGAGATCGTCGTGACGGGCCCCACCGGGGCGCCCGACGTGTCGATGCGCGTCTTCGCGCCGTCAGCGCTGATGAACGACGCCCCGGCACTGCTGTGGCTGCACGGCGGCGGGCTCGTCCTCGGCGCGCCCGAGCAGGACGACGCGACCAACAGCGCGTTCGCTCGCGAGCTCGGGATCACCGTTGCGGCTGTCCGCTACCGGCTCGCCCCGCAGCACCCCGCCCCGGCCGCCCTCGAGGACGCATACGCCGGACTCCTGGGCCTCGTCGCCCGCGCGGGCGATCTCCACGTCGCCCCCGACCGGATCGCGATCGGGGGCGCCAGCGCCGGGGGCGGAATCGCAGCCGCGCTCGCACTTCTGGCCCATGACCGGGGAGAGGTTCGCCCGGCATTCCAGCTGCTGGTCTACCCCATGCTCGACGACCGGACCGTCACCCGCGGAGGGCCGGCTCCCCGCAACGCCCGGATGTGGACGCCGAAGAGCAACCGCTTCGCCTGGACCGCATATCTCGGCTCAGCCGTCGGCGGTCCGGAGGTGTCGCCCTATGCGGCGGCCGCGCGACGGACCGACCTGACCGGGCTGCCGCCCGCGTGGATCGGCGTCGGATCACTCGACCTCTTCCACGACGAGGACGTGGACTACGCGAACCGGCTCCGTGCAGCGGGCGTGGACTGCGAGCTCCTGGTGATCCCGGGGGCGTTCCACGGGTTCGACGCGGTGTTCCGCAACGCCGGCGTCACGCGCGACTTCCATCAGCGGCAGCGGCAGGCGCTCGGCGCGGCGCTCGGCCGCCCGCAGGGGCGATGTTGACGCCTTGTTGAGCCACCCGCGAGGGCCGCGCGCCCGCTGCCCCTCGCGGTACAGGCGTAGCGTGGCGGCATGAGGCATCGTCGCGCACGACGCGCGGCCGTTCTGATCGGGGTCGCAGTCCCCTCTCTCGCCGTCGCGACCCTGATCATCGCTGTGCTGCGAACCACGCTCGCGCCCTCGAACGCCTCGATCGTCTACCTCGCCGCCGTCGTGGCCACGGCCATCGCCGCCGGGGCGCCGGGGGCGGTCTTCGCCGCGGTCGCGAGCATCCTGCTCTACGACTGGTTCTTCACCGTCCCCTACTTCACGTTCACCATGAGCGACCCCGCCGAGTGGCTCAACGCGGTGCTGCTCCTGGGCGTGGGGCTGGTCGTGGGGCAGCTCGCCGCGCTCCAGCGGCGCTGGGCCGACGACGCCCGCCAGCGTGAGCGCGAGGCTGTGGCCCTGTTCCGCGTCAGCCATGCGCTTGCCACCCGCGAGACTGCGCTCGGCGTGCTGCCACGGATCGCTGGCATCCTGCGCGACGAGGCCGGGATGGATCGGGTCTGGATCGGGCTGGGACCGGACGGGCGCGAGCGCGTGGCCGCCGACACAGACGAGGGGGCGCGGCCGACAACTGCCGTGGTCCAGGTGCTGCGCCGGTCGCCCGGCGAGGAGCCCGCGCACTGGGTGCGGGTCCACCAGGCGGGAACGACGCGCCCACGGGCGGCGAGCCGGGCGCTGTTCCGCGTGCGCGTAGAGGCCGCCGATGCACAGTTGGGCTCCATCTGGGCTGCCCGAGGCCGGGAGGAGGACATCCCGGACCCCACCGAGACCCGGCTCCTCGCGGCCGCCGCCGACCAGGCGGGCCAGGCACTGGCCCACGACCGGCTCGCCGCCGAGGCGCACGAGGCCGAGGTGGCGCGTCAGAGCGACGCCCTCAAGTCCGCGCTCCTCCAGTCCGTCTCCCACGATCTTCGAACGCCGCTCGCCACCATCCGTGCCGCGGCAGGCTCGCTGCGTCCCGACAGCGGCCTCGACGAGGACGACCGCGCCGAGAGCGCCGCGGCTATCGACCGCGAGGTGGAGTACCTCAACCGGCTCGTGACCAACCTGCTCGACCTCTCGCGGATCGAGGCGGGGGCTCTGCGCGCCGACCGGGATGCGTTTGATCTGGACGACCTCGTCGCCCGGACCTTGGACCGGCTGCGAGACCGCCTCGGCGAGCGTCCGCTCGAAGTGGCGCTCGACGCTCCGCCCGTGCTCGTGGACCCGGTGTTCCTCGACGATGCGGTGACGAACGTCCTTGAGAACGCCGTGAAGTACACGGGGCCCTCGGCCCCGGTCCGGGTCACGGCACGCGACGTGCCCGGCGAGCCGTTCGTCCGCCTCACAATCGAGGATGGCGGGAGCGGGGTTCCCGACGATGCCCTGCCGCGGCTGTTCGAGAAGTTCTACCGGGTGCCCGGCGGGCCGCGGGGGTCGAGGGCGGGCACCGGCATCGGCCTCGCCGTTGT
>JBBIIL010000007.1:31856-43673 GCA_037446495.1 Chloroflexota bacterium | reverse complement strand
TCATGAGCGGCGGCCCTCGGATCCTGGTGGTCGAGGACGACGAGGAGACCCGGCATGCGCTCGTGCGCGAACTGAGCGCCCGCGGGTACGCCGTGGAGGAGGCGCGGGACGGCGCCGAGGCGCAGCGGCGCTGGGACGCCCGCCGCCCCGACGTGGTGCTCCTGGACCTCGGCCTCCCCGACCTGGACGGCCTGACGCTGGTCACGCGGTTCCGGCGAGCGGCCGCGACGCCCATCGTGATCCTGTCCGGCAGGTACGAGGAGCGCGAGAAGGTGGAGGCGCTCGAGCGCGGCGCAGACGACTACGTCACCAAGCCCTTCGGCGTGGCTGAGCTGCACGCGCGCCTCAGGGTGGCGCTGCGGCGGGCGGGCGGCCCGGTGGCCGACGCGAGCGGGCGCGTGGCGGTGGGGCCATTGCTGTTCGACGCGACGCGTCACGAGGTCTCGGTGGACGGCCGCCCCGTGGACCTGACGCCGCGCGAGTTCGAGATCCTGCGGGTCCTGCTGGCCCACGCCGGCCGACTGGTGACCAAGGGCCGGATCCTGCGCGCCGTCTGGGGCGAGGCGTACCAGGGTGAGGACAGCTACGTCTACGTCCACGTGAGCC
The DNA here is from genome assembly GCA_037446495.1 of Chloroflexota bacterium. GTDB lineage: Bacteria > Chloroflexota > Limnocylindria > Limnocylindrales > CSP1-4 > CAIXZV01. The sequence continues at coordinate 43,067 of JBBIIL010000007.1, read as the reverse complement.
AGCTCCGTCGCAAGCTCGCCGCGGCCGACCCTGACGGGCGCCTGCGCGATCTCATCGAGACCGAGCCGGGCGTCGGCTATCGCGTGCGGGAGCCGGGACCGGCCGAACCTTAGGGGTTCTTTAGGGCCGACGGCCTCCCAGTCGCGCCGTGCCTCTTGGGGCAGTGGCGCACGGTGAGGACATGAAGCAGTCCGGCCTGGCCGCGGCCAGCGCGACCCTCACGCTCGAGTTCGAGCAGTCCATCGTCCACGGCGCCATCGAGCTGGTCGCCGAAGGCGTGTCCAACCGCGTGGTGTGCGCGGGCCTGCGGTTCGCGGGCCAGCTGCTCGAGGCGGCGCGCGCCGAGGCCGGCGTGGCGGGCGTACGGATCACCCCGCTATGGTCCCTCGACGAGGCACCCACCGGCCTCACGGTCTCGCGGTCCGATGCCTGACCGCGGCACCGTCCTGGTGGTCGACGACGACGAGGCGTTCCGGCACATCCTCGTCACCTGGCTCCGCCACCGTGGCTACACCGTGCAGGAGGCGGATTCCGCCGAGGCGGCCGAAGACGTCCTCAGCGTTGGCCCGGCGCCGGGAATCGTGCTGCTGGACCTGAACCTGCCCGGCAACACGGGCTGGGACCTGCTGCGCTCGGGCCGCCTCGCCGCACCGGGCGCCCCGCCCGTGGTGATCGCGTCCGCGGTGACCGTGGACCATCGCAGGCTCGCGGCGTTCGCCGTGGCCGGCTACCTGCCCAAGCCCTTCCCGCTCGAGACGCTGCTGGCGACCATCGAGCGGGTCCTCGCGTCCCGCCTGGCGACGCCGGAGGCAACGGCCTAGACCCATGGAAGACTGGCAAATCGCGCTGATCATGGCCGTCTGCGCCGTGGTGGCCACCCTCTACCTCGCGCTCGTCGAGCGGGTGCGCGGATGAACGCGCTCGAGCTCCTGGCCGCCCTCGCGGCCGCGTTCGCCTTCGTCTACCTCCTTTGGGCGCTACTGCGCCCGGAGGACTTCTAGCGGTGCCGCTCGGCGACCTGCTGACCCTTGCGGCGCTGGCTGCGACGGTGGCACTGGTCACGCCCCTTCTGGGGACCTACATCCACGACGTCATGGAGGGCGAGCGCACCTTCCTGAGCCCGGTCCTTCGCCCTGTTGAGCGGCTCGTCTACCGCGTGTGCGGCATCGACGAGGCAGCCGAGCAGAGCTGGAAGGGCTACGCCGTCGCCGTGCTGGTGATGGCCGCCGTCGCCATCGTCGCCGGCTACGCCGTCCTGCGGCTCCAGGCCGTGCTGCCGCTCAACCAGGGCGGGATCCCCGCGATGTCGCCCGAGCTCGCGTTCAACACGTCGGTCAGCTTCGAGACGAACACCAACTGGCAGAACTACTCGGGCGAGACCGGCGCAACCTATCTCACGCAGGCCGCGATGCTCGCCGTGCGGAACTTCACATCCGCTGCCACGGGCCTCGCCATCGCGATCGCGCTGTTCCGGGGGCTGACCCGCAAGAGCGCCGCCACCATCGGCAACTACTGGGTGGACCTCACCCGGGGGGTCCTGTACCTGCTGCTCCCGATCTCATTGGTGGGCGCGCTGGTCCTCGTGTGGCAGGGCGTGCCACAGACCTGGGACCCCACCCGGACCATCACCACCCTCCAAGGTGCCGTCCAGCACATCGCGCTGGGCCCGGTGGCCAGCCAAGAGTGGATCAAGGAACTCGGGAACAACGGCGGCGGGTTCTTCAACGCCAACTCCGCCCACCCGTTCGAGAGCCCGACGCCGCTCACCAACTTCCTCGAGATGGTCGCGATCCTCTCGTTCCCGTTCGCCCTGACCTGGACCTTCGGGCGGTACGCGGGCAGCCAGCGCCAGGGCTGGACCCTCTTCGCCGCGATGGCGATCGTCCTCGGCGCCGGCGCGCTCCTCGCCATGCACTTCGAGACGGCGGGCAACCCGCTGTTTCCCGCGGGCGTGGATCAGACCATGCTGGGGAACATGGAAGGGAAGGAGACCCGATTCGGCGCGGGAGTGAGCGCCCTGTTCATGGCCGTCACGACCGGCACCAGCACCGGCGCCGTCACCATGTGGCACGACAGCGCCCAGCCCCTCTCCGGCCTCGTCCCGCTGTTCAACATGGAGCTGGGCGAGATCACGCCGGGTGGCATCGGCGCGGGCATGTACGGGATGCTGACCATCGGCGCCATCCTCGCGGTGTTCATCGCCGGACTTATGGTGGGTCGCACGCCCGAGTACCTCGGCAAGAAGGTCGAGGCCTACGAGATCAAGATGGCCATGATCACCGCGCTCGTGCTCGGTGCCAGCATCCTGGGCTTCACCGCCCTCGCGACCGTGCTCCCCGACGGGCAGGCCGGGCCGCTCAACAAGGGCCCCCACGGCTTCAGCGAGATCCTGTATGCGTACTCCAGCCAAACCGGGAACAACGGATCCGCGTTCGCGGGGCTGAACGGCAACACGCCCTTCTACAACATCACCGGCGCGTTGGCGATGCTGATCGGCCGGTACGGCATGATCGTCCCGATCCTCGCGCTCGCGGGCTCGATGGCGGCCAAACGCCGCGTCGCCGCCTCGCTGGGCACGTTTCCGACCACTGGCGTCCTGTGGGTCGTCCTGCTGATCGGCGTCATCGTCATCGTCGGGGCGCTCACGTTCTTCCCAGCGCTCGCACTGGGCCCGATCGTCGAGCAGCTCCTCCAGAACGCCGGGAAGACCTTCTGATGAGCCTCGCGCGGACCCTGATGGCCATCGACCTCGGACGCGGCACGCGCCGCTTCCAGCGCTTCGTCACCATGGGCGGCGCCAAGCCCTCCGGCCAGCGGCCGCCGCGCCCAGGCGGCGTGCTCGACCCCGACCTCCTGCGCGCGGCACTTCCGCACGCCGTGCGCAAGCTCGACCCGCGGCTCCTGATCCGGAACCCGGTCATGTTCGTGGTCGAGATCACGGCGGCCCTCGTGACGCTCACCTGGCTGGGCAACATCACGGGCCTCCAGACCTCCCCGGGAGGTTCGAGCGCGGGGTTCCAGGTCCAGATCGCGATCTGGCTGTGGTTCACGGTGCTGTTCGCCACCTATGCCGAGGCGGTCGCCGAGGCTCGCGGGCGCGCGCAGGCGGCCACCCTGCGCAGGACACGCTCAGAGACCTCCGCCCAGCGGCGCCGCGCCGACGGCTCGCTCGAGACGGTGGGCTCGAAGGAGCTCCGCAGGGGGGACATCATCGTCGTCGAGGAGGGCCAGACGATCCCGGGCGACGGCGACGTCATCGAGGGCGTCGGCTTCGTCAACGAGGCCGCCATCACCGGCGAATCCGCGCCGGTCCTCAAGGAACCCGGCACCGACATCCGCAGCTCGGTCACCGGCGGCACCACGCTCGTCAGCGACCGGCTCGTGATCCTGATCACGTCCGACCCGGGCGAGACCTTCCTCGACCGGATGATCGCGCTGGTCGAGGGAGCCAAGCGCCAGCGCACCCCCAACGAGATCGCCCTCGCGATCCTGCTGGCGGGCCTGACCATCATCTTCCTCATGGCTACCGTCACCCTGCGCCCGTTCGGTGCGTTCGCGGGCGCGACGGTCGACACGGTCGCCCTCGTGGCGCTGCTCGTATGCCTCATTCCCACAACCATCGGCGGGCTCCTGTCGGCGATCGGGATCGCCGGCATGGATCGGGTCGCCCGGTTCAACGTCCTGGCGATGAGCGGCCGTGCGGTCGAGGCGTCAGGCGACATCGACGTGATCCTGCTCGACAAGACCGGCACCATCACGTATGGCAACCGCCTCGCGGCTGGCATCTCGCCCGCCCCCGGCGTCACCGAGGCCGAGGCAGTTCGGGCCGCCCTGCTCACCTCGATCCGGGACGAGACGCCCGAGGGCCGCTCGGTGGTGGACCTGGCGCGCAAGCGGCTCGCCGAGCTGCACGAGCCCGCCCGTGCAGGCGATGAGGCAGGCTTCGCGGCGCTCGAGGCCACGATCGTGGAAGAGATCCCCTTCCGGGCCGAGGCGCGCACCAGCGGCGTCCGCACCCTGACCGGCGGCCTCGTGCTCAAGGGCGCGGTGGACGCCATCGCGGCCGACCTCGACGGCCCGCTGCCCGACGAGGTCCGCGCCGACGCCGACCGCATCGCCGACGCCGGCGCGACGCCCCTGGCGATCCGCGCCGACGGGCGCGTGCTGGGCATGATCGAGCTCAAGGACACCGTGAAGGAGGGGCTCGTCGAACGCTTCGCCGAGTTCCGCAAGATGGGCATCCGCACCGTGATGATCACAGGCGACAACCAGCGGACGGCCGCCACGATCGCCCGCGAGGCGGGCGTGGACGACTTCATCGCCCAGGCCACGCCCGAGAACAAGATCGCCTTCATCCGCAAGGAGCAGGCTGACGGCCACCTGGTGGCGATGACGGGCGACGGCACCAACGACGCCCCCGCGCTGGCCCAGTCGGACGTCGGCCTGGCGATGAACAGCGGCACGTCGGCGGCGAAGGAGGCGGCCAACATGGTGGACCTCGACTCGGACCCGACGAAGCTGCTCGAGGTCATCGCGATCGGCAAGCAGCTGCTCATCACTCGAGGGTCGATCACGACATTCTCGATCGCCAACGACGTGGCGAAGTACTTCGCCATCGTGCCAGCCATGTTCGTGGCGGTGTACCCGCAGCTGGGCGCCCTGAACGTGATGGGCCTGTCCACGCCGCAGAGCGCGATCCTCTCGGCGGTGATCTTCAACGCGCTGATCATCATCGCGCTCATCCCGCTCGCCATCCGCGGGGTCGCCTTCCGCGCCGCGCCGGCCAGCGAGCTGCTGCGGCGCAACCTCCTCGTCTACGGCCTGGGTGGGATCATCGCCCCGTTCCTCGGGATCAAGGCGATCGACCTCCTCGTGACCGCCCTGCATCTGGCCTAGGTGACACCCATGCGCTCGTTCCTCCGGCACGTCCTGTTCCCCGCGGTCGCACTGCTGGCCGTGATGACCCTCCTCACCGGCGCGGTCTACCCCGCCGTCGTCACGGCCGTGGCCCAGGTCGCCTTCCCGCGCCAGGCCAACGGCTCGCTGATCGTCGTCGACGGCAAGGCCGTGGGCTCGAGCCTGATCGGACAGGCGTTCAGCGACCCGAAGTACTTCTGGGGCCGACCGTCGGCGGCGGGCCCGAACGGCTACGACGCCAGCGGCTCGGCGGGGACGAACCTGGGCCCAACCAGTGCGACCCTGATCGCCACCATCACGGCGGCCGTGGACGCGGCGAAGCAGGCCAACGGCGGCGGCCCCGTGCCAGTCGACCTGGTGACCTCCTCAGCGTCGGGCCTCGACCCCGACATCAGCCCGGCTGCGGCCGAGTACCAGGTCGCCCGTGTGGCGGCGGCCCGCGGATTGTCGCCCGAGGCTGTCCGGGCCGCGGTCGCACGCCACACCGAGCAGCCCCTGCTCGGGTTCCTCGGCGAGCCCCGGGTCCACGTGCTCGAGCTCAACCTCGACCTAGACGGGCTGCTCTCATCAAGTGCCGCCGCACCGGGCGTCGCCGGCTGAGCCCGACGATGCGCGACCCCGAGCGTGACGCCTTCGACGTCCGGCCCAGCGCCGATGAGCTGCTCGCGCGCCTCCATGCCGACGGGCTGCCTGGGCGCGGGCGCCTGCGCCTGTACCTGGGCATGGCACCGGGCGTCGGCAAGACGTACCGGATGCTCGAGGAAGGGCACCGCCGCGTCGACCGCGGCACGGATCTGGTCGTGGGCTTCGCCGAGTGCCACGGCCGGCCGAGCACGGTCAGGCTGCTCGAGGGCCTGGAGCTTGTCCCGCGAACCACCCTGGACTACCGCGGCGTGACGCTCGAGGAGATGGACGCGGAGGCGGTCATCGCGCGCCGGCCCACGGTGGCGCTCGTGGACGAGCTGGCGCACACCAACATCCCGGGCTCCGTGCGCGCGAAGCGCTGGGAGGACGTGGAGGCGATCCGCGACGCTGGGATCCACGTCGTTACCACGCTCAACATCCAGCACCTCGAGAACGTCGCCGATGCAGTGGCCACGATCACCGGCGCCCCGGTCAACGAGCGACTCCCCGACGAGGTGCTGCGGAACGCCGACGAGATCGAGCTGGTGGACATGAGCCCGCACGCGCTGCGTCAGCGGATGCGCCACGGGAACGTGTACCCGCCCGACCGGGCGACCGTGGCGCTCGACCGGTTCTTCACGGAGCCGAACCTGACGGCGCTGCGGGAGATGGCCCTGAGGCTCGCAGCGCAGAGCGTGGAGGGCGAGCTCGAGGCCGCCGGCTCCTCCCCGATCCCGCTGGTCACCGACCGCGTGCTGGTCCTGGTGGACGAGGGGCCCGCTGCGCCGAAGGCCGTGCGCCGGGCGGCTCGCGTCGCGGCGCTGCTCCACGGCGCGCTCATCGCGCTGGTGGTGGACAGTCCCGCGGCCGCCCGCCTCCCGTACGACCGGCGCCGCGACATCCAGGAGGCGCTCGACGACGCCGTGGACCTTGGCGCGGAGGTGCTCAGGATCGAGGCCGAGGATGCCGCCGCCGGGCTCGAGGCCGCCGTGGTGGCCCGTCGCCCCACCCACGTCGTCCTGCCGCACGAACCTGTCGGCGGATTGACCCGCCTCCGCCACGGGACGCTCGCCGAGCAGCTGCTGCGCATCGACCCGGACCTCGAGGTCCACCTGGTGGACGTTCGTCGCGGGTGATCCACCGGGCAGGCCTGCCTGGCCACCGCCCCTTGTTGAGGCCTTGTTGAGCGGATCCGAGGTGCAGGCGGCCAGCCGAGCGTGGGCGCCCGAGTACCGTTGCTTTTCGCAGGTCCCCAGAGCCCGTCCGCGCATGACGCCAGCGCCCAGATCGGCGTCGGAGCACAGAGTGAACCGGTCCACGCGAACCATCACACGGCAGCCCGGCCGGGCCCCGGCGGGCACCCTCCCGACAGCCAGGGCCCCCCGTGGCTGACCAGCCGGACGCCGGCCCGCGACCCGGCGTCCCGAGCCGGATCCCGCGGTCCGGCCGCAAGCCCGGCGACCGCCGCGTCCGGGTCAACCGACCCGAGGCCCGCTACTTCCGCTACGGCGAGCAGGGCACGATCGTCGCCCGGGCCGCGGCCATCGAGCCCTCGTCGCGAGCGGGGCGGCTGGGCTTCGGCGCCCGGCGCCTGGTCTTCGGCCGGGTCCTGTCCACGCATGAGGAGCTGGACCAGCGCCTGCCCAAGTGGAAGGCGCTGCCGATGTTCTCATCGGACGTGATGAGTTCGGTCGCCTACGCCACCGAGGCGATCCTGGTCACGCTCGCAATCGCCGGCACCGCCGCCTTCGGCTTCATGCTGCCGATCTCGTTCCTCATCGTGGGCCTGCTCATCCTGGTCACGTTCAGCTACCGCCAGACGATCCGCGCCTACCCCAACGGCGGGGGCAGCTACATCGTGGCCCACGCCAACCTCGGCGTCCTGCCAGGCCTGGTCGCTGCGGCGTCACTGCTCGTGGACTACGTGCTGACAGTGGCGGTCTCGGTCTCGGCCGGCGTGTACAACCTCCAGTCCGCGCTCCTGTTCCCCAAGGAGTGGATGGTCCCGGTGATCGTCGGCTGCATCGTGGCGGTCACGATCGTGAACCTGCGCGGCCTCAAGGAGAGCGGCACCGCGTTCGCCGCGCCGACGTACATCTTCCTGGGCTCGATGCTGCTGCTGATCGGCATGGGCGTCGTGCGGACCGCGCTGGGCGACCACCTGCAGGCCCCGGTGACGCAGCCGTTCGCGCCGCCCGTCGAGGGCATCAGCGTGCTGCTCCTGATGCGCGCCTTCGCCGACGGCTGCTCCGCCATGACGGGCACCGAGGCCGTGGCCAACGGCGTGCCGGCGTTCAAGCCGCCCGAGTGGAAGAACGCCCAGATGACGATGATCATCATGGCGACGCTGCTGGGGGTCATGTTCCTGGGCATGAGCTGGCTCGCCGGCGTCACCGGGGCCATTCCGAGCACCAACGACTCGATCCTCTCGCAGATCGCCCAGGCCGTGTTCAACGGCCGGTCGCCGCTCTACTACGTCCTCATGTTCGCCACGATGGGAGTCCTCATCCTGGCAGCGCAGACCAGCTTCGCGGACTTCCCGCGGCTCTCGTCCATCCTGGCCCGCGACGGGTTCTTCCCCCGCCAGTTCGCCTTCCGCGGCGAGCGGCTGGCCTTCAACTCGGGGATCGTCGCCCTCGCGGTGGTGTCGATCCTGCTGGTCGTGGTGTTCATGGGCGACGTCAACCGCCTGATCCCGCTGTACGCGATCGGCGTGTTCACCTCGTTCACCCTCTCGCAGTCGGGCATGGTCCGCCACTGGTGGACCGAGAAGGGACCGGGCTGGCGGAAGAGCGCCACGATCAACGGCGTGGGGGCGGTGGTCACCGCTATCGTGGTCGTCATCTTCGCGATCGCGAAGTTCGCGCTGGGCGCCTGGATCGTGCTGATCATCGTGCCGGTGCTGGTGGCGCTGATGCTGCTCATCGGCCGCGAGTACCACGGCGCGCAGGTCGAGCTGCACGTCCGGCCCGAAGCGGTCATCGGTCCTCCCAGCCGCGGCCAGCGGGTCATCATCCCGATGCAGGACATGCGCCGGGACGCCATCCAGGCCATCAAGCTGGGCCTGACGATGTCCAAGAGCGTCGTCGCCGTCCACGTCACCGACGACCTCGCGGCCGCCGAGACGTTCCGCTCGCGATTCGAGTCACAGGTCCAGGGTGTGGACCTGGTGATCGTGGAGTCGCCGTACCGCGAGTTCGTGCGGCCGCTGATCCGGTATCTCGAGCTGACCGCAGAGAAGGACCCATCGGTCGTGACGATCGTGCTCATCCCCGAGCGGATCATCAAGCACTGGTGGGAGCGCTTCCTCTACAACCAGAGCGCCTACCGCCTGCGCGACGCGCTGACCGGGCACCCGGGGATCCTCGTGGCCGACGTGCCGTTCCGGCGGCCGCGGTAGGGACGGCGCGATGGACACGCTGACCGAGCAGGCGCTCCAGGCGGAGATCGACCGCGAGCTGCGGCTCGTGGACTCGGCCATCGCGATGGTGCGGCGGGGGGTGGCGATGCGCGTGACCGTGGTCAACCTGCCGCTGGGCACCGCCGTCCTCGAGGCGGCGCGGGCTCGGGCGGGCCTGCATCGCCTGTCCGTCACACCGGTCTGGTCAACTGACGATGCGCCCTGCGCGCTGGTCGTTGACGACGGGACGTCGCCTCAGGCCGTCGGGACCTCGCGGACGCGGTAGCCCACGCCCGGCTCGGCGGCCACCAGGTCCTTCGCGTCGCCATCCGGATCGGCGGCGGCCAGCTTGCGGCGCAGCCGCGAGACGTACACGTGGAGGTAGTGGCCCTCGTCGCTGTAGGCCGTGCCCCAGACTGCCCGGAGCAGGCGGCCACGAGTGAGCACGCGGCCGGGCGCGCCCAGCATCTGCTTGAGCAGCTCGTACTCGCGCGGGGTGAGGTCGAGCTCCTCGCCGCGCACCGTGACGAGGCGGTGGGCCGGGTCGAGCGTGATCGATCCGTTGCGCAGCACCCCCGACGGCTCTCCTGCCGAGCCGCCGGCCCGCCGCAGCAGCGCCGCGATCCGCGCGCGCACCTCGCCGATGCCGTAGGGCTTCGTCACGTAGTCGTCGGCACCGGCCTCGAGCGCCTCGATCTTGTCCGCCTCTCGGCCTCGGGCGGAGAGCACGAGGATCGGCGTGGCGGCCTCGCGGCGCACCCGGCGGATGAGCGTGATCCCGTCGAGGTCCGGCAGCCCGAGGTCCAGCACGATGGCGTCGGGGCGGGCCGCGTCCCAGGAGCGCAGGGCGGCCGCGGCATCCTCGGCCACGGCCACCGCATACCCGTGGCCGACGAGGTTCTGCGCCACTGCAGCCCGGGCCACTGCGTCGTCCTCCACCAGCAGCAGGTGGGCGCCGCTCACGCCACGTCCTCCTCCGGCGCCAGCGGGAGCCGGATCCGGATGCCCAGACCTCCGAGCTCGCTCGCCTCGGCCGACACCGTCCCGTTCATCGCCTCGACGAACCCCTTCGCGATGGCCAGCCCCAGACCCATCCCGTGGCGCGAGCCCTCCTGCTCGGCGCGGACCCGGTAGAACCGATCGAAGAGGTGCGGCAGCGCGTCGGCGGGGACGCCAGGGCCAGCGTCGTCCACCGCGAGCAGGGCCCAGCCTGGGGCATCCATCGCCGCGGTGACGCGCACCCGCGAGTCGACCGGCGTGTGGGCGACCGCGTTGTCGACGATGTTGCCGAGCGCGACATCGATGAGCACGGCGTCTGCGAGCACCGGCGGCAGGTCGTCCGGGACGCCCAGCTCGACCCGGCGGGCGGCACGGTCGGATGGGTGGTGGCGCATGGTGGTCTCGACCAGCTCGGCGAGGTCGTAGGGGCGCAGGTCCGGGCGGATGGCGCCTGACTGGATGCGCCCCATGTCGAGCAGACCGTTGACGAGGCCGCCCAGCCGCTCCCCCTCGGCGTCGATCTTCTCTGCGGTGGCCCGGACCTCGGCTGCCTCCAGGTCCGGTGCCGCGTCGGCCAGCCCACCGGCCAGGGCGCGGATCGAGGCGACCGGCGTGCGGAGGTCGTGCGAGACGGAGTCGAGGATCGCGCCGCGCAGCGCATCGCTCTGGCGAGCCACCTCGACAGCGGTCAGCTCCTCGCGCAGGACGTCGCGTCGGTGCGCGATGGCCAGCTGGTCCGCGGCGAGCGCCAGCAGGCGGCGGGCGCCGCGGCCGGGACGTGGGGACTCGGGAGCACGGAGCGCGTGGATCCAGCCGGCACGGACGTCGCCCGCGTCGATGGCCACCAAGTAGTGCGCAGGCGCCCCGCCGTCGGCAGCCACCGCGGTCGCGCCGCCGTGGAGCCTGATCCACTCCGTCGTGTCGTCGTCCTCGGACCGGACGAGCGTCCACGGACTGCCCGGGTTCGCGGGCGGCACGTTGCCCGTCCACGCAATGGCGCGGCCCGGGGTGTCGGCGGCCTCCACCCAGACCTCGTCCATCTCGGCGTCGGCCTGGAGCCGGAGGGCGATCTCGGCGGCTGCCTCGCCGAAGGTGGACGCCATCGCCACGTCACGGCTCATCGCCACGAGCGCCACGCCCTCGCGAACCCGGCGGTCCGCCTCCTCCGCGCGCTCCCGCTGGAGGGACGCCAGTCGGCCGATCACCACCGCCACGATGAGGAACAGCAGCAGGCTCAGCCACTCGGCCGGGCTCGACACCGCCAGGGTGAA
>JBBIIL010000007.1:25540-31756 GCA_037446495.1 Chloroflexota bacterium | reverse complement strand
CTCGCCCGGCTGTCACCGCTCAACCCCTGGCTCAACCCCTCGAGGCCTGTCCACAGCTCAGCAGCCTATCGCGCCGCGGGTGGTCACGCCTGCCCTGGCCTGCGCGCCGCCTCCGGCGGTCTGCCGCTCGCGCTCAGCCCAGCGCCGCGTCCGCGAAGGACTGCATGTCGGGGAAGACCATGTCGGGTTCCGCGTCGGCGGGCAGCGTGGCGCCGAAGCCGGACTTGTCGTGGCGGCGGTCGATCCAGACCGTGGTCATGCCCAGCCCCTTGGCCGGGGCGTGGTCGTGGAACAAGCTCTGCGCGACGTGCAGGATCCGCTCCCGAGGAACGTCCACCGCGGCGAACAGGACGTCGAAGTTCTGGGGGCGCGGCTTGTAGCCCCGGGCCTGCTGCGCGGTGACGATCCAGTCGAACGCCACGCCGAGCCGCCGGTTCGACGCCGCGAACAGGTCGTCATCGCAGTTGGTCAGGACGCCCAGCCTGAACGTGGCCCGCAGGCGGCGGAGCGCGGCGGCCGAGTCCGGGAACGCAGGCCATTCGCCGACGGACGCGGCGAACTCGACGATCGAGGCGTCGCTCGGGTCCACGCCCAGGTCCGCGCACACGCCGCGGGCCGAGGCGGCGAGCACCTCGCGATAGGTGCGGTAGACGCCGCGCTCGATCTCGGCCTCGTGCACGGCGAACCGCTCGAGCAGCTGGTCCTCGGTGGGCGACGCCTCGAAGCGCGACAGCACCAGCTGGAACGCGTTGAGAATCCCGCGCTCCCAGTCGATGAGCGTGCCGTAACAGTCGAAGGTGAGTGCGTCGAAGCGGCTCAAGTCGAGAGAGCTCATCGCGCCATCCTACCGGCGCGAGGCCCTCACGCGCCGGCCGCCCACGGCAAGGGCAGAGCTGCGGGTGCCTCCTCCGACGTTCTGCCCGCCGGGGGCGCCCAACCTCGGGCGGACACGCTCCTCGACCGCGGCGACGCCTAGTCGAACGTCGCTTCGAGGCGGCCCTCGCGCACCGCCTCGATCAGGGCGGCGTGGTCGGCCTCGTTCTGGGCAGCGTACTTGACGGCGAACTCGCCGATCGCCTTGGCCAGCACCCGGCCCTTGCCCAGGTATCCCGACAGGACGGCCGGGTCCCCGGAACGGGCATGGGCGCGCGCGAGTGCCCCGCCACAGGTCCGGGCGAAGTCGGCCATGTTCTGGGGCGTGTAGAGCTCCACCATCGGGCGGACCTTCACGTCGCGCAGCTGGCGCACGAAGTAATGGTTGCCGGACGCACCCACCATGTGGCCGAGGAACACATCCGACGCCGCCTGCATCAGCCGCTGGCCGAACACGACCCGCTCGCCGTCCGAGGCGAACGGGCTCCTGCCCGCATACGGCTCGAGCACCGATGGCATCACCTGCTTGACCTGGAGGAACAGCGCATCGCCCTCAGCCGCGAACAGCAGGGCGACTGTGCACAGCGTGCCCACGCTGCCGACGCCCACGACCTTGATCGCGAGGTCCGCCATCTCGTAGCGATCGAACAGGATCCGCTTGTCGGGGGCGAGCGATTCGCGGTAGCGGACGATGTTCTCGGCGATGAACTCGCGGTACTCGGGGGTCTGGAACTCCTCCGGGTGGAATAGCAGCGGCGGCTTGTCCTTGATCCGTGGGACGCCGTCCACGTAGTGGGCCAGCCTGACGAACTCGGCGGCGTGGTCACGCGCCATGGCCTTGTTGAGCACCTGCGTTCGCTTTCGGCGCAGTGTGCTGTCCTGCGTCCCAGCGATGATGTCGTGCCAGTCAACGAACGAGTACCACACGTCGAGCGCCGGCATCTCGGCCAGCTCGGCCATGCTGGCTGCGTATGAGCGCACGAGCGCCTCGACCGCAGCGATCTCGTCCGGCGGGCCGTGGCGGTTGGCTCGGCTCGCCGCCACGAAGCTCCCGGCGAGCCGCTTGAGGTCCCACTCCCAGGGAGCGGGGAACGTCTCGTCGAAGTCATTGATGTCGAAGATGATCCGCCGCTCGGGTGTGGCGAACGCGCCGAAGTTGAGCAGGTGACAATCGCCGCAGGCCTGCACGGTGTAGCCGGTCCGCGGCGTGGTCGCGAGGTCCGCGGCCATGACGGCCGCCGCCCCGCGGTAGAACGTGAACGGGGTGGCCAGCATCCGCCCGTGCCGGATGGGCAACAGCTCCTCGGTGCGGCCGACCTCGCCCGCGACGATGAGGTCGATGGGATCGGCGCGGTCGGCGGGCGGGTGCCACTCGGAGTGCGCCTCGCGTGGGGTCTGCACCCGCATCGCACGTCCGAGCTCCGTGCGCTCGGCTAACGTGTGGTGACTCTTGGGCTTGGCGAGGAACGCAGGTTCGATCGGCGTCTTCGCGATGGTCGCCATCTCGCGGACGGTCTTGGTGCGGGTCATGTTGGGACTCCCCTCTTCGCCGCCACATCGTTAACAGCGGCGCGACGGTGGCATTTCGCGCCACAGCGTATGCTCGGGCGAGCCACCGTCACAACCGCATACGAGGGGTCCCCGCCATGTCGTCTCGCGCCGCCGCGCCCATCCGCCAGGCCCACGCCGAAGCCCTCGCGACGATGCCCTTCAACGACGCCGCCGACTTCGAGGACGCGAACCGCGGCTTTATCGGCCGCCTCGATCCGTGCGTCATCCGGGCCGCTGACGGCCGGGTGGTCTGGGACAACGAGTCCTACCGGGCGTTCCTCCAGGGGCCCGCGCCGGAGACGGTGCACCCCTCGCTGTGGCGCCAGTCGCAGCTCAACACGATCGACGGGCTGTTCGAGGTGGTGCCGGGCATCTACCAGGTCCGCGGTTTCGACCTCTCGAACATCTCGTTCATCGACGGGCAGACAGGCGTGGTCGTCATCGACCCCCTCATCTCGTCGGAGACCGCCGCGGCGGCCCTCGCCCTGTACCGCGAGCACCGGGGCGACCGGCCGGTCGTCGCGGTCGTCTACACGCACAGCCACGTGGACCACTTCGGCGGCGTGAAGGGCGTGACGACCCAGGAGGACGTCGACGCCGGCCGGTGCACCGTGATCGCGCCCGACGGCTTCATGGAGCACACGATCGCAGAGAACGTCTACGCCGGCGCGGCGATGACGCGGCGGGCGGCGTACATGTACGGCGTGGCGCTGCCGCGGGGCCCGGAGGGGCAAGTCGGTGCCGGCCTGGCGCAGACGACGTCCTCGGGGACGGTCTCGCTCATCGCGCCCACGGACGTCATCACGCGGACAGGTGAGACCCGCACGGTCGACGGCGTGGTCATGGAGTTCCAGCTCACCCCGGGCACCGAGGCCCCCGCGGAGATGAACCTGCTGCTGCCGGGCCTCAGCGCGCTGTGCATGGCGGAGAACGCCACCCACACACTCCACAACATCCTGACGCTCCGCGGCGCGCTCGTGCGTGACGCGCGCAACTGGGCGCGGTACATCACGGAGGCGATCGGTCTCTTCGGCGACCGGATGGACGTCGTGTTCGCGTCCCACCATTGGCCGACCTGGGGCCGCGAGCGGGCGGTCCGGTTCCTCTCCGAGCAGCGCGACCTCTACGCCTACCTCCACGACCAGACGCTGCGGATGCTCAACCAGGGCATGACGGGCGCGGAGATCGCCGAGGCGATGGCGATGCCCCCGGCGCTCGAGTCGGCGTGGCACGCCCGCGGCTACTACGGGACTGTGAGCCACAACACCAAGGCCATCTATCAGCGCTACATGGGCTGGTACGACGGCAACCCGGCGCACCTCTGGCAGCACCCGCCCGTCGAGGCGGGCCGGCGGTACGTGGCCGCGATCGGCGGCGCCGACACGGTGCTCCGCGTGGGGCGCGAGGCCTTCGACGCCGGCGACCTCCGGTGGGCCGCGGAGGTGCTCAGCCACCTCGTGTTCGCCGAGCCCGACCAGGCCGAGGCGAAGGCGCTCCTTGCGGACGCCCTCGAGCAGCTGGGCTTCCTGGCCGAGAACGGAACCTGGCGCTCGGCGTACCTCGCCGGCGCCCACGAGCTGCGTCACGGCTCCTTCGGGACGCCGGTCACCACGTCGCCGGACATGCTGCTGGCGCTGAGCGCGGAGCAGATCTTCGACGCCATCGCCATTCGTGTGAACGGGCCCAGGGCCTGGGCCGAGCACCTTGTGATCGGCGTGGCGCTTACCGACACGGGGGACGTTTTCCGCCTCGAGCTCCGTAACGGCGTCCTCGTCCACCGGGCGGCGCCCGTCGAGGGCGCGGACCTCGTGCTGCGGCTGCCGCGGCCCGCGCTCGTGGGGCTGCTCGCCGGGAGGTTGGACGGCGTGGCCATGGAGGGCGACCAGGCCGCGCTCGGCCGGCTGATGGGCGTGCTCGACGCACCGGACCCGGACTTCGCGATCGTCACGCCGTAGCGGCGGGGCCGGGCGCGCGGGCCGGCACCGCGCGCCCGCTGCGGACGGTTCTGCCGGGCTACTTGCCCTGCGTCATCCGCTTCTCGACCTCGGACTCGATCTTGGCGTCCCGGCGACCTCTGGCGCGCCGCATGAACCAGATGCCAATGAAGAACGGCCACAGCCACGTCCCTACGGCGGCCACGAGGCCAGCAATGGCGAATGCGGGGACCGCCGTCGTGAAGTTGGTCGCGTTCCAGATCAGCAGGTAGACGAATAGGACCACGCCGCCGACCAGGGCGGACAGCAGGCTTCGGATCATCGCGGGTTGCTCCCTTCGGGCGTTGGGTGTGCAGTATCCCCCTATGGCCGCCCCCTCGCCGGGTCGTTCGGCGGCCGCCTGCCGGACGGCGCCTCAGTCGGCGAGCGCGCCCGCGATCGCCGCCACGTGGGCGGCCGTTGTGCCGCAGCAGCCGCCGACAATGGTCGCCCCCATGTCGGCCACGCGGCGGGCATAGGCAGCCGCCTCCTCGGGCGTGCCCGGGTAGGTCGTGACGCCCTCGGCGGTGCCCGACGGGATGCCAGCGTTCGCCTTGGCCACGACGTGCAGGCCGGGCGCGTGCGCGGCGAGGATCGGGATGACGGCCTCAACCGGCGCCCAGCCATCGCCGCAGTTGGCACCGATGCCGGCCACGCCAAGCTCAACGAGCCGGTCGGCCGCCTCCTCGGCGGGATTGCCGAACATGGTGCGGTTCCGCTGAGCGAACACGAGCGTGCAGATCACGGGGACCCCAGGCGCCCCCTGCTTCGCGCCCTCGACAGCGGCGATCGCCTCGTTGAGGTCCATCATCGTCTCGACCCAGATCACGTCCACGCCCGCCTCGGCGAGCGCGGCCGCCTCCTGAGCATACGATTCACGCACCTCGCCGGCGTCGAGCAGTCCGTAGGGGACGAGCAGGCCGCCGGTGGGCCCCATCGACCCCGCGACGATCCGGTCTGGACCGACCGCGGCGCGAGCAGTGGCGACGGCGGCGCCGGCCACATCGGCGGTGCGCCCGGCGATCTCCGAGTCGGCAAGCCGGATCGAATTGGCGCCGAACGTGCAGGTCAAGATGAGCCCGGAACCCGCATCAGCGTGGGCGCGGTGCACGCCCTCGATCATGCGCCGCCCTTCAGCGGTCAGCAGCCAGGCCTCCGGCGCCTCTCCTACAGGCATGCCGCCGGCGAACAGGGCGGTGCCCATGGCGCCGTCGGCGATGATCGGGCGGGCGAGGCTGGCGGGAGCGGGCAGGGTCGGCATGGCTGGAGCATCCGCGAGGCTGGCCGCGTCGTCAAGAACCGGGTTGGTTGCATGTCGAGCGGGTTCGCTCAGGTTCGCGGCACGAGGTCATCCGCCACCGGATCGGCCCGATTGAGACGCCATGACGCGCGCGGCGCTCTGCCTCCCCCCAGTCGGTCCCTCCGGTGCCCGCGGCCGTGATGCCTGCGTGAACGTGCCGCCCCGCGACGGTCGACCTCGGCGTCACCGAGGTCGACATGCCGGCCCCATATGGAGCCGGCCGTCGCCCCCAGGACGCTGGGACGCGGATCAGCCCTTGACGGCCTGGTCCGCGATGTCGAGCGCCTTGTCGATGATCGCGAAGCCCTCCGCCAGCTGGTCCTCGTTGATGCACAGCGGCGGGTTCGTGTGGATGGAGTTGTTGGCGATCATCGTGTACAGGCCGTTGTCGCGGAAGAACTTGCCGATCGCCTTCATCTCGTCCGACGTGCCGTTGAACGGCGTGATCGGCGTCCAGGGGTCCTGCGAGCGGACGAGGTCCAGGATGCCGAACAGGCCGATGCTGCGGTGCGCGCCCAC
>JBBIIL010000007.1:0-25440 GCA_037446495.1 Chloroflexota bacterium | reverse complement strand
GTGAAGAACACCTTGTTCATGTCGCCCGGCAGGATCTCGGCGAGCTTGGCGCCCAGGCGAGCGCGGATCTCGGTGGCGAACGCCGGCTGGACGAACTGGAGCTTGGACGCTTGCTCATGGATGGCGTCGATGACCCGCCGGTCGCCGTGGCCGATGTTGACCGACATCAGCTGCGCATTGAAGTCGAGGATCCGCCTTCCCTCGGGCGTGTAGAGGTAGACGCCCTCGGCGCGGTCGATCGCGAGCGGATCGAGCTGCCCCTGGATCGACCAGGAGAAGACGGTGTGGGCGCGGGACAGCGAGACGATCTCCTCGCTGGTCATGCGCGGCGCGGCGCTGATGCCCATGGATCCTCCAGTCGGGCCGCGGTGCGGGCGGCCCGTGCGGTTGCGACGAGGCGCGATGGAGCCCATTACAGCACAGCGCCGTCCGCTCGCGGCGGGTCCTCGGCGCCCTGGATGCGGGGGCCGGTCGGCTGGGCGCCCGGTGCGGCGGGGATCTTGCCCGCGAGGCGCAGGATGACCTCGAGAGAACGGTCCACGTCCCCGGCGGTGGTGCGCCACCCCGACACGGAGATCCGCATCACGCGCTGGCTGTGCCACGCGGAGCCGCCCAGCCACAGCGTGCCGTCGGCCTGGACTGCCGCGATGATCGCGTCGGTGCGCGCGTCACCGGCGGCCGCGTCGCCGGACGGATCCTCGAATCGGACCAGCACCTGGTTGAGCACGACGTCGTTGAGCACGCGGACGCCGAGGCCCGGGGCGCCGTCGAGACCCGCGGCGAACCGGAGCGCGAGATCGCAGGTGCGCGCGACCAAGTCCGCGACCCCGTCGCGGCCCAGCGAGCGGATCGCCGCCCAGACGGCGAACCCCCGAGCCCGCCGCGACGACTCGGCGACCCAGTTGTACGGGTCACGCTCACCGCCGGCGGTCTCGACGTAGTAGGACGCCCCGAGCGTCATCGCTGCGTGGTGGGCCGCCGGGTGTGCGGTGAACACGAGACCCGAGTCGTAGGGCACGTTGAGCCACTTGTGCGCATCGGTGGTCCAGGAGTCGGCCCGTTCGACGCCCGCAAGCAGGTGCCGGTGCGCGGGGTCTGCGGCCGCCCACAGGCCGAATGCCCCGTCGACGTGGAGCCAGCCGCCGTTGCCCCGGACGAGGTCGGCGATCTCGGGCAGCGGGTCGAAGGCGCCGGTGTTGACGTTGCCCGCCTGCGCGCACACGAGGGCCGGACGGTCGATGCCTGCGAGGACATCGGCGAGGGCGGCGGCGCGCATCCGGCCCTGCGCGTCGGTCGCGACGCGGACCACGCGATCCCGGCCCATGCCCAGCATCTGGAGCGCGACGTGGATCGTGACGTGGGCCTCCTCGCCCACGACAACCGGGATCTCCGGGGCTGCGAAGAGCCCCAAGGTCTCCACGTCCCAGCCGGCGGCCTCGAGGAGCGCGTGGCGTCCCGCGGCGAGCGCCGTGAACGAGGCCATCGTGGCGCCGGTCGTGAACCCGACCGACACGCCGGCCGGCAGGCCCACCAACTCCGCGGCCCATGCCCCGGCCGCCTCCTCGACCACGGCGGCCGCCGGCCCGGTGGCGTGCATGACCGCATTCTGGTCCCAGGCGCTCGCCAGCCAGTCGGCGCCCAGGGCGGCAGGCAGCCCGCCGCCGATGACGAAGCCGAAGTAGCGCGGCCCGGCACTCGCGATCAGGCCGCCCTCGACGCCGACGGCCAGCGCCTCGAGCGTGGCGACGGGGTCCTCGCCACGCTCGGGCAGCGGGCCTCCCAGCCGTGACCGGAGCTCGCCCACGCTGGCCGCTGGCCCCACCCGTCGGTCGTCGAGTCCGCCCGTCCAGGCCCGGGCGAGGTCCGCGGCCCGAGCCAGAGCGGCATCGGTCGCGGCGCGCGCGGTCTCGGAATCCATCGTCGGTCCCCTTCCGGCCCGGTGCCCGGACACGGCTGCCGGGACGGGAGCCCGGATCATCGCGCCGATCGCCGGAGGCTGCTGGATCGATGCGCGACCCGCCGTTCGGCCCGGCCCGAACGGCCCTGCCCCTGCACAGTCAGCGGCGTATGCTCTCGCCATTCACCGCTGCGGGCGCCCATCGCCCGCGGGCTCGCCGCCCCGGTGAGCGGGTCGGCCAGCCCACAGCGCTACGCTCTTCGAGGAGGCTGTTTGCGATGCCCCGTATCGTCCGAGGCGCACTCCTGCAGGCTACCTGGACCGGCGACAAGGAGTCGATGATCCAGAAGCATGAGCAGTACGTCCACGAGGCGAAGAAGCAGGGCGCCCAGTTCATGCTCTTCCAGGAGCTGTTCTACGGGCCCTACTTCTGCCAGGTGCAGGACAAGAAGTACTACTCCTACACCGAGCTGATCCCCGACGGCCCCACGACCAAGCGCTTCCAGTCGCTGGCGCGGGAGACGGGCATGGTCCTCGTCGTGCCGATGTACGAGGAGGACAGCCAGACCAGCGGGATCTACTACAACACCGCCGCGGTCATCGACGCTGACGGCACGTACCTGGGCAAGTACCGCAAGACGCACATCCCGCACGTCGAGGGGTTCTGGGAGAAGTTCTACTTCCGGCCCGGCAATCTCGGGTACCCGGTCTTCCAGACGGCCGTCGGCAAGGTCGGCGTCTACATCTGCTACGACCGCCACTTCCCGGAGGGCGCCCGCGCGCTGGGGGTCAATGGCGCCGAGATCGTCCTGATCCCGTCCGCCACCTCGCGCGGCCTGTCCGAGTACCTGTGGCGCGTCGAGCAGGTCAGCCACTCGCTCGCCAACGGGTACTTCGTCGGCACGATCAACCGCGTCGGCATCGAGAAGGAGATCGGACCGGACGACTTCTACGGCCAGAGCTACTTCGTCGATCCGCTCGGCCAGTTCGTGGGCGCCGTGGGCAGCCCCTACAACGAGGAGCTCATCCTCCGCGACCTGGACCTGGACCTGATCTCGAAGGTCCGCCAGACCTGGCAGTTCTACCGCGATCGCCGGCCCGACATGTACGGCGACCTCGTGAAGCCGTAGGCCTGGCGCCAGCGGCACCCGGCCGGACCGCGCGAACCAGAGGTTCGACACTGGCCGGCCATCGGGTATGATCCCGCGCGGCTCGGCTGTCAGGAGGAGGGCAGCCGAGCCGTCCGATTCTCCGGGGCGTCCCCCGGGCGGAGGATGCGATGCAGTTCGGGTTCACGCTCAAGCCGGAACACTCGATCGAGCGCACGATCGCGCTGACGAAGCAGGCCGAGTCCGCCGGGTTCACCTACGGCTGGCTGTTCGACTCGCACGTCCTGTGGCGCGATCCGTACCCCCTCCTGACGCTGATGGCGCAGGCCACGACGCACATGCGCCTGGGCACCTGCGTGACCAACCCGGGCACGCGCGAGCCGTCCGTGACGGCCTCCGCGCTCGCGGTGCTCCAGGAGCTCTCGGGCGGGCGGATGGACCTGGGCATCGGCCGCGGCGACTCGGCCCGACGGGTCCTGGGCAAGGCGCCGACGTCGATGAAGGACCTCGAGCTGGCCGTCCACGTGATCCGGGCGCTGGCCGAGGGGCGCTCCATCGAGTTCGAGGGCGCTGCGCTGGAGCTGCCGTGGGTGAGCGGCGAGCACCGGCTGCCCGTCTGGATCGCCGGCTACGGGCCGGTGGCCCTCAAGCTGACGGGACGGATCGCGGACGGCGCGATGCTCCAGATCGGCGACCCGGACCTCGTCCGCTGGTTCGTGTCCCAGGTACGAGCGTCAGCGGAGGCCTCCGGCCGCGATGCCGCGGCGGTCAAGGTCATGGCCGCGGCGCCGGCGCACGTGGGCGACCTCGCCGACGGCCGCGACCGAACGCGCTGGTTCCCGGCCCTCGTGTCCAACCACGTCGTTGACCTCGTGAACAAGTACCCCCGCGAGGACCTGCCCGAGGAGCTCACGACCTACATCCACGACCGCGAGGGCTACGACTACCTGCACCACGCGGAGGTCGGCTCCTCGAACGCGTCGTTCGTGTCGGACGAGATTGTCGACCGGTTCTGCCTCGTGGGCCCCGCGGAGCGCCACATCGCCCGGCTGCGCGAGCTGGAGGACGCCGGCGTGGACCAGTTCAACCTCTACCTGATGAACGGGAACGAGGAGGAGCAGCTGGAGGTCTACGGCCGCGAGATCATCCCGGCGCTGAAGGGCTGACCCGGGGCGAGCCGGTCGAAGGGGACGGCGCCAAGCGCGCGGCGTGCGGTGGCGGGAGCTCATCTTGGTACTGGGAGGGATGTCTCCCTCGACCCCAGTCGGCGCGCGCAGGACAATCCCGGGCGGAGGTTCGTCCATGCCGTCACTGTTCCCGTCCCGTCGACGCAACCCCCGCTGGGAGGAGGAGGGCCCAAGCGCCCGACGCGAGTACCGGCGTCGGCGCGCCCGCGACCTGATCGCGTTCATCACCTCGCTCGTGGCGGCAGCGGCGGCCGGCGGGGTGCTCCTCTTCCGCCTTGGGGCCGGCCTGCTCGGCCAGAGGTGACGCCTCGCAGAGGCCCACGAAGGCAGCGCCCCGCCATCGGCTCCGCGCCGAGTGGCCCTCTACGACACGCCACGCGGACCGTCCTGCGCCCCTTGCGCGGGTCTACGATGACCTGACACGTGCCACCTCGCTGACGGGTGCAGCCGGTGGGGACCGCGAGCGCAAGGAGGTAGGATGCGCACCCTGTTCGCCAATGGCACCATCGTCACGGCCGACGGCTCGTACTCCGCGGACGTGCTCGTCGAGGGCGAGACGATCGTGCAGATCGGCGCCAACCTCGCCGCCAGCATCACGGCTGACGAGGTGATCGATGCAGCTGGCAGGTACCTGATCCCCGGTGGGATCGACGCGCACACGCACATGAAGCTGCCGTTCGGCGGCACCTTCGCGAAGGACGACTTCGAGACCGGCACCCGAGCCGCGGCCTTCGGCGGGACCACCACCATCGTGGACTTCGCCGTCCAGTCGAAGGGCGAGACGCTGCACCAGGGTCTCGACAAGTGGTTCGCCCTCGCCGAGGGCATGGCCGTGGCCGACTACGGCTTCCACATGATCATGTCGGATGTCACCGACGCCACGCTGGTCGAGATGGACCAGCTGGTGGACGAGGGCGTCCCGGACTTCAAGCTGTTCACCGCCTATCCGGGCGTGTTCTACTCGCCGGACGACCACATCTTCCGGGCCCTCAAGCAGACCGCCAAGAACGGCGGCCTCATCCTGATGCACGCCGAGAACGGGCCGGTCATCGACATCCTGGCCGCCGAGCAGATCGCCAAGGGCGTGACGGACCCCATCGGCCACGGCCTCGCACGAGACAGCCGGATGGAGGGCGAGGCCACCTACCGCGTCATCCGGATGGCCGAGGTCGCCGGAGCCCCGGTCTACTTCGTCCACATGTCGGCCAAGGAGGCCCTCAAGGCGCTGGTGGAGGCCCGCGGCCGCGGGGCCATGGCGTGGGCGGAGACCTGCCCGCAGTACCTGTACCTCACGCTGGACGACTTGGGCCACGGCTTCGAGGGCGCCAAGTTCGTGTGCTCGCCGCCCCTCCGCACCCCGGATCACGCGGTTGAGCTGTGGAACGCGCTCAAGCGCGACGACCTCGCGCTCGTCGGCACCGACCACTGCCCGTTCGACTTCCACGGGCAGAAGGAGATGGGCAGGGGTGACTTCCGCAAGATCCCCAACGGGGTGCCGGGCGTCGAGGAGCGCGTGGACCTGATGCACCAGGCGGTCGTGGACGGCAAGCTCAGCAAGGAGCGCTGGGTGGAGGTCGTCTCCACCGCGCCGGCCAAGATGTTCGGCATGTACCCGAAGAAGGGCGCCATCGCCGTCGGGTCAGATGCGGACATCGTGGTCTACGACCCCAACCGCCAGCACGTGCTCTCGGCCACGACCCACCACATGGACGTCGACTACTCGTGCTACGAGGGGATGTCGGTCCAGGGCGGATCGGACATCGTGATGAGCCGCGGCTCGGTGATCGTGCGCAATGGCGAGTTCACCGGCCGCAGGGGCGCCGGCAAGTTCGTGAAGCGGTCGCGGGCCACCTTCCCCCGGATCAGCTAGTCCTCGCCCAGCCCAAGACCCCCGCAGGCCCGCCTGCGGGGGTCGAACCCGGTCCGGCGCTTGGGGCCACAGGCCCCTTTCCGACCACGGCGCGGATCGCCAAGATCCCGTGGAAAGGAGGACGCCATGGCGGACGATACGCACGGGCCAATCCCCGGTTGGCGCTACGGGGTGGACCCGCAGGCCGTCGGCCTCACCATCCGCTCCCTCGGCCGGGCTGACCACCCGCTGGGCGAGGCGCTGCGGATCGAACTCACGACGTCGGCCGCGACCGCGCTCGACCCGGTCCACCTGCAGTGGTTCGTCGCCACGCCCGTGGGGCCGTGGGCACTGTGGACGACGTGCGCGCCAGAGGAGGTCGCGGACTGCGAGTCGGCGCTGCGCAAGGTCACCTGGTTCGCGCCCGACGCCTCGGGCGAGCCGCTCGCGGACGTGGCGAGGGAAGGCACGGCAAGCCCGCCTCGCGGGTAGATTGAATACCACCAAGCCGCACCAGGGGTCCGCGCGATGTTCGTCACGCTCGTCCACTGCCATGTCAGGCCCGAGGCGGTCGACGCCTTCATCGACGCCTGCATCGCCAACCATGAGGGCTCGGTCCGCGAGACCGGCAACGTCCGCTTCGACGTGATCCAGCTGGCGGACGACCCAACGCGCTTCGTGCTGTACGAGTGGTACGTGGACGACGCGGCCGTGCGGGCGCACAAGGAGACGCCGCACTACCTCGCGTGGCGCGACGCCACGGCCGACATGTTCGAGGAGCCGCGACAAGGGATCCGGTACATCGGCCTCGCGCCGCAGGTCCCCCAGCCGTGACTCTGCCGCCCGATGCGACGATCAGCGAGGTGGAGGTCGGCCGACTGCCGCGGATCACGTTCGGCGCAGGGTCGTTCGCGAAGTTGCCCCGAGTGGTCGCAGTCAACGGCCGGCGTGCCCTGTTGGTCCGCGGGGAGCGGTCACTGGCTGCCGGCGGGCGGCTGGACGAGCTGCGAGCGGGGCTGGCGCACGCTGGCGTGGAGCTGGCCGGGGAGGCGACGGTGGCCGGCGAGCCATCTCCCGCCCTGGTGGACGGGATCGCGGCCGCACACCGCGGGCTTGGCGTGGACGTGGTCATCGGCGTCGGCGGCGGGTCGTCCCTCGACGCCGCGAAGGCCGTGTCGGGCCTCCTGCGCGTTGACGCTCCGGTCACGGACTTCCTGGAGGGGCTGCCGGGCTCCCGCCCCTGGCCGGGGCCATCCGTGCCGCTGGTGGCCGTCCCCACCACCGCGGGCACCGGGAGCGAGGCGACGCGCAACGCGGTGGTCAGCGAGCGCGGGCCTGCCGGCTACAAGCGCTCCTTCCGCGACGAGCGCCTCGTCCCGGCGGACGCGGTGGTGGACCCAGACCTGCTGGCCGGGCTCCCGGCGGACCTGATCGCCGCCAACGGCATGGACGCGCTGACCCAGCTCCTCGAGGCGTACGCCTCCACGCGCGCAGGCGCCTTCACCGACGCCTTGGCGCTGGCCGGGCTGGCGGCCGCCCGTGACGGGCTGATCACCTGGCACGCCGATCCGGACGGGCCCGACGCTCCTGCCGCGCGCGAGCGGATGGCGTGGGCCGCGCTCCTCTCGGGCATCTGCCTGGCGAACGCAGGCCTGGGCGCGGTGCACGGGCTGGCCTCGCCGCTGGGCGCCCAGTTCCCCGTCCCGCACGGGGCCGCCTGCGGCGCGACCCTCGCGCTCGTCACGGCGGCCAACATCGCGGCCCTCGAGGTCCGCGAGCCGGGCTCCCGCGCGCTGGGGCGCTATGCCGTGGCGGGGCGCGTGCTCGCGCGCATGCCCGAGACGACCCCCGACGTCGAGGCTCTATCAGCACTGGTGGCCACGCTGCACGGCTGGTCGGCGGCGCTGGGCGTACCCGGGCTGGGCCACTGGGGCGTGACCGCGTCGGACATCCCGGCGCTGGTCGCTGACGGGCGAGGCAGCTCCATGCGCACCAACCCGGTGGTGCTCACCGACGCCGAGCTGGCCTCGATCCTGGCCGAGGCGATCTAGCCGACGGGTCGCCTCCCCGCCCCTACCGGGTGGGCCAGGCGAGCTCCGACTCCGTGTCCTCGTCGTCCGTGTCGCCTCGGGCGCGCGCCTGCCCCGACGCGGCCCGGGCCGCGAGCGCGACCACCAGCAGCGCACAGCCGATCGCGACGGCCAGCGCCAGGATCTGCGCGGCCGAGAGCACGCCGAGCACCGCGGGATCGCGCCACGTCGTGGCGACCATCGCCCGGGCGAGCGCCCAGAGCCCCAGCGCGAGGAAGAATGCCGCGCCGTTGCGCCGCCGGAAGATCCCGACCGCCATGAAGAGCCACGCGATGCTGCCCGCGAGCACGGTGGCCAGAGCCTCGATCGCCTGGGCCGGCCACGACGGGATCTCCGGCGCGAGCGAGCCCCATGGCCCAGCCCCGAGGTAGCGCGTGGCGAGCGAGACGTCCGACGGCACGCCCTGACCGGACCCGCCGAAGACCATCGCGACCTTGATCAGGCTGAGCAGGACGAGCAGCGGGATCGCGAGCGCGTGGAGCCACCTGCCCAGCGGCACCCCGAGGAGCATCGCCACCAGCGCCGCCGTGAGCGTCCCTCCCACGACCCCCATCGAGAGCTCGAGGCCGCCCCTGGTGACGTCGAGCAGGGCGCTCGGGTTGGCCCGGTAGTAGTCGAGGTGGATGAGCGCGTAGCCGACGCGCCCGCCCAGGACGGCGCCCGGGAGAGCGGCGACCGCGAGGTAGAGCAGATCGTCCGCCCGCAGGTGGTTCGGGCCGTCCTCCTCGGGGTCGGGCGATGGCCAGTCGGCAGGGGCGGACGGATCAACTGGCGTGCCGCGGGCGATGACGACCGCGAGGAGCAGCGCGACCAGCACTGCGGCCGCCCCGACGAGCGTCTCCCAGCGGACGATCAGCCCGGCCAGCGAGAAGGTCGCCGGGAACTGGAACGTGATCGTCGCCGGCAACGGCGAAAGGGGTCCCACGACGCCGGAGTCTACCCTGCCGGGCGGGTGGTCACGGGTCCGGCCCGCCGGGGAATCGAGGAGCCCCCCGACCGACTGGACCGGGGGCGCGGACGAACCTCAGTCTGCCCGGCCAGCCCCGACACGACGAAGCCCCCGGCGAACCGAGGGCTCCGGTGCATGACGGCCAGGACGTCAGGCCGGCAGGTGGCCCACCAGCTCCTGCACGGCAGCCGCGGACTGGTCGAACGCAGCCCGCTCCTCGGTGGTCAGGCCGATCTCGATGATCCGCTCGATGCCGCCCTGGCCGAGCACGACGGGGACGCCGACGTAGAGGCCGTGCACGCCGTACTCGCCGTCCAGGTAGGCAGCGCACGGCAGTACGCGGCGGCGGTCGCGGAGGATCGACTCCGCCATCTCGACCACCGAGGCGGCTGGCGCGTAGAACGCGGACCCGGTCTTGAGCAGCGCGACCACCTCGGCGCCGCCGTTCCGCGTCCGGTCCACGAGCGCCTCGATCCGCTCGGGCGTCATCAGCTCGGTGATCGGCACGCCGCCCACGGTCGAGTAGCGCGGGAGCGGCACCATCGTGTCGCCGTGGCCGCCCAGGACGAACGCCCGGACGTCGCGGACGCTGACCTCGAGCTCGTCCGCGATGAACGAGCGGAAGCGGGCGGAGTCGAGCACGCCGGCCATGCCGATGACGCGCCCGCTCGGGAAGCCCGAGGCGCGCAGGGCGACATGGCACATCGCGTCGAGCGGGTTGGTGACCACGATGATGATCGCGTCGGGCGACACGGCGGCCGCCTGCTTCACGACGCCGCCGACGATGGAGGCATTGGTCGCGAGGAGGTCGTCGCGGCTCATGCCGGGCTTGCGGGGCAGGCCCGAGGTCACCACGATGATCTTGGAGTCGGCGGTGTCGGCGTAGTCGTTGGTGCCCACGATCCGCACATCGTGGCCGGTGACCGGCGCCGCCTCTGCGAGGTCGAGCGCCTTGCCCTGCGGCAGACCCTCGACGATGTCCACGAGGACGACGTCGGCAAGGCCCGTCTCGATGATCTTCTGCGCCGTGGTGGCGCCGACGTTGCCGGCGCCGATGACGGTGACCTTGCGGCGGGGGATTCGAGCCATCAGGTGCTCCTCTGTCGTGCTGTCGTACGGGGCGGATGTCGGCGCGGGACGGGCGCCGACAGCCTTGTGGGGCCATCCTAGGCAAACGGACCTGTGAGCCGGAGGCCGGCCGGCGCGCCGTCGCGGTGGGTCAGCCCTCGGCGTCCTCGTCGAGCGCGATCGGCCCGGCGTTGCGGACCGCCTCGGACACGCCGCCGGCGTACTTGGCGAAGTTGTCGTGGAACAGGCCGGCGATCTTGCGCGCCGCCTCATCATAGGCGGCCTGGTTGGCCCAGGTGTCGCGCGGGAACAGGACCTCGTCGGGCACGCCCGGGACGCGGACCGGGATCGCCACCCGGAAGACCGGGTCAACCACGGTCTCGACGCCGTCGAGCTCGCCGTTGATGGCCGCGCGGACCATGTTCCTGGTGTGGGCGATATTCATCCGGTGGCCGGTGCCGTACGGGCCGCCGGTCCATCCGGTGTTGACGAGCCAGACCGGGACGTCGAAGGCCTCGAGCCGATCCATGAGCATGTGCGCGTACTCGCCCGGGTGGCGCGGCAGGAAGGGGGCGCCGAAGCCGGCCGAGAAGGTGGGCGTGGGCTCCTTGACGCCCACCTCGGTGCCGGCGAGCTTGGCGGTGTAGCCGCTGATGAAGTGGTACGCGGCCTGCTCGCGGCTCAGCCGGCTGATCGGCGGCAGGACCCCGAAGGCGTCGGCGGTGAGGAAGACGACGTTCTTCGGCCCGGGGGCGACGCCCGTCGGGTCGGCGTTGCCGATGAAGTGGAGCGGGTAGGCGGCGCGGGTGTTCTCGGTGAACCGCTCGGAGTCGAGGTCCAGGTCTCGCGTTCCCTCGACGAAGTCGGTGTTCTCGAGGATGGTGCCGAAGCGCTTCGTGGTGGCGAAGATGTCCGGCTCATACATGGACGAGAGGCGGATGGTCTTGGCGTAGCAGCCGCCCTCGAAGTTGAACGTGTAGCCCTCGCCGTCGCGGTCGCCCCAGCCGTGCTCGTCGTCGCCGATCAGGCTACGCAGCGGGTCCGCCGAGAGCGTGGTCTTGCCGGTGCCCGACAGGCCGAAGAAGATGCAGGCGTCGCCCTGCTCGCCCACGTTGATCGAGGAGTGCATCGGCAGCACGCCCTCGTCGGGCATCAGGTAGTTCATCACCGTGAACGCGGACTTCTTGATCTCGCCCGCATACATCGTCCCGACGATGATGATCTCCATCCGACGCAGGTGGAGCAGGATGGCAGTGCCGCTGCGCGTGCCCTCGGTGGCGGGGTCCGCCTGGAATGACGGTACGTCGATGATCGTGAAGTTCGGCGCAAAGGCCGCGAGGTCCCCTCGCGGCGGCCGGCGGAACAGGTTGCGCGCGAAGATGCTCGCCCAGGCGGTCTCGGTGTAGACGCGGAGGCTGCGGCGGTGCTGCTCGTGCGCTCCGATGTACATGTCCTGCGCGTACAGCTGTCGGTCGGCGACGTAGTCCATGAGACGGGCACGGAGCCGGTCGTAGTGCTCCTCGCTGATCTCGTGGTTGACCTCCCCCCACCAGACCTTGTCCTGACTCCACGGCTCGCGGACAACGAACTTGTCCTTCGGCGAGCGGCCGGTGTGCTGGCCGGTGCGGACGACGAGCGGGCCGTCGGCAGCGATCGTCCCCTCGCCGGCCGCGATCGCGCGCTCGTACAGCTCCGCGACGGACAGGTTGGCGAGCACGCTGCGGCCGATGGTGGGAGTTGGAGCGGGAACGACGGCCACGGACAGTACCTCGACTGGGACGCGGACGGTCTGTCCGCGAGCGGTTCGTGACCGGCCGCGCGTGGCGGGCCTCGCGGCCCGGGAGTCGGCTTCCACAGTCAAGGTTGCGATTCGGTTGCCGCGGATTGTAACGGCTTCGTCCTGGGCTGTCGCGGGGGCGCCTAAGCAGGCGCGCCGGGCGCGACGCACGCTCAGTGCCGGGGTGGTCGGCTCGCGCCCGTTCCCGCCCGGCGGGCGCTTGCAGAGGCGGGAGCGTCAGCCAGCGGGCCGGGCGTCACCGTGCTCGCCGCCGGCATCAACGTCATCGGCTTCGACGGGCGCGGCGCTGGCCGCCGGGTTGGGCTCGCCGGTCGGTGCGTGGAGACCGTCGTCGTCATCGACGTCGAGATCGTCGTCGGCTCCGTCGTCATCGACCAGCTCCTCGTCGTCCTCGAAGAGGTCCTCGTCACGCGCGGGCGGCTCGCCCCACCGCTCGAACACGGCGCCGGGCCGGTGCCGGTACAGGAGCGCCGCAGCGGCCGCGACGACCACGATCGACGAGACGAGCATCGCCGTGGGCACCCCGAAGAACGTCCAGTTGCCCTCGCGGAACGTCTCCAGCCAGAAGCGGGTGGCGGCGTACCACACGAAGAAGACCAGCAGCAGGTCCCCGGGCCGCATCCGCGAACCCCAGCGGCGGGCAATCCACAGGAGCGTGATGGCACCGAGGATGCCGGAGACGGACTCGTACAGGAAGAGCGGCGTGAACGCCGTGGTCTCGAACGGGTACTGCGCGCACGGCCACTGCGCGATCCCGTGGTCGCCCACGCGGTGGGCGCAGTCGATCGCGATGCCCCACGGCAGGTTGGTGGGCGGACCGTACAGCTCCTGGTTGAAGAAGTTCCCCCAGCGGCCGATGGCCTGCATCGTGAACAGCCCGGGCGCGATGACGTCGGCCCACTTCCAGAACGGCTGCTTCCAGCGGCGAATGATGTAGATCGCCGCCAGCGTTCCCGTGAGGATGCCGCCGTAGACCCCCAGCCCCGTATACGGGGGCAGGAAGATCTTGAGGATGTTGTCCTGGTAGAGACGCCACTGGTCGATCACGTGATAGGCGCGCCCGCCGACGAGGGCAGCAGCTGCGATGATGATGATCCCGTTGTCCACCAGTCGAGCGTCGAGGCCACGGCGGTGGGCCTCACGGGTGATCACCGCGTATGACACGGCGAGACCGACTGCGTAACAGACCCCGTACCAGTAGACCGGGAGGGGGCCGAGGTGGAACGCGATGGGCTCGGGCGTGATCGAGATCATCGCCAGGACGGGCAGCAGCAGCGTGGGCATGTCGGCGAAGTGTAGCCCGAGCGACCCAAGCGGCTGTGGGCTACGCTACGGCGCGATGGCGACGTCCGAGTTTCCGAGGCCTTGACCGTGGGGTCGGAGTTCAGCATCTGGCTGCTGCTCGTCGGCCTTGTGGCCGGCGGCGCCCTCGCGTGGCTCGTCCTGGCCGAGGTTGGCCGCCGGGACGAGGAGATCAGCGAGAGCGAGCTCCGCGCCGAGGCCACGTGGCTCGTCGGCGCGGTTGGCGACGCCCGCCTCGACCCGCTGCTGACCGAGGCGATCCTGCGGGCGCACCATAGGTATCTGGGCTTCCCGCCGCCCGACGCGCTGGTCTCGCCCGATGAGCTGGCCGGCCTAGAGCGCCAGGCGGCGGAGACTGCTCCTGCCGAGGCCTGAGGCACAGCAGCCGGGCCGCGACGTGATCGCCGGCCCGCCGCGCGCCGACCCCGCCTGCGGATTGGGCGCCGACCTGCGGCGAGCCGAACCCGCTCGCCGCGCGCCCCGCCTCAACCGCCTGTCAGGACCGGGTCGCCGGTCTGGCCGTCCGGCGACCCCAGCGAGACGCCGAACTGCGCGTGCGGCCCGAGCGCACTAAAGCCGCCCACAGAACCCGCCCACGTTCCGTCGTGGCCCTCGATGTACAGCAGGCCCAGACGGCGCCTCTGGCCGTCCTGCAGGACCCAGCACGCGTAGTCGGACCCGGCGGGTGCATCAGCCAGTCCGGTGACGGTCATCGAGAGCTCGCCGCTGGTCGCGGAATAGATCACCATCCCCTTGGCCATCCCGCCGGCGGCTTGGGACAGCGCGACATGGACGGCATCTGGCTGCTCGGCGATGTGCATCGTGATCTGCGCGGCCGCCATCGCGAGGGCCGCGTCCGGAGCCGTGCCAGGCACCCTCGCCGCTCCGCCCGCCGCGAACCCCGCGAGCCCCGCGACGAGCACCGCGGCGATGCTGGCTGCGGCCCACCAGAACGCTCGCCGGCGGGGCGCAGGCTGGGGCGGGACGATGGCGGGCAGGGGCGACGACTCGGACTCGGCCGCTTCCACCGGGCTGGGCGCGGTCGAGGCCGCCATCGAGGCGCCGATCGTCGCCATCGCGGGCGCTTGCATCAGGCTCGGGTTGGCGTCCGCGCGGCCCGTTGCAGACCGTTCGACGCCAACCTCCCGGATGAACGCGAGCGTGCGCGCCCGCAGCGCCGGGTCCGGCAGCTCGCGGACGGTCTCGTGGACGGCACCAACGGTCCGGGTCGTGCGCGCGAGCTCGTCGGCGCAGGCGGCGCAACCGGCGAGGTGCCCGGCCACTGCGGCGGCCTCGGGCGTGTCCCCCGCGGTGAGACGGGCAAGCCCGACGGACTCGGTGGCGGCCACCTGGATCAGCTCGAGGACATCAGCGTGCTCCATCGACGCCTCCCAGCCCAAGGGCGCCGCGGGCCTCGTCAGCCTCGAGCACCGTCCGCAGGCGCGCCAGGGCCCGGCGCGTTCGCGTCTTCACGGTTCCCAGCGGCCAGCCCAGCCGCTGCGCGATCTCGGACTGGCTGAGCTCAAGCTGGTACGCGAGCAGGATCACCGTCCGTTCGTCCTCCGGCATCGCCGAGATCGCCGCGGCGACGGCCGCCCTGGTGTCGCCTGCCTCGGCGGCCTGCACCGGGTCTGGGTCCCGCGCGGCTCCGCCGAACACGGCCAGGTCGGGGTCGAGGCGATCCATCGAGGAAGAGGCAGCGGCGTCGTCGTCTCCGGTGCCGCCCGGCAGGGCCACCAGCTGGACCCGACGGCCAGCTGCCCGCAGCCGATCCACCGAGCGGTTGCGCGCGATCGAACGGAGCCAGGTGCCAAGGGAGGCCACACTGGGATCGAATGCCTCGGCCCGGTTCCAGAGCGCGAGGAACGTCTCCTGCACGACCTCCTCCGCAATCCCCCTGTCGCCCGTCAAGCGGAACGCGATGGCGTGGACGCCCGCGGCATAGCGGTCGTAGAGCGCCACCAGGGCGTCCTCAGAACCGGCCGCCACGGCGAGGACGAGTCCGACCTCGTCCGCGTCGCGAGCCATTCGCTCCGTCATGTCTACCTACGGATCTCCGGCGGGAGCGGTTTCAGGCGCCTCGTCGGCGGGCCTGCCGAGAGGTAGCGGGCGGCGCTCGAACCCCGTGTCGAACACCACGTCGGTCTGTGTCGAGAACACGTTGGGGATGATCTGCACTCGCCGGATCGCGTCGCCCAGGTGCTCCATGTCGCGGGCGCGGATCTTGAGGATGTAGTCCGCCTCGCCCGCCACGTGATGGCACTCCTCGATCTCGGCGATCTCCTCGAACCGGGGCATCAGGTCCACCGTGATCGTGCCGGGTGCCTGCGTGACCCAGGTGAACGCCAGCACGCCCAGCCCCACCGCGCGAGGGTCCACGTGCGCCGAGTAGCCTCGGATCACGCCCTTGGCCTCGAGCTTCTTCACGCGCTCGTGCGCGGACGGCCCCGCCATGCCGAGGTCCGCCCCGAGGTCCGCATATGACCGCCGGCCGTCCACCTGCAGGATCCGCAGCAGGCGCGCATCGGTCTGACTGACAGGGTCGTTCTTGCCCACACAGCACCTATTCGTTAGGCCGAAAGTATTGGCATGCCTACGGTTCTTAGGCTAGAATGCGACTAACTCCACCAAAGGGTGCCTTGTTGACACCCACCACGCAAGGCAGGTGCACCATGGTCCTCGTGACCACGTTCGCACTCCTCGTGCTGTTCTCGATCGTCGCTGTCTTGCTGAGCGCCGAGGACACGCGGGAGGACCGCGATCTCCGTGACGACGCAATCTTCTGGGCTACGCTCGGTCGCCGCTAGGCGCACCCACAGCCTAGCGCACGCAGCGCCCCGGCTTCGGCCGGGGCGTTCGCATGTCCGGCGGGCGCTATCCTTTCGGCCAAGGTGCAGGCAACCTGAACCCGCGTACGGAGTCCGTCTTGAACCTGTCGCGCCCGCTGCGTCCTGTACCGATCCCGAGTCTTCGGCCGTGGGCAGGCTCGCGCCTCGGGGCGGGCGTCGGAGAGGTCTGGGTGGCCGGGCCAGGGTCGCTCGTGGCGCTGCCGGACGGATCAACCTCGACACTCGACGGCCTGACGGCCTCCGCGGGCGAGCAGCTCGTCGGGTCGGCAGGGATCGCTGCCGTGGGGCTGCGCTTCCCACTGCTCGCCAAGCTGATCGACTCCTCGGAGTGGCTCTCGCTCCAGGTGCACCCCGACGACGCGCTCGCCCGGAGGCTCATGGGCGAGCGAGCGCTGGGCAAGGACGAGGTATGGGTGGTGCTCGAGGTGGATGCGACCACGCGCCTGGTCACCGGCCCGGCGCGGCACCTTGACGCCGGCGATGTGGCGGCGGCGGTCGCCGCAGGGACGATGGACCTCGACGCCTGCGACCTCCGTCGCCCCACGCCGGGCGACACCCTCAACATCCGTGCGGGGACGATCCACGCCATCGGGCCCGGGGCCTTCGTCTACGAGCTCGAGCAGCCGTCCGACCTCACCTTCCGCATCAGCGACTGGGGCCGCCCGGCCACACCCGGGCGCCACCTCCACCTCGACGAGGCGCGTCAGGCCATCGTTCCGGCGCAGCACGCGGAGCTGGTGGGCGAGGCTTGGGCCCTCGACGGCGGGGCCCTCAACCAGCCGCACTTTCGGCTCGAGCTGGTGGTGAGCGGATCCGGATCGGACCGAACCCCGAACGGGCGCTCGCCAGAGATCGTCACCGCGGTCGGCGGGACAGTCATCCTCCGCGGCAGCGGCTGGTCTGAGCGGCTGGCCGCGCTCGAGACAGCGGTGGTTCCGGCGGCCGTGCCGCGATACACGATCGCCACAGCGGCGGGCGCGATTGGGGTGGTGGGCTCGCTGCCGCTGTAGGGACGGCCCGTCCTGCCCGTTCACCGGGCTCCACCCGACAGCCTACACTCGCGCGATGGGCCAGCCGACGCCGCTCCGCTACCTCTCCGCCTCGGACGTGCTCGCCGCCATGCCGGCGCTGCCCGAGCGTCTCGCACTCGCCGAGGCGACCCTGCGGGGCCTCGCGGGCCCGGCCGAGCTCCCCGCCAAGATCGGCGTCCATCCGCGCCACGCCGGCTCCTTCGGCCATGCGATGCCCGCGTTCCTGCCGGGTTCCGCGCCCGACGGCTCGGACGACCGGCTGGGCATGAAGTGGGTCCTCGGCTTCGGCGAGAACGCGGCGCTGGGCCTTCCGGCGATCAGCGCGCTGCTCCTGCTCAACGACCCCCGCACCGGCCTCGCCACCGCCATCCTCGATGCCGGACCGATCACCGCGCAGCGGACTGCGGCGGTGTCCGGCGTGGCCATCCGCGCATGGGCTTCGCCCGTGGACCCGGCCCGACCTCGCGCGGCCCTGATCGGTGCCGGCGTGCAGGGCCACAGCCACCTGCCCATCCTCGCGCACCTCCTGCCCGGCATCCGCCTCGCGCTGTTCGACCGCGATCCGACGCGCGCCGAGGTCCTCGCGACGGCCGCCCGCGCCCTCGATGGCGTCGAAGGCGCCACGGTGTCCGCCTCGGCGCGGGCCGCGGTCGAGGGCGCCGACGTGGTGGTCACCGCCGCCTCGTTCGCGCCCCCGTCTGAGCGCCAGGCGATGTCGAACGACTGGCTCGTCCCCAACGCTTTGGTCGTCCCGGTGGACTACGCGACGATGTGCGCCGCCGAGGTGGCCCGAGACGCCGCCCTCTTCGTCACCGATCACACGGGCCAGTTCCTCGCCAACCGCGACGACGGCCAGTTCGACGGCTACCCCGACCCGGCGGCGATGATCGGTGCGGCCCTTGACCGCCCGGGAGGTCGGCCGGCCGGCCGCGTCGTGGCCACACACCTCGGCACCGGCCTCGCGGACGTCGTCTTCGGGACCGCGATCCTCGCAGCGGCCGAGCGCCGCGGGCTGGGGACACTTCTGGCGCGCTGACGGCCGAACCGCCCGCGCAACGGCTCCGCGCTCGCGAGCGGCGTCGGGCAGACTGGCGGGCACGCCGAGGGGCGGGGAGCAGCGGAGGAGCGGAGCATGGGTCGCAGGACGAAGCGGGGCCTGCTGGGCGCCGTCGGGGTGCTGCTGGTCGTGGTGGTCCTCGTCGGCGGCAGCCTGGGCGCCGTGGCCGCGGTCTCGCAGCCGGTGTCGTCCGGGACGCTCACGGTGAGCGGCCTCCACCAGGGCGTCGAGGTGGACCGCGACCTCAACGGCATCACCCAGATCACGGCCGCGGACGTGCATGACCTCTTCTTCGCGCAGGGCTGGGTCCACGCGTCCGAGCGCCTGTGGCAGATGGAGGTCTGGCGCATGATCGGCGCCGGGCGCCTGTCCGAGATCCTGGGCAAGGACGCCCTGTCCAAGGACGTCTTCATCCGAACCCTCAACTGGCGCGGCGCCGCCGAGCGCGACTATGGCGTGCTCTCCGACAGTGCGAAGGCGGTCCTGGCGGCCTACACGGACGGGATCAACGCCTACATGGACGGCCATCCGGCAGTGCTGGGTGCCGCCTTCGAGGTGGTGGCGCTCAAGTCCGGCCTGGGCGATGCGCTGCACGGCTACCGCCCCGACCCCTGGACGCCGCTCGACGTCCTGACCTTCGCCAAGCTCGAGGCGTGGGGCCTCGGCGGGAACATGGACACCGAGATCTTCCGGATGATCGAGGATGCCCGCCTTGGCGACCCGAAGCTGACCGACGAGCTCTTCCCCGCCTACCCCGCCGACCGGCCCGTCATCGCCTCGCCGCAGCAGACCGGCAGCGCCGCGCCGGCGGCGGTTGTCCGGACGGCGTCGGCTGCCGCCCCCTCCAGCCCGCTGGTCACGGCGTCCGCGGCGAGCGCATGGGCCGGCATCGCGGCAACCGCCGAGAGCATCACCGCGTGGGCCGGGCTGACGCAGGCCAGCGGGATGGTGGGCATGGGCGGCATCGGCTCCAACAACTGGGTCGTTGACGGCACGTACACGACGAGCGGCAAGCCGATCCTCGCCAACGACCCCCACCTGGGCTTCAACATGCCGTCCATCTGGTACGTCAACGGCCTCCACTGCGCGCGGGTCAGGGCGGACTGCCCGTACGACGTCATCGGCGTCACGTTCCCCGGCACCCCCGGCGTGATCGCGGGCCACAACGCCCGGATCAGCTGGGGGGTGACCAACGTGAACCCCGACGTCCAGGACCTGGTCATGGAGAAGACAGACCCCGCCGATCCCACCAGGTACCTGACCGCGTCGGGCTCGGTCCCGTTCACCGTGCGCACCGAGTACATCGCGGTGGCCGGCGGCGACACCGTGACGCTCAACGTCCGCGAGACCAGCCACGGGCCGATCATCAACGACGCTGATCGCCGCCTGAAGGGTGACTCCACGCTCCTCGCCCTCCGCTGGACTGCCACAGCGCTGCCGGACCGCGTCATGGAGGCCTTCCTCCACATCGACACCGCGCAGAACTGGACCGAGTTCCGCGACGCGCTGCGGCTCTACGGGGCACCGTCGCAGAACTTCGTGTACGCCGACGTGGACGGGAACATCGGCTACCAGATGCCGGGTGCCATCCCGGTGCGCACGGACCCGGCCGACGAGGGCTTGCGGCCCGTCCCGGGCTGGGACGGCCGGCACGAGTGGGTCTCGTACATCCCGTTCGACCAGCTGCCCTCCGTGTACAACCCGCCGTCGGGCCGGATCGTGACCGCGAACAACCCCGTCGATGCCGGCTCCCTGTTCATCGGGGCGGAGTACGACCGCGGCGACCGCGCGGCGCGGATCACGCAGCTGCTCGACGCCGCCAAGGGAGCGGTCACCACCGCCACGATGAGCACGATCCAGGGCGACACGACGCTGCTTCGGGGCCTCCGCATGCAGACGGCCCTGCGGGCGATGCAGCCGCGCCCGACCACCGCCGACGGCCAGGCGGTGCTGGCGCAGATCCTCGCCTGGGACGGGACGTGCCCCGTGGCCTCGACCGGCTGCACCTCGTTCAGCGTGTTCGAGTTGGCGGTCGAGCGGGCGATCTTCGACGACGACCTGGGGCCCTACGCCGCCGTCTACGTGGGCTCCGACTGGGCCAACGACCTCGCGGCAACGCTCATCGGCACCCCCGACGGCCGCCTGTCCGCCTGGTGGGGCGACCGCAGGAGCGGCACCGGAGCCGATGCCAGCGCGGTCACGTCGATGGCCCTCGACACGGCCGGCCGGTGGCTCCGTCGTGACCTCGGCGACCCGGCGACCTGGTCGTGGGGTCGGATCCACAGGATCCAGTTCAAGGAGCTGACGCTCGGGTCGGCGGGCATCGGGCCGCTCGACTGGTACTTCGACACGGACGCGTTCCCGGTGGCCGGCGCCAACGGCGCGCCCGACAACACCTCGTACAGCCTGTCCGTCGCCTACCCCGACCCGGTGGACGGCTCCGGGCCGGTGGCCACCACCCTCGGCGGCGTGTTCAACGTCACGCTGGGCCCGTCGATGCGCGCGATCTACGACATGGGCAACCTCGACGGCTCGCGGATCATCACCACCACGGGCCAGAGCGGCGTGCCCTTCAGCGCGCACAACACGGACTTCGTCGCGAAGTGGCTGGCGAACCAGACCGTGCCCCTGCCGTTCACGTCGGGCGCCATCGCCAGATCGTCGGCGGCGACGCTGATCCTCAAGCCGGGCCCGTGACGGCGGGCGGCCAGGACGCCCCCGCAGCCGCGCGGAACGACCTCGCGGGCTCGCTCGCGGCGGTCGTTGCCGCGAGCCTGTTCGGCATGCTCGGCCCGCTGACGCGGCTGGCGGGCGAGGCCGGCCTGCCGGGGATCGGCATGACCGCCTGGCGGGCGCTGCTGGGCGTCATGTTCCTCGCGGTGGTGCTCGTGGCGAGCCGCTCCGTCGGCGGGTCGGTGGACGCGCTCCGGACCCTGTCCCGCCATGGACGGGCGTCCCTCGCCGCGGCTGCGATCGCGGGGTTCGTCCTGAACGCCGCGATGTTCACCGCCTTCGGGCTCGCGCCGGTGGCGCTGGTGCTCATGATGTTCTACACGTACCCGGCGGGCGTGGCCGTGGTGGACGTGGTGCTGGGCCACGAGCGGCTGACTCGATGGCGCGCGGTCGCGCTGGCCCTCTCGATGGGCGGGGTGGCCCTGGTGCTCGCCGGCGGCCCGACTGCGGCTGGGTTGGCGCCGGGCGCCACGGCGGGCATCCTGCTGGGCCTGCTGGCCTCGGTCTCGCAGGTGGTGTTCGTCACGGTCAGCCGGACCGGGTACCGCTCGGTCCCCTCCGCCGGCGCCTCGCTGGTGATCATGTCCGCCGCGGTGGCCGGTGCCGTGGTCCTCGCGCTGCTCTCCGGCCAGGGCGCGGGGCTGCTGGTGCCGCTCAGCTCGCCCGGAGTCTGGCCCCTGATCCTGCTGGCCGGCGTCGCGGCCGCGGGCCTGAGCTCGTGGCTCTTCCTCGTGGCGATCCGGGGCATCGGCGGGACGCGGGCGGGGATCCTCATGCTGTTCGAGCCGGTCGTGGGCGTGATCCTCGCCGCCCTGGTCCTCGGCGAGTCGATGACCGCCGTGCAGGCCGTGGGCACGGCCCTCGTGCTGCTCGGCGCGCTGGTGCTGCAGCGGAGCTCTGAGCCAGCGTTCGAGCCCGTGGTGGAGACTGCGGCCGGCCCGGTCGTCTGACGGACCGGCTGCGCGCCGCGACCGCGCTGGACGGACCCGTGGGCTAAGGTACGTCGTGGCCCGGCCGCCGGCCGGGCAGGCAGGACGTGAGCGGAGGCCGCGGTCGATGGTCAGGGTCGAGGGACTCGGGGATCGGGTCGCCGTCGTCACTGGCGGCGGGCGCGGCATCGGGCTCGCGATCTGCCGCGTGCTCGCCCAGAACGGCGCGCGCGTCGCCACCCTGGACCTCACCCCGCCCGAGGAGCCCGGCATCCTGGGCATCGAGGCCGACGTGTCCGACGAGGCCGCGGTGAGCGCAGCGTTCGACGAGATCGAGGCGAAGCTGGGCCAGACCACGGTTCTGGTGCTCAACGCCGGCATCCTGCCGCTCGTCCCGCTCGAGAACACCTCCACCGAGCTCTGGGAGCGGACGCTGGCGATCAACCTGACCGGCGGGTTCCTGGTGGCGCGACGGGCGCTCCCCGGGATGCGGGCGCTCGGGTATGGGCGCGTCGTGGGGCTGGGCGCCGCGGCCGGCAAGTCGGGAGGGGCGCGCTCGGCGGCCTATGCAGCGTCGAAGGCCGGGCTCATGACGCTGGTCAAGTCGATCGCCGCCGAGTACGCACGCGACGGGATCACCGCCAACATCGTCGCCCCGGCGCTCATCGACACGCAGCTCCTGGGCGCCACCCGCGAGATGGCTGGGCGCGTGCCGGTGGGCCGGCTCGGAACCGCGGAGGAGGTCGCCGCCGCCGTCGCGTTCCTCGCGTCGTCCGAGGCCGGGTACATCACCGGCGAGGTCCTCGACATCAACGGCGGCACGCTGATCGACTGAGCGGGCGGCGGCCGCGGCGCGTCCCCGGCGGACGCACGCCGGCATCAGCCCGGACGTGGCGCCGCTGGGTGGCACAGGCAGCGGGGCGCAGACCGTCGACCCGGTTCGGAGGATTCCGGCCCAGCCCGGACCTAGTCCTCGTTGACCTCGAGCGGGCCGTCCGGGACCTCGAGGAGCACCCGGCCGCCCTCCTCGACGATCGGGTAGACCGCCAGCGGCAGGCTGGCCGGCGGGTCGAGCGGAGCGCCGCGGTCCAGGTCGAAGCGCGACAGGTGCAGCGGGCAGGTCAGCGTGCCGCGGGTCAGGAACCCGCGGTCGAGCTCGAAGTACTCGTGCGAGCAGGTGCCTTGAAGTGCGTGGAGCACGCCGCCGGACCGTACGACGAGCACCGGGCTCGTGCCGCCGTCGGCCCAGACCATCTGCATCTCGCCCTCCCCCACCGCGTCGGCGGCGAGGAGGTCGACGCGGCGGGTCACGCCGCGGTGGCGCTGCCGGCCGGCCCGAAGCCCGCCGCCCACTTCGCCTCGAGGCCCTCGCGCAGGCGGTCCCGCGCGTCCTCGAGCGGCACGCGAGCGACCACCGGCTCGAGGAAGCCGAGCACGATGAACTTGCGCGCCTCGACCGGGTCGATGCCCCGGCTCTCGAGGTAGAAGAGCTGCGACTCGTCGATCGGGCCCACAGACGAGCTGTGAGCCGCGCGGCGGCAGTCGGGCTGGTCGATCTCGAGCGACGGGATGGCGACGGCGCGCGCCGCCTTCGAGAGGTTCATCCCGAACTCGCCGAGGAAGCTGTCCGTGCCGATCGCGGTCTTGTCGATCGTTATGAGGCCCTTCATGTAGCTGCGGGCCCGGTCGAGCAGCACGCCCTTGGACAGCAGCTGGCCCGTGGTGTCGCGGCCGATGTGACGCGTGTACGAGGTGAGGTCGTGGAACTGGTCCTCGGCGCCGAACACGATCTCCACCTGCTCGACCGTGCTCCGGTCGCCGGCGAGCACGTTGTCCACGCGGCTGCGCACGAGCCGCCCGCCGAGCTGGGCGAGCGCCCAGCGCAGGTCCGCGCCCTCGCCGATGCGGGCGAGCCGCTGCTGGAACACGACCTGGTCTGGCCCGGTCTCCTGAAGGCTGGACAGCGCGAGGCGCGCATGGGCGCCGAGGCGGACTTCGGTGGTCAGCGAGAGCAGCGCCTGGACGCCGGGCGCCACGCCGCCAGAGGTCGTCAGCTCCTCAACGACCGAGGCCTCGGCGCCGTCCTCGAGCACGATCAGCGTGCGGCCGATCAGCGTCCGCGGCGCGCCCACAGCCCAGCGCAGCACCACCGGCCGCTCCACGCTGACGCCGGCTGGCACGTGGAGCACCACGCCCTGCGCCCAGGCGGCACGCCCGAGCCAGGCGAGCTTGTCGTCGGCGGGCAGGATCGGGTCGTCGGCGAGGAGCGTGCGGGCAAGGTCGGGATCGCAGCGAACGAACTGGCCAAGCGTCATCAGGCGCACGCCGGCGGCCGCGGCGGCCGGGTCGAGCGTCGCCCTGGCGGCGAGGTCCTCGACGATCTCGAGCAACCCCGCGGTGGCGTCCTCGGCCCCGTGGGCGCCCGCGACGGGCACCGCTGTTGCATCAGCTGTCGTCGTGTAGGGTGCGGCGCCCTCGAGCGATGCCGCGCGCAGGTCCACGTACGGGGTGTACAGGCGGTTCGCCTCCACCGGCAGCGCCTCGAAGCGCGCGAGTGCGGCGGAGCGGTCCTCGGCCAGCCAGGCGGGCTCGCCGCGGGCACCGCCGATCGCCGCGAGGAGCGCGGGATCGACGAATGAGAGGGGCAGGTCGTCGGGGGCGCGACGAGCGGCGCGCGCCGGGCGCGCCTGCGTTGACGTGTCGGCCGCCTCCGTCATCCGAGCGAGCCCTCCATCTCCAGCTTCACGAGGCGATTGAACTCGATGGCGTACTCCATCGGCAGCTCCTTGGTGAACACCTCGAGGAAGCCCTGGATGATGAGGTTCTGCGCCTCGTTCTCCGTCAGGCCGCGGCTCATGAGGTAGAACACCTGCTCCGCCGAGATCTTGCCCACGGTGGCCTCGTGGGTCATCGTGGTGTCGTCCTCGCCGATGTCGATGTAGGGGTACGTGTCCGAGCGCGACTGGTCGTCGAGCATCAGGGCGTCGCA
Source organism: Chloroflexota bacterium (assembly GCA_037446495.1). GTDB lineage: Bacteria > Chloroflexota > Limnocylindria > Limnocylindrales > CSP1-4 > CAIXZV01. The sequence goes on along the minus strand of JBBIIL010000007.1, from coordinate 603 downwards.
GCGAACGCTCGCTGTCACGCCGGTCGCGCCCGGCGCCACCTTGAGCTGGCCGCGGTACGTCGCGCGCCCACCGTCCTTGGACACCGACTTGGACACGATCCGGGACGTCGTGTTCGGCGCCAGGTGGACGGCCTTCGCGCCCGTGTCCTGGTGCTGGCCCCGGCCTGCGACGGCCACCGAGATGACCTCGGCCCGGGCTCCCTCGCCGCGAAGATAGATCGCCGGGAACTTGACCGTCTTGCGTGACCCGGTGTTCGCGTCCACCCACTCCACCGTCGATCGCTCATAGGCATGGGCGCGCTTGGTCACGAGGTTGTACACGTCGTTCGACCAGTTCTGGATGGTCGTGTAGCGGACCTTGGAATCGGCGAGCGCCACGACCTCGACCACGGCTGCATGGAGCGAATCCGTCGCGTAGATGGGAGCCGTGCAGCCCTCGATGTAGTGAACCTTGGCGCCTGCGTCGACCACGATCAGCGTCCGCTCGAACTGGCCGGTGTTCTCGCCGTTGATGCGGAAGTAGGCCTGCAGCGGCAGCGGCACCTCGACACCCTTGGGCACGTACACGAACGAGCCGCCGGACCAGACCGCGCTGTTCAGCGC
>JBBIIL010000006.1:33461-82676 GCA_037446495.1 Chloroflexota bacterium | reverse complement strand
TGGCGCGCCCGGCGGGACTCGAACCCACGGCCTTCAGGTCCGCAACCTGACGCTCTATCCGCTGAGCTACGGGCGCACGCATGACTGGCGGAGAGGGAGGGATTCGAACCCTCGGAGCAGGTTACCCCACTCGGCGGTTTAGCAAACCGCTGCACTAGGCCACTATGCGACCTCTCCGCAGCGCGCGGATCATAGCACCCGCTTGCGGGGCGCCGGACGGGGAGCCGCTCTCCGGGGGCCGCCTCACGTGGCCCTTGCGATGCGCCAGGGAGCCCCGTCAGGCCCGGTCGGAGGCCAGGCGGTCCTCTGCTCGGCGGACGACCGCCTCGGGGGCGTCGCCGCCCTTCGGGCTTGCCCAGCCGAAGGCGAAACGGACCTGGCCGGCGGTGCGCGCAACGGACTTGGGGCCGGCCGTGCGGACCCGTTCGACGAAGTTGATGGACGCGATCTCGTCGGTCTCGGTCAGGAGGATCCCGAAACGCGACGGGCCGATCCGCGTGAGGTGGTCGCTGGTGCGGGCCATCCGGCGCAGGCACTGGGCCGTCTCGCGAAGCGTGTGGTGGGCGACATCCATGCCCCAGACGCGCTGGATGGCATCCATCCCGCCAACGTCGAGGATGACCACCGTCATCGGGCGCTTGTAGCGCGTGGCGCGGGCGACCTCGGTGATCACGAGCTTGCGCCAGAATTCGGGTCCTTCGAGGCCCGTCAGGCTGTCCGTCCAGCCCGTGGGCTCAGGAAGGCCACCGGCCCCGGTTCCCAGCGGCTCCGCCATGGTCATCGGTTCGCCCTTCCCTCGAACTGCTGACTGCCAGTCTCTGCCAACGTGACGTCCACCATGCTGGTGCGGCGAGGCGACAATGCCTACAGGACCTTGGTAGGGGGGACTGTCGTGCCGGGTCAACCCGTGGGAGGCGCCGCTCGCGCACAGTGCACGACATCGAGCACGACGCAGGTTGACGGACACGCAGGTTGACGGCCGGGCAGCCCTCCGATACCGTCGGACGCACCGATGCGCGCCCTCTATCTCTTTACCTGCCCGGCATGACCGTTCCCGGAGCCTAGGCCCGGGTCCGCGGGTCGTGCCGGGTGCAGCAGAGGTCCAGGACCTCTGCTTTTTTCATTCCTGCGACGCACTCCCCCACCAGCGCAAGGAACTAGGAAGCGACATGTTCGTGGTGATGCGGGCCGGAGCCGGCGAGGCCGAGGTCATCGGCGTGAAGGGCCTGATCCTCGCGGAGGGCCTGACCCCGTTTGAGAACGCGGGCGCCGACAGGACGGTGATCGCGGTCGTGGGCGAGATCGGCAAGCGCCGTGAACAGCTCAAGGGCCGGCTCGAGTCCCTGCCCGGGGTGGCCCAGGTCACGGCGATCTCGAAGCCGTACAAGCTGGTCTCGCGCGAGTTCCATCCCCAGAACACCGTCATCCGGGTGCTGGACACCGCGGTGGGCGACGGCGGGCTCACCGTGATGGCCGGCCCGTGCTCGGTGGAGAGCCGAGACCAGCTGCTCGAGACCGTGGACCACGTCTCCGCCCACGGCGCCACGATCATCCGCGGCGGCGCGTTCAAGCCGCGCACCAGCCCCTACTCCTTCCAGGGCCTGGGCGTCGAGGGGCTGCGCTACCTTGCCGAGGCGCGGCAGCGGTCGGGCCTGCCGGTGATCACTGAGGTGATGGAGCCCAACCAGGTCGACATCGTCGCTGAGTACGCCGACATCCTCCAGATCGGCACGCGCAACATGCAGAACTTCTCGCTGCTGCTCGCGTGCGGCCGGGCGGGGCGTCCCGTGATGCTCAAGCGCGGCTTCGGCAACACGATCGAGGAGTGGCTGATGGCCGCTGAGTACATCGCGTCTGCCGGCAACAGCCAGATCATCCTCTGCGAGCGCGGCGTGCGAACCTTCGACACGACCACCCGCAACACGCTCGACCTCACGGCGGTGCCGCTGATGCACCACCTGACCCACCTGCCGATCATCGTGGACCCGTCGCACGCCACCGGGAAGCGCTGGCTGGTGAAGCCCCTCGCCATCGGCGGGGCGGCCGTCGGCGCCGACGGGATCATGGTCGAGGTCCACCCGCGGCCCGACGAGGCCCTGTCCGACGCCGAGCAGCAGCTGGACTTCGCGGGCTTCGACTCGATGATGGCCGCCGTCACCGCCGTGCACACGCACGTGCGCGACCTCCACGGGGATCTGCTGCCGCCGTCGCTCACCGACAGCGGGAGGGTCTGAGCCCGTGGACGACCTCGTCGTCCGACCCGCCGCGCGCCTGCGCGGGAGTCCTGCCCTGCCCGGCGACAAGTCGATCTCGCACCGGGCGCTGCTGCTCGCGCTCCTCGCCCAGGGCGAGAGCCGGATCACGGCGGCCGGTGACGGCGAGGACGTCCGCTCCACGGCGGGCATCGTTCGAGCGCTGGGCGCCACCGTCGAGCGGCTGGTCGAGCGGGAGGGCCGGGTGGACTACCGCGTCACATCGCCGGGCGGGAGCGCGCTGGTCGAGCCCGACGCGATTCTCGAGTGCGGCAACTCCGGCACGACGACACGCCTGGTGTGCGGCCTCCTCGCGGGGCGCCCCCTGTTCGCGGTGCTCGACGGCGACGCCTCGCTGCGCCGCCGCCCGATGGCCCGCGTGGTGGAGCCGCTGCGCGCGATGGGCGCCTCGTTCGCGGGGCGGCACGGGGCGAGCCTCCTGCCGCTGGCCGTGACCGGGCAGGCGATGCTTCGCCCCATCGACTACGACACGCCGGTCCCGTCGGCCCAGGTGAAGTCCGCGATCCTGCTGGCGGGCCTTGCGGCGCAGGGCGACACACGCGTCACCGAGGCCGTGGCCACGCGCGACCACACCGAGCGGATGCTGCGCGCCCGTGGCGTGGCCGTGGGCGAGGGGACGACCGAGGACGGGCGCCACGAAGTGCGCCTCACCGGACCCGCGACCGTGGCCGCGATCGACGAGAGCGTCCCGTCGGACCCGTCCGGCGCCGCGTTCTGGCTGGTTGCGGGGGCGATCCACCCGGATGCCGAGCTGCGCCTCGACGGCGTCAGCACGAACCCGACGCGGCGTGCCATCATCGACATCCTGCGGCGCATGGGCGCCGACATCGAGGAGCACGACCGGCCCACCCCAGCGGGGGCGGTCGGCGAGCCCACTGCGGACCTGGTGGTGCGGTCGAGCCGGCTGCGGGCCGTCGACCTCGGCCCGGCCGAGGTGGCCGCGGCGATCGACGAGATCCCGGTGCTGTGCCTGGCCGCAGCCGCGGCCGAGGGGACGACGCGCATCCGCGGCGCGGGGGAACTGCGGCACAAGGAGTCCGACCGGATCGCCGGGATCGCGGAGGGGCTCACGAGCCTGGGCGCGCGGGTGCGCAGCGCGGGCGACGACATCGAGATCGAGGGTGGCCGGCGTCTGGTGGGCGCCGTGACCGAGACACTGGACGACCACCGGCTCGCGATGACGTTCGCCGTCGCGGGCCTCATCGCCGAGGGCGAGACCATCGTCCGCCGACCCGGGTCGGCGGCGATCTCGTACCCCGGCTTCTTCCGCGAACTCGAAGGAGTGCGTGCATGACGAAGCGAGTCGTCCTGATCGGCCATCCGGTGGCCCACTCCCTGTCGGGCGCGATGCACCAGGCGGCATTCGACCACCTGGGGATCGATGCCCGGTACGAGCTCTGCGACCGCCCGCCGGCCCAGATCGCCGAGGCGATCGCCGAGCTGCGCAACGAGGACTTCCTGGGCGCCAACATCACGATTCCCCACAAGGAGCGCGTCGTGCCGCTGGTGGACCGCCAGACGGACGACGCGCATGCGACCGGCGCCCTGAACACACTCACCAAGGAGGGGCGCAAGCTCGTCGGCCACAACACCGACGTGGCGGGCTTCAAGGTCGCGCTCGACACGCTGGTGGGGCGCCAGAAGATGCCCCGGCAGGCCGTGGTGCTGGGTGCCGGCGGCGGGGCCAGGGCCGTGGTCTACGGGCTCATCCGCGAGGGCTTCCAGCGGGTGGTGGTGTTCAATCGCCACCTCCACCGGGGCGAGCAGATGGTCAAGCACTTCGGCCGCTCAGCATCGCACATGGACCTGCGAGCCATGCCCTGGCACGACTCGATCATCGAGGCGGAGCTCTCGAAGTCGAAGGTGCTCATCAACGCCACGTCCATCGGCCTGGGCGACGACGAGTCGCCGGTCCCGGGCGAGATCCTGACGTCGGACCTGCTCGTCCTCGACCTCATCTACAAGCCGACGAGGCTGCTGCGCGACGCGGCCGCGGCGGGCTGCGCCACATCCGATGGCGAGATCATGCTGCTCCACCAGGGAGCGGCTGCGTTCACGCTGTGGACCGGCCAGGACGCGCCGATCGAGGTCATGCACGCGGCGCTCCGGGCCTCGCGTTCGGGTGGGGTCACCTCCACCGAGGGCGAACCCGGAACGGACGGCGACGCGGCCTAACGGCCAGGAGGGCATGGTGGACCGTTTCCGCTTCATCACGGCCGGCGAGAGCCACGGGCCCTCGCTGGGGGCCGTGGTGGAGGGCGTCCCCGCCGGCCTTGCGCTCACCGAGGACGACCTCGAGGTGGACCTCGCCCGCCGGCAGCGCGGGTACGGCCGCGGCGCGCGCCAGACCATCGAGCAGGACCACGCGACGATTCTGTCGGGCGTGCGCCACGGGCGGACGCTGGGCTCGCCGATCCTGCTCGAGGTGGCCAACCGCGACTGGCCGAACTGGACCCGCGTCATGCAAGTGGGCCCCCTGTCCGGCGAGGAGGCCGCCGAGCTGGCGGAGCTCGCCGAGGGCGGCATGAAGCGAGCCCTGCCGATCACCCGCGTTCGGCCCGGCCACGCGGACCTCGCCGGCGCCCTCAAGTACGGCTTCAACGACGTCCGCAACGTGCTCGAGCGATCGTCCGCGCGCGAGACGGCAGCGCGCGTGGCTGCGGGCGGGATCGCCCGGGCGTTCCTGCGCGCGCTGGGCATCGACGTCTGGTCGTTCACCGCCGAGGTGGGCGGCGTGGCGGTTGATCCGGCCAACTGCACACGCTCGCGAGAGGAGGCGGACGCCTCCCCGCTCCGCTGCCCGGACCCTGATGCCGAGGCGGCGATGATCGCCCGCATCGACGAGGCGCGCAGCAACGGCGACACCGTCGGCGGCGTCTTCGAGGTGGTGGTCCACGGCACGCCTATCGGCCTCGGCAGCTACGTGCACTGGGATCGCCGCCTTGACGCGGCGCTCGCGGCAGCCGTCATGAGCATCCACATCGTGAAGGGCGTGGAGTTCGGCCTCGGCTTCGAGCAGACGCGGCGCCTCGGCAGCCAGGTTCACGACGTCATCGAGGGCCGCCGCGCCGACGGCACGTGGGTCCACCGCACCAACAATGCCGGCGGCCTGACGGGCGGCGTCACGAACGGCGAGCCCATCGTGATCCGGGGCGCGGTGAAGCCCATCTCCACGCTCGCCCGGCCGCTGCCCACGTCGGACCTGATCTCGGGCGAGCCGGTGGAGGCCGCCCACTACGAGCGCAGCGACATCTCGGTCGTGCCCGCCGCGGGCGTGATCGGCGAGTCCATGGTGATGCTCACCATCGCCCGCTTCGTCCTGGAGAAGACCGGCGGCGATTCGATGGCCGAGGTCGCGGACAACCTGCGCCGGTACCGCGAGCGGATTGCCGTCCAGCCCGCCCCGCCCGTTCCCGGTGACGGCTCGGGCGGGCACGCCGCCGGAGCCTAGGCCGATGGACCTCGTCCTCGTCGGGCTCCCCGGGAGCGGCAAGTCGGCGATCGGCCGGCGCCTGGCCGCGCGCCACGCAGCGACGTTCGTGGACCTCGACGACGAGGTCGAGGCGCAGGCGGGCCGGCCCATCCCCGAAATCTTCGCGGAGGGCGGGGAGGCGGGCTTCCGCCGCCGCGAGCGGGCCGCGGTGGCCGCCCTGGGGCCGGCGGACACAGGCGCGGGGCTCCACCGCGTCATCTCGCCCGGCGGGGGCGCCGTCCTCGATCCGCGCAACCGCTGGTCCCTGTTCCGCGGCCGGCACGTGGTGTGGCTCGACGTCCGGCCCGAGGTGCTCGCGCAGCGGCTCCGGCGCTCACCGGTGGTGCGGCCGCTGGTCCAGGGGCCCGACCCGCTCGGCAGGATTCGCGCGCTGGCCGCCGCTCGGGACCGCTTCTACGGCGCCGGCACGCGCATCAACGCCGTGGCGGAGATGTCGAGCGTCGTGGCGCAGGTGGAGGCGCTCCTCGCCGCGGCCCCGCTCGGCACCACGCTCCTCCACGCGCACACGCCGATCGGCGAGCTGACCATCGGCGAGGGCATGGGAGCGAGCGCGCTCGACGGTGCGTTGCGGCGCCTCGGCGCGCGGCGGGCGGTCCTGGTCTCCGAGCCCGGTGCATGGGGCGCCGCCGGCGAGGGCATTGCAGCGGGGCTGCGGTCCGCCGGCTGGGCGGTGGACACGCTGATTCTCCCGGCGGGCGAGGATGCGAAGCGTCTCCCGATCATCGAGGACGCCGCCCGGCAGCTCGCCCGCCTCCGCGTGGAGCGCGGCGAGCCGCTGGTCGCCATCGGGGGCGGGGCGCTGGGCGATCCGGCTGGCTTCCTCGCCGCCGCGTACCTGCGCGGCGTGCCATGGATCGGGGTGCCAACGACGCTCGTGGCGCAGGTGGACAGCTCGATCGGCGGCAAGACCGGCGTCGACCTGCCCGAGGGCAAGAACCTGCTGGGCGCCTTCCACCAGCCCGCGGCGATCGTGATGGACGTGGCGCTGCTGCGGACCCTGCCGGAGCGCCAGGTCCGCGCGGCGATGGGCGAGATCGTCAAGATGGCGGCGCTCGGCGACGAGGCGCTGTTTGCCGCGGTCGAGGCTGACGGCGCGGCAATCGCGCGCGGCGACGGCTCGGCGTTCGAGAGCGGCGCGCTGGCCGAGGTGGTCGAGCGCGCAGCCTGGGCGAAGGTCGAGGTGGTGATCGCCGACGAGCGCGAGCAGGGCGCTGCGAGCGGACGGATCGCCCTCAACCTCGGCCACACGGTGGCCCACGCGCTCGAGGCCGTGGACGGCTACGCGAACCTGCTTCACGGCGAGGCCGTCGCGTACGGGCTCCGGGCTGCCGCGCGGATCGGCGTCGCGCTCGGGGTCACCCCGACGGAGCGCGCCGCGCAGATTGAGGGGCTGCTGGACCGGCTCGACCTCGGCCGGGCGAGGCTCCCGTTCGCCCCCGACGCGGTGGTGGAGGCGACCGGGACCGACAAGAAGCACGCTGGAGGGAGGCTGCGCTGGGTCCTGCCGACCGCGGACGGCGTGGCGATCCGAGACGACGTGCCGTCGGAGCCGGTCAGTGCCGCGGTGGCGAGCGTGGTGGCCGGGACGCCGGCGGGAGGGGCTGCGTGACGCGGGTGCTGGTGCTCCAGGGGCCCAACCTGAACCTGCTCGGGACCCGCGAGCCGGCGATCTACGGGCACGACACGCTGGACGCCATCCACCGCGGACTCGCGGCGCGCGCGTCCGAGCTGGGCGTGGACATCGCGTTCTTCCAGTCCAACCACGAGGGCGCGCTCATCGACCGCCTGCACGAGCGCGACTTCGACGTCGTGATCATCAACGCCGCTGGCTACACCCACACCTCGGTCGCCCTGCGCGACGCGCTCCTCGCCGTTCACCGCCCGTTCTGGGAGGTGCACCTCTCGGACCCCTGGCAGCGCGAGGCGTTCCGCACGACGAACTTCCTCCACGACATCGCGACGGAGACGATCGCAGGGCACGGGGCGCGCGGCTACACCGAGGCGCTGGAGCAGATCGCGGCCCGCTTCGGGGGCGCCGCGTGAGCGAGGAGCGGCCGAGCGGCCCCCACCGTCCCACCTCCGCAGAGCGCGAGGACGCGGCTGCGGACCTCTCGCAGGTCCGCGACGAGATCGACGCGCTCGACCGCCGGATCGTGGAGCTGCTCAACCAGCGTGCGGAGATGGGCCGTGCGGCGGGGCGCCTCAAGTCGAGGGCGGGCCGTCGTGCCGTCCACGACCCGGAGCGCGAGCGCGAGGTCCTGCTGCGCGTCGCGATGGCCAACGGCGGGCCGCTCACGCAGGCCGACCTGCTCTCGATCTACCGGCGGGTCGTCGCCGCCACCCGTGGGGTTGAGCATCGCGACCGTGACCGGCGAGCCGAGCCCGACTGACGCCGGGGGCGAGCTGTTCGTCCCCTCGGTCACGGGTGCCGCGCATCCCGACCCGCGGGTCCTGCCCGCCTCGACCGTCACCCGTTTCGCTCCTGCCCCGACAGGGCTCCTGCACCTCGGCCACCTGGTGAACGCGCTGTACGTGTGGGGAGTCGCCGGGGCGACCGGCGGCCGCGTGATCCTGCGCATCGAAGACCACGACCGCCAGCGCTCGCGACCCGAGTACGAGTCGGCGATCCTCGACGATCTCGAGCGGCTGGGCCTGACCGAGACGGACCCGCCGATCGCGGCCTTCCGGGCAGGTGCGACCCCGTTCCGCCAGTCGGACAACGGGGCGGCGTACGCGGCCGCGCTCGACCGGCTCCGCGACGCCGGCCTCGTGTATGCCTGCGCCTGCACGAGGGCCACCCGCGCCGCCTGGAGAGCGGAGCACGGGCGCGCCTGGCACGGGATCGGCTGTCCGGGCGGCTGTCGCCTGGCGGAACTCGACGAGGCCGCCGCATGGGCGTCCACCCCGGCCGTGCCCGGGCTGGGCCTGCGGGTGGCCGTGGGCGCGGGCTCCGAGCGCTGGGTCGACCTGCTGGCAGGGCCGATGGCCGACGAGCCCGCTGCTGGCGGCGACCTGCTGGTTCGCGACGGAGCGGGCAACTGGACGTACCCGTTCTGCGTGGTCGTGGACGACATCGCAAACGGGGTGGACCTGGTGGTTCGCGGCCGCGACCTGCTCGACGCGACGCCGGTCCAGCTCCGCCTCGGTCGGCTCCTCGGCCGCGACACGCCGGCGCGATTTCTCCACCACCCGCTGGTCCGCCACGCCTCTGGCCAGAAGCTCTCGAAGGCCGGGCGCGACACGGCGGTGCGCACGATGCTCGACGCGGGCGCGACGCCGGCGCAGCTGTTCGGTCGCGCTGCCCGGCTCGCCGGTCTCCGCGAGGACGTGGAGCCGGTCGAGGTCGATGAGCTCGGCTCGCTGTTCGGGGACTAGGCCGCCGGGCCGCCTGGGTGGTGCCGGGTGGGCTTTCAGCCGGCGTTGAATCCGCGCTGGCGGTTGTAGAACCGCTCGCTCGCGAGGTCGTCCTCGGTGGGGGCGCGCTCGGGCTCGACGGGAGCCGGGACGAGGATGCGGGCGAGGCGGCTGACAACGTCGGCGAGGCGCTTGAGCACGGTCATGGCGATTACCTCCGGAGGGACGCGGGCGCTTCCGCCCGGGTGGTGGCGGCTGGTGCGGCGCTGGGACGGCTGTGGTCCGGGTGGTCCGATCCCCCTGCCATCTCGAGCAGGCGGGCGAGGATCCGGCGGCGCTGGGCACCGGCGGGTGCCGCGAACCCGAGCAGGTCGGCCATCCAGAGCCCATCGGCCGCGAGCGCGACGATCATGGCGTCGGCCTCGGGGAGGCCGTCGTCGGCCACCCGCTCGCGCCAGGCGGCGTACTGCTCGCGGAGTGGGTCGGCCAGGGCCGGGTTCGAGGCCATCGCGGCCAGCAGGCCGGTGGCGGCAGCGTCACCGTCCCCCGGGTCGGCCGGCGACGCGGATGAGCGCAAGTAGGCGCGCGTCCAGCGGCCGGGGGGCGCCGGGTCTGCCGCCATCGACGCCTCGAGCGAGGCGCTGAAGGCGGTGGCGTGGCGCTCAACCATGGCGGTGATCAAGGCGTCCCGCGACGCGAAGTGGTACAGCAGGCCGCCCTTGCTGGCGCCCGCCTCGACGGCGACCGCGTCGAGCGTGAGGCGACCCACGCCATCGCGCCGCACGATTCGCTCGGCGGCGGCGAGCAGGTGATCGTGGCGGGTGGGGCGAGACATGGCTGAACTCCGAACTGACTGTACCGTCCAGCCGGTACAGTATTCTAGTCGCCGCTCGCTGTCAACCGGTCGCGCGCCGCTTGTGCCTCCAGAACGGTTGGTTCGTCTACGGTGACGCGACGGACGCTTGTCGCCATCAGCGCGCCGTCATGCCTTGACGACGAGGTCCTCTGGAGTAGACTCTAACCAGATTCGACTCTGAACGGTTAAGAGTCTAAACCGATGGAGCCTCGGACGTGCCACGGTTCGTTGGGCGGGGTAGAGAGCTGCGTGCCCTCCAGGCCGATCTCGAGGAGTGCCGACAGACCGGGCAGGGCCGCCTCGTCACCATTCGAGGTCGACGGCAGGTCGGCAAGAGCGCGCTCGCCGAGCGATGGCTCGAAGGCTACGGTGGCCCTGCCGTGTTCTTCGAGGCGCACGGCTACACCGAGACGCGGGAACTCGGACGGTTTCGCGACGCGATAGCCGCGTCTTCGCTGCCCTCGGCTGCTCTGGCGTCGGGCGTCACCTTCGGCGACTGGCAGGCTGCGCTGGTCGCAGCGGCGGCGAATGCGTCCCGGGAACAGCCGACCGTCATTGTTCTCGACGAGTTCCCGGACCTATGCGACAAGGTTCGGGACGCCGAGGGCAACCCGGCGCCCAGCCCACAGGAGGGGGCGATCCGGGCGGCGTGGCGGGAGTTGCAGAAGCTGCCGGTGATTGTTGTCCTCATCGGCTCCGACCTCTCGATGATGACTCGGCTCACGACATACGGCTTCCCCCTGTTTCAGCGTCCGACGCGTCAGTTGATGGTGGAACCGCTGTCTCCGCTCGAGGTTTCCCAGATCACAGGTCGGAGTGGAGACACGGCGATCGACGCATACCTCGTCACGGGCGGCTTTCCGAAGATCGTCGATCTCTGGCGCGGTGGCAGCCTTGCGTCGTTTCTGCGCAAGGAGCTGGCGGATCCAAGCTCGGAGTTCGTGACCGCCGCCGCGCGGATCCTCGACGGCGAGCTGCCGGCAGCCGTCGCCGCCAGGACGGTCCTGTCGGTCATCGGCGCCGGCGAGCGGACGCACAAGGGCATCGTTGATGGGACTGGCATCGACGGCAAGAACCTGGGGTATCCACTTCGCACCTTGGCCGACAAGGGCGTCATCACCTCGGCGCTACCGCTCTCCATGGCCAGGTCTGATGCGCGTCGCTACCGCGTGGCGGACCCCTATCTGCGTTTCTGGCTCCGCTTCATCGAACCGATCCGTGGCGAGATCGACCGCGGCATCGGAGCAACGAGCGCGGCCCGGATAGCGCGAGCCTTCCTGGACTACTCCGGCACCGCGGTGGAGCCGATCGTCCGATCTGCCCTCGAGCGAATGAGTGCGGCGGGCGACGAACGCCTGGAGGGAGGACGGATCGTCGGCGGCTTCTGGACGAAGGACAACCAAGTCGAGGTCGATCTCGTGGGCGCCGACCGGGAGGACCCTGGCGACAAGGTCCGGCTTGCCTTCGTCGGAACGGTCAAGTGGCGGTCCGCGAAGCCCCTAGACGGTTCGGACATCGCCCGGCTCGAGGATGCCACTCTCCGCCTGGCCGGCGCCAGCCGAGACACCCCCGTCGTTGCCGTGTCGAGGCGCGGCTTCGAGCGTATCGCGCGCCCCGTCGCGGAAGTCACCGCAGAGGAGCTGCTCGCAGCCTTCCCGGCGGACTGACTCGGTCTCGGGCCGAGCCAGTGCGCCCGACTTGCCAACCGTCCTTGACGCACAAGGCGCGCCTCAGATCTGGGGGCGCTGCCAGCCGCCGGACGCGGCCTCCACGACGCGCGCGGCGGCGAGCGCCAGGTCCTCGCGCCAGGGCGGCGCCACGAGCTGCACGCCGATGGGCAGGCCGTCGTCCGTGGACCCGCCGCGGACCACGACCGCCGGGAGGCCGGTCAGGTTGTGCACATCGCTGTAGGTGTCGCCGAACCAGTCGGCGGTGCTCTCGCCGTGGCGGATGGCAGCCTGCGGCATGGCCGGGCAGGCGATGGCGTCGACGTCGGCCATCCAGTGGCGGAAGGCGGCACGGATCCGGTCGACTCGCTCGAGCAGGACGGCCAACGCGGGGCCCGAGAGCGCGGTCGCCGGCGTCAGCCAGCCACGAGTCTCGTAGGAGCCCATCCCGGGCGTGCCCGCGTCGGTGATGAGCCGCTGCAGCCAAGCCCAGCCGTCGGCGCGGACCATCGCGTCCCAGGCTCGCCACGCCTCCGCGAGACCGGGCGGCACCTCGCGGCGGATCTCGGCGCCCGCAGCCGCGAGCGCGCTGATGGCGGCCTCGACCGTGGCGACCGTCGCCGGGGTGGGCGTGCGGAGCCCGTTGTCGGTGAACGCCACGATGCGCAGCCCCTCAACCTCCTGGCGCGACAGGACCGGCATGAGGACGGGCGGGACGTGCGGGTCCTCGTCATCCGGGCCGGAGATCAGCGGCAGCACGAGGGCGAGGTCGTCCACGCGCCGCGCCATCGGACCAAGCTGCGTGAGGGCGCCCAGCATCCCCGCGTATCCCGGCCAGTGGCCCGTCCTGGGCACCCGCCCCTGCGTGGGCTTGATGCCCGCGATTCCGCACACGTGCGCGGGCTGGCGGATCGAGTCCCCGGTGTCGCTGCCGATGTCGAACGGCGAGCCCCCGGCGGCGACGATGGCACCCGGGCCGCCGCTGCTCCCGCCCGGCGTCCGCTCGAGGTCGTAGGGGTTCGACGTCCGCCCGTAGACGTCGTTGTCCGTCTCGTCGGACCAGGTGAACTCGGGCGTGTTCGTCTTGCCCAGCAGGATCCCGCCGGCGGCCCGGAGGCGGTCGACCACGGTTGCGTCGCGCCGGGGCACGCGGTCACGCCAGCCGATGGTGCCGGCGGTCGTGACCAGGCCAGCGGTGTCGAGCGAGTCCTTGATGGTGAACGGGACGCCGTGGAGCGGCCCGAGCGGCTCGCCCAGCTCGAAGTCGCGGTCGGCGGTGCGCGCCCGCTCAAGCGCGTCGGGCGCCAGGCGGACCACCGCGTTGATCAGCGGGTTGACGTCATCGATCCGCGCGAGGCAGGACTCGACGACCTCGACCGAGCTCACGTCGCCCGCGCGGATCAGCCGGGCGAGCTCGGTGACGGGCCGGAAGCAGAGCGCGGTATCGTCCATGGACCGAGTCTACGTGGCCGGGCGGAGCTCCGGGCCGCGCGTCCATGCGTCAGCGGTGAACAGTTCCGGACGGTGGGTCAGGACCAGCACGGTTCGCCCGGCAGTTGCCGTCGGCAGCTCCGCGACGAACGCCCGCGCCGCGGCCTCGTCGAGATGCTCCGTCGGCTCGTCGAGCACGAGCACGCGCACGTCGGCCAGGAGCGCGCGGGTCAGGGCGAGGCGCTGCCGCTGCCCACCGGACAGCAGCGCACCGTGCTCCCCCACCGGGGTGTCGAGGCCCGCCGGGAGCGAGCGCACGAAGCCGAGCAGGCCAGCCGACGCGAGGGCGGCGTCGATCTCGTCCCCGGTGGCGCCCGGTCGCGCGAGGCGCAGGTTGTCGCCCAGCGTCCCGTCGAAGACGTGCGGATCCTGTTCGCACAGGCCCACCGCGCGGCGGACGTCGTCGCCCGCGAGGGTCGTCAGCTCCGCCGCAGTCCCGTCCGCGCCGACGAGTGTGAGCGAGCCGGCCGCCGGGTCGAGGAACCGAAGGCAGGCGGCAGCCAGCGTGGACTTGCCGCTTCCGCTGGGACCGGTGAGCACCGCGCGGGTGCCGGCGCAGACGTCGAGATCGAATGGACCGAGCGCATCGGACCCGGCCCCCGGGTAGCGAACGCGCAGGCCGCGGGCACGGAGTCCGAGCGGGCCATCCGGAACGTCGGCAGGGACGGCCGGCTCGTGCACGGGCTCGGAGCGTTCGAGCAGGTCGGTCACCCTGCCCGCCGAGGCGGCGAGGCCCGGCAGCAGCCGCGCCGCCGGAGCCAGCGGCGCCACGACCTCGTGGACGGCGATCGGTGTGAGCACCACGACTGCGAGGGCGACGCCGGCGAGGCTCCCGTCGCGCACCGCCACGATGCCGGCCAGGAGCGAGATCCACACGGCCGCGCCCGACGCGAGACCCGCGACCAGCGTGCCGGTGCCGGCGCCCAGGGCGGACCGGCGCTCTGCCGCGGCCAGGCGTCGATCGGCTGCCGCCACCCCGTCCAGGGCTCGCGCTGCGGCCCCCAGCGCCACCAGCTCCGGCGCTCCCCGCAGGGTCTCGAGGGCGGCCTCGGCAAGGGCACCTCGGGCTGGCGAGAGGCTGCGCTCCGCACGGCGACCAACGACCCCTGCGGCCAGCGGTCCGCCGATCGCGGTGAGCAGGACGGTGATCGCGAGCACCGCGCCCGCGACCGGCAGCAGCCCCCCGATCAGGAGCACTGCGCCGGCCGCCGCGATCCCCGCCGAGGCGCCCGGCAGCAGGACGCGGAGCCACAGGTCCGCGAGCCCGTCCACGTCGCCCACGAGTCGCGCCAGCAGATCGCCCGAGCGCAGCTCCGCCAGACCGGCCGGCGCGAGGCGGGCGAGGCGGGCGTACGTCTCGCCGCGCAGTTCGCCCAGCACGCGGAAGGCGGCATCGTGGGCCGCGAGGCGCTCGGCGTAGCGCAGCACGCCGCGCCCGATGCCGAACGCCCGGACGGCCGTGATGGCCAGCATCAGGGCGAACACCGGCGGCTGCTCGGCGGCCCGGGAGATGAGCCACGCCGACGTGGCCGTGAGGCCGATGGCGCACGCGGCCGCCCCGACGCCGGCCAGCACGGCGAGCAGGAGTCGGGGCGTGACGGGCCGGCCCAGGCGCATGACCGCGACGATGGCGCTCACGCGGACACCGCCTCGAGGTCGCGTGCAGCCGCATCATCCTCGGGAGGCGCGTCCGGCTCGGCCAACGAGGCCCACCGGACCTCCACCGTCCGGTCGGCCTCGGCCACCGCGCCCGGGCGATGCGCGACCAGCAGGACCGCGGCGCCACGCCGAGCCTCGTCGCGGACGGCGGCCAGCACCCGAGCCTCGGCCTCGGCGTCGAGGCCCGCCGTGGGCTCGTCGAGGAGCAGGAGCTCCGACCGCCGGGCCAGCGCCCGGGCCACGCCGACGCGTCGGCGCTGCCCGCCCGAGAGCCCGCTCCCCCGCTCGCCGACCGCATAGTCGAGCGGCAGGTCGGCGAGGCCCACCGATGCCAGCGCATCGGCCACCTCGGTGTCACTCGCCCCGGGCGCCCCCAGGCGCACGTTGTCGGCCACGGTCCCCGGCGCGAGGTACGGCACCTGCGGCACCCAGGCGACGCGGGCGAGCCACGACCCGGTGTCGAGAACCGTCACGTCCATCGACGTCCTGTCCCCGCCCAGCACGGCCACCCGTCCTGACGTCGGCACGGCAAACCCGAGGATCGTCCCGAGGAGGGTGCTTTTCCCAGCACCGCTCTTCCCCGTGATCGCGACGACCTCTCCCGGCCGCACCTCGAGCGACAGCCCGGCCGGCGCTGCAACCTCGCGTCCTGGCTGCTCGACCCACAGGCCCTCGACCCGGAGCGCCGCGAGGACGGCCGGCGGCTCGGCACCCGACGGTGCGCCTGCCCTCAGGCGCGAACCGTGCGTCTCGTCCACAAGCGCGAACGCCTCGCGGGCCGCGGCAACGCCCTCCTCGGCCGCGTGGAACTCCGTGCCGAGCCGCCGGAGGGGCAGGTAGGCCTCGGGAGCGAGCACCAGCGCGAAGAGGCCCACCTCGAGCCCCAGATCGCCGTTCACCAGGCGGAGTCCGACACCCACCGCCACGAGCGCCACGGAGATGGTGGACAGCAGCTCCAGGACCATGGCCGAGAGGAACGCCACCCGTAGCGTGGCCATCGTGGAGACGCGGTAGACGTCGGTGACACGGCGCAGTGTCGCCACCTGCGCGTCGGCACGCCCGAAGGCCCGCAGCGTGGGCAGGCCGGCGACCACGTCGGCGAACCGGTGCGCCAGTCGGCCCAGCGCCGCCCACCGCCGGTCCCGGTAGGCCGCGGACATGCGCCCGATCAGCGCCATGAACACCGGGATCAGCGGCACCGTGAGGGCCACCGTCAGCGCCGCAACCAGGTCCACGAACGCCAGGGACACCACCACCGCCAGCGGCACGATGAGCGCCAGCACCAGCTGCGGGACGTACCGGGCGTAGTAGCCGTCGAGCGCGTCGAGGCCGCGCGTGGCAAGCAGGGCCGTCCGCGCCGTGGACCGTTCCGCCGCCAGCCGCGGGCCAAGCGCCACGGCCGCCGCCAGCACCCGCGCGCGGAGGTCCGCCTTGACCCGCCCGCTGATGCGCACCGCGACGAGCTCCGCTGCCCACCCGAGCCCGGCTCGCGCGCCGAGCACGAGGGACAGGGCGACCAGTGCCGGGGTCATCGCGCCCACCCCGGCACCATCGAGGAAGGCCGACGTGATGACGTGCGCCAGCAACCAGGCCTGGGCGATCGCGAGCGCGGTCGAGCCCACGCCGAGGGCCACTGCCAGGGCGAGCGCCGGAGCGGCGATCCCGCCGGCGAGCAGGAGGCGGCGATGCACGTTCATCGGGCCGGGGACGCGGCCGGGCAGGGCGTCAGGCCTTGGGGGCCGGACCCTGCACCGTGACCCGCTTGCGGAATACCCAGTACGTCCACCCCTGGTAGAGCAGGACGAGCGGGGTGAAGACCACTGCCACCACGGTCATGATCGTGAGGGTATAGGGCGTGGACGCGGCGTTGGTCACGGTGAGGCTGTACGCCGGGTTGGTGCTCGACGGCATCACGTCGGGGAACAGCGCGAGGAACAGGCTCGCCACGGCCAGCGCGATCGTCACAGCCGAGCCCAGGAATGCCCAGCCCTCGCGCTTCACACGGTTCGCGAGCAGGGCGCCGACGAAGGCGAGCACCGCCGCGACGGCCGCGATCGACGAGGCCAGCGTTCCCGTCTGGGCGGTGGCCCAGGCGAGGAACGCCACGGCGATGACCGCGGTGGCGAGCCCGACCGGCGTGACGAGCCGGTTGGCCCGCTCGCGCAGGTCGCCCTCGGTCTTGAGCGCGAGGAACACCAGCCCGTGGGTGAGGAACAGCGACAGCGTGGTCAGCCCGCCCAGGAGCCCGAACGGGTTGAGCAGGGTGAACAGGTTGCCGGTGAACTGCTTGTTCGCGTCGATCGGCACGCCGGCCACGATGTTCGCGAACGCCACGCCCCACAGGAGCGCCGGGATGAAGCTGGACACCGCGATCAGCATGTCCCAGCGCGTCCGCCAAACCAGCGAGCTGCGCTTGTTGCGGTACTCGATGCCCACGCCGCGAACGATCAGCCCGACGAGGATGAGGAACAGCGCGAGGTAGAAGCCCGAGAACAGCGTTGCGTACCACTCGGGGAACGCGGCGAACGTGGCGCCGCCGGCGACGATCAGCCAGACCTCGTTGCCGTCCCAGACCGGGCCGATCGTGCGCAGGATCGCGCGGCGTCCAGGCTCATCGCGCCCGAGGATCGGCAGGAGCATCCCGACGCCGAAGTCGAAGCCCTCGAGGACGAAGTAGCCGATCCAGAGGAACGCGATGAGGGCGAACCAGATCGTGGTGAGGTCCATGTCCGTGCTCCCCTAGTAGCCGAAGCCGAGTTCGGGCTCGGCCCCGTGCTCAAAGCTCCGATCGGCGGTGGCCTCGGGAAGGCCGGCCCGAATGCGGCGGACCATCAGTCCAACCATGACCACGGCCAGCGCGCCGTACAGCACCGTGAAGCCGATGAGCGTGATGAGCACCTCGAGCGTGGTCGAGGTGGGCGACACTGCGTTGGCGGTCTGCATCAGGCCGAACACGATCCATGGCTGGCGGCCCATCTCGGTGAAGATCCAGGCCAGCGAGTTGGCGGCCAGCGGCAGGAACGGCAGCGCCATCGCGATGGCCAGCGCGCCGCGCCCGGGCAGCCGTCCCCGGCGCATGCGGTACAGGAACCAGAGCGCCGCCGCAGCCGCAAGCAAGCCCGTGCCGATCATCAGGCGGAAGGTCCAGTAGCTGACCGGGATGTTGGGCGTGTAGTCACCAGGACCGAACTGCTGCGCGTACTGCGCCTGGATCTGGTTGACGCCCTCCACTTTGCCGTCGAACGTGCCGGTGGCGAGGAACGACAGCAGGGTCGGGATCCGGATGGAGAACACGTCCTGACTGCCATCGAGCGTGCCGATCGTGAAGATCGAGAACGAGGCCGGCTGCTCGGTCTGCCAGAGCGCCTCGGCCGCGGCCATCTTCATCGGCTGCTGATCGGTCATGATTTTGCCCTGCATGTCGCCGGTCACGGCAACCGCGAGGCCCGACACGAGCAGCATCACGGCGCCCACCTTGGCGGTGGCCCGGAACGCCCCCTCGTCCTGACCGCTGCGGCGGAGCAGGCGCCACATCGCGACGCCCAGCAGCAGCGCGCCGGTGGTCATGAACGCTGCGGCGATCGTGTGCGGGAAGGTGATCAGCGCCGTCACGTTGGTCAGGACGGCGAGGAAGTCCTTGAGCTCGGCGCGGCCGGCGACCGTGTTGACCTCGTAGCCCACCGGGTGCTGCATCCAGGAGTTGGCGGCGAGGATGATGTAGGCGGAGAGAGCGCTGGCGAGGGCGGCGATCCAGATGGTGGCCAGGTGCAGGCCCCTGGCCAGGCGGCCCCAGCCGAAGATCCACAGGCCCAGGAACGTGGACTCCAGGAAGAAGGCCAACAGGCCCTCGATGGCCAGCGGCGCCCCGAAGATGTCGCCCACGAAGCGGCTGTAGCTGCTCCAGTTCATGCCGAACTGGAACTCCTGGACGATGCCGGTCACGATGCCGAGGGCAAAGTTGATCAGGAACAGCTCGCCGACGAACCGGGTGAGGCGCAGGTAGTGCTCCTTGCCGGTCCGGTACCAGGCGGTCTGGAAGCCGGCGGTCGTGAACGCGAGCCCGATCGTCAGCGGGACGAACAGGAAGTGGTAGACGGTGGTGATCCCGAATTGCCATCGGGATAGCATCAAAGGATCCACTGACGGTCCCTCACCCTCTCGAGCTCACAGCGGCTCGAAATACATGTCGCAAGCATATAAGCACGGATCGCCCGAATTGACAGGCGACCATCGTGCTCGAACCTATCCTGACTCACACGCGTGCCAGGTCATGGTGCTTGTGCATCAAATTCGCGTGGCAGCCGGCATCAGATGGCGCCGGACTGCCGCAGCCGAACCTAGACCAGCCCGTGGCGCATCGCGAGCAGGACGGTCTCGAGTCGGCTGTGGGCGCCGAGCTTGCGCCCGATGTTGGCGGTGTGGTTGCGGGCCGTCAGGACGCTGATCGTGAGCGACTCGGCGATCTCGTCCATCGTGGCGCCCTGGGCCAGGAGGCGGATGACCTCGAGCTCCCGTCGGGTCAGCGTCTCGACCAGCGGCTCCGCGGCGCGCGCCACCACATCGGCCCGCCGCGCCACGGGCAGTGCGACCGGCGTCTCGCGCAGCAGGTGAACGACGTGGAATGCTCCCTCAGCGCCCTCGATCACGAGCACCGTGTTCGCCAGGCACTTGGCCCCGCCGTCGCGCGCGTGGGCGACCACCTCGTAGCTGGCGGTGCCGCGGAGACGACGGGCGTTGCGGGTGACCGAGCAGTTCCGGCCGCAGACCGGGTGACCGTCAGGCTCACGGCCCATCACGACCTGGTAGCAGGTCCGACCGACGGCCTCCTCGGGCGAGAAGCCCAGCAGGCGCTGCGCCGCGCTCGACCAGGCAACGATGCGCTGGCGGTCGTCGGTGACGAACATGCCCTCGCTGGCCGCCAGGCGGCCCACCCACGGGTCGGTGACGGTGCCGGAGTCATGGCGCGGCAGCGCTGCTTCGACCGGTGCGGCGCCATCGGTCACGCTGGATCTCTGCGCACGTTGGTGCGGGGTTGCCATCGAAGGGGAGCTCCTGCGTGCCGTCAGGCCGGCATCGGGCCCGCCTGACGATTGTCCGGCGTGGCCAGCGAAGCGGATCACGGCCGAACGGCCCGCGGCGAGCGGGACGACACAGGGCGACCGGCGGCCGAACGGCCCGCGGCGAGCGGGTCTCAGGCGGTCTCCGTTCGGTCCTCGATCTCCCAGGCGTGGTCGAGCGCGTGCCACGCGACGCGGCGGGCTGCGTACCGTGGCGGCCACTTCCGGCCCCCGACGGCGCCGCCGTCGGAGGGCTCGCGCAGGACCGCCAGCATATCGGCGCGCATCGCCTCCACGGCCAGGCGGCTGTCCGGGCGGTGTCTGAGGCCGAGGACTGCGGCATAGCCCGAATCCGCATCGCTGACATGGCCGACGATCTTGGACCGGTCCCGACCACCGCCCCGCGGGCCTTTGCGCAGCGCTTCCGGAGCGGCCTCGGCCGCAGCGTCGAACGTGCGCCACGCCGCGTCCACGAGCCGCGCGAGCCGGCCCGCCTCGGACGCGTCGGTCGGCGCGCGGTCGGCGTCTGCGATGATCGAGGGCGCGCCGAAGGCCGTCGTGGCGTCACCCGGGAGATGCTCGACCACGTCGACCGTCGCCCCCTCGTCGAACCGCTCGCCCGCCAGCGCCGCCACGGGCGCATACCGCGGGACCGCCGCCGCGAGGGCCTCGAGCGCTGCCGCCTCGTCCCTGCCGGCACGCGACAGGCCGGGCCAGTCGAGCGCGGACGCGAACGCCTTCTTGGGAGTTGTCTCGACGAGGACGCGCAGGTTCGCCATGGCGGGAGTATGGCGAGTCTCGGTTCGTTCGGTCGGTGCAACGTCGCCCTGCCTGCGGCCCACTCATGAGCTGGGTGCTGAGAGACCGGCCGGCTGTGGGTGCTGCCCAGCGTGGTTCGAGCCGGATGCTGCCCAAACCCTGGGGCGCACTCGCCTCTCGCCTCCGTTGGTGCGCGGTGTGCACCAAATCCCTCGCCCACTGCCGCTTGGGACCGGAATCGGTGCGTGGTCTGCACCAATGCGCGCGCTTGGTGCACCGTGCGCACCGCCGCGGGCCGTTGTTCCCGCGAAACGACTGATTTGGTGCTCCCCGTGCACCACGCGCCGATCCTGCCTGGCGCCGGTCAGCGGACGGTCGCCGCCCGCAGCTTCGCGACAAGGGCGGCCAGCGCCGCGACGTCGCGGCCGTCCGGCCCGAGCGCGTCCACGAGCGCCGACGCCACGATGACGCCCGCCGCGCCGGCCCCGGCGATCGCCCGCACGTGCGCCGGCTTCGACACGCCGAAGCCGACGGCAACTGGCACCGGCGACATGGCCGTGACCTCGCGGACAAGTCTGGTCACCGTGGGCGGGAGCGAGGTGCGCGCCCCCGTCACGCCCACGAGCGACACGCAGTACAGGAAGCCGCCGGAGCGGCCGGCCACCATCGCGCGGCGGTCGGGCGCCGTCGTGGGCGCGACGAGGTACACCACCGCGATCCCCGCCTCCGTCGCGGCCGCCTCGAATGGGCCGCCCTCGTCGGGCGTGAGGTCGGCCACGATGACGCCCGCCACGCCGGCCGCAGCCAGGGCGACGACCCGGTCACGGCCGTCGCCGCCGCCGATCAGCTGGTTCGCGTAGCCCATCGCCACCACGGGCACGCCGGGCCGGGCCGCCGCGATGCGGGCGGTCAACGCGAGGCTCGCGTCAAACGTCGCCCCTGCGGCGAGGGCGGCCTGCGATGCCCGCTGAAGGGTGGCGCCGTCGGCGAGCGGGTCGGAGTATGGCAGGCCTACCTCGAGCAAGTCCGCGCCGGAGTCGATCGCCGCGCAGGCCACCGCGAAGGAGCCGTCCGCGTCGGGGTAGCCCGCGACGATGTACGGGATCAGCGCCGCCCGGCCCTCGGCGTTGGCCGCCGCGAAGGCGGCGGCGATCCGCTTCGCCCCAGCGGTGGTGTTGGTGTGCTGCGGCGCGGCGGCTGCAGCCGCGGACCCGGTCATCGCGCTGCCTCCCACGGCTCCACGTCGGCGAACCGCTCGAGGGCCGCCATGTCCTTGTCGCCGCGGCCGGAGAACCCGAGGAGCAGCACCGAGTCCTCGGCATACGGGAGGCCCGAGCCTTCGAGCCCGGCCAGCAGCTTCGGCAGCGCCGCCAC
This sequence comes from Chloroflexota bacterium, assembly GCA_037446495.1. Classification (GTDB taxonomy): domain Bacteria; phylum Chloroflexota; class Limnocylindria; order Limnocylindrales; family CSP1-4; genus CAIXZV01. Next base: position 60,693 of record JBBIIL010000006.1, on the reverse strand, counting down.
GGCATGGCTCGTCTCGAGCGCCGGCAGGATGCCCTCCATCCGGGTCACGGCCCGCATCGCCGCGATCGCCTCGCGATCGGTGGCCGTGCCCACCTCCATGCGACCCGCTTCGGCCAGGGCGGCCAGCTGCGGCCCGACGCCCGGGTAGTCCAGACCAGCCGACGCTGACACGGCCTCGACGATCTGGCCGTCGCGGTCCTGGAGCATCAGCGAGCGGCTGCCGTGGAGGATGCCCGGCGTGCCGCCCGCGATCGCCGCCGCATGGCGACCGGTCTCGATGCCGTCGCCTGCCGCCTCGGCCACCGCCAGCCGCACCGTCGGCTCGCCGATGAACCGCGCGAGGAGGCCGATCGCGTTCGATCCGCCGCCCACGCACGCGAGCGCGAGGTCCGGCAGGCGCCCCTCCACCGCGCGCAGCTGGGCCGCCGCCTCGTCGCCGATCCGCCGCTGGAAGTCGCGGACGATGGTGGGGTACGGATGGGGGCCCATCGCCGAGCCCAGGACGTAGTGCGTGGTCTCCACGTTGGTCACCCAGTCGCGCATCGCCTCGTTGACGGCGTCCTTGAGGGTTGCCGTGCCGGAGGTGACGCTCCGCACCTCGGCGCCCAGCGCCCGCATGCGGAGCACGTTGGGCGCCTGGCGGGCGATGTCCTCCTCGCCCATGAACACCACGCACGGCAGCCCGAGGAGCGCGCAGGCGGTGGCCGTGGCGACGCCGTGCTGGCCGGCGCCCGTCTCGGCGATGACGCGGCTCTTCCCCAGCCGCCGGGTGAGCAGGGCCTGGCCCATCGCGTTGTTGATCTTGTGGGCGCCCGTGTGCGCGAGGTCCTCACGCTTGAGGTAGAGGCGGAAGCGCTCCGGGATGGCCGGCAGGTTCCGGCGCCCGTGCGCCATGGCCTCGGCCCGTTGGCGCGCCGCCTCTCCGGCCGCCGCCGTCGCCAGCCGGTCAGCGCGGTACAGCGGCGTCGGCCGGCCGGCGAAGCGGGCGAGCAGCTCGTCGAGCTCCGCCCAGAACCGTGGGTCGTGGCGCAGCGCGTCGTACGCCGACTCGAGCTGCTGCAGGGCGCCCATCAGGGTCTCGGGGACGTACCGCCCGCCGAAGTCGCGCTCCATGCCCCAGCGCCCGGCGCCATCCACCTCGATCAGCCCCGGATGGACGGGCGTGGGGCCGAAGGCGACGTTGGGCCGATGCCGGCGGGCGTCGCGGGCGCGCTTGGCGAACAGCGCCACGCGGACCGGGTCCTTGCGCGGGCGCCCGCCCTTGGTGCGCGGGAGCTCGGTCCCGGACGCCACGTCCACGCCCACTGCGGGGATCGCCAGGAGCGCCTCGGCCACGTTGGCCGGGTCGAGCCCGCCGGCGAGCGTGATCGGAACCTGGCGGGCGACGGCTCGGGCGAGGTCAGGGCCGACCCGGGTCCCGGTGCCACCCGGATGCGGGCCGCCGGCCGCGTCGAGGAGGATCCGCTCGGCGCCGGCCGCGAGGAACGCGGCGGCAGCGGCCACCACATCGTCGGGGTTCGCGTCCGCGGCGACCCGGATGGCCTTCCAGGCGGGACGACCCACACTGGCGATCGCCGCCGGGGGCTCGCTGCCGTTGAGCTGGACCACGTCGGGGTCAACGCCTGCCACGACGGTCGCCAGCTCGTCCGCCGGGAGGTCCGCGGTGACGACGACGATCCGCGTGCCGGGGGCGGCGGCGCGGGCGAGGCGCGCGAGCGCGACCCCCTCGTCGATCGACAGCGCCCGGGGCGTTCCCGGGGCGAAGTTGAGCCCGATCGCGTCGGCACCGGCGCGGACCGCGGCGAGGATCCCGGCCTCGTCGGTCACGCTGCAGATCTTCACCATCGGGGCGCGGGCATCGGCGGCCAGGTCGCGCGGGTCGGTGCCCGCGCCGACGAACGCACGTGCGGCGGCGGCCGGGTCGGGGGAGCGCATCAGCGCCTCCCCCACGAGGGCGGCGTCGAACCCGGTGGCGCGCCAGCGGGCGATCGTCGCGGTGTCGCGCACGCCGCTCTCGGCGATGGCGATCCGGTCGCCGGGGATCAGCTCACGCAGCCGCACCGCACGCTCCGCGTCCACGTCGAGCGTGCGCAGGTCGCGACTGTTCACGCCGATCAGCCGGGCGTCGGTCGCGAGCGCGGCCTCGAGCTCATGTGCGTCATGCGCCTCGACGAGCGGCTCCATGCCCAGATCTCGCGCCTGCGTCACCAGCCTCGCGAGTTTCGTGCGCGAGTGAAGGACGGCCAGCAGCAGCACGAGGTCCGCCCCAGCCGCCCGGAGGAGCTGAAGCTGCCGCGGATCGACGACGAACTCCTTGGCGAGCACCGGTACGGACACGGCGGCGCGGACGGCGCGGAGGTCGGCCACGGACCCGCCGAACCAATGGGGTTCGCACAGGACGGAGATGGCGGCGGCACCGCCCTGGGCATAGGCTCGTGCTCGGGCGATGGCGTCGTCGCCGACCGCGATGTCGCCCACCGACGGCGAGCGCCGCTTGACCTCGGCGATGAGGTGGAGCCCTGGTGCGGCGAGCGCCTCGGCGATCAGGCGAGGCGCCGGGGCGGCGCCGAGCGCACGGCGGAGCCCATCGCGCCCGAGCGTGTCGAGCTCGGCCGTGACGTCGGCGAGGCGACGTGCGGCGATCTCTGCAACCACGCCACCGCGGGCGGCCGATGCGGCGGGACGGGGAGCGGTCGCGGTCATGCCTCGGCCTCCGCGGCCGTCGCCGCCTCGTGGGCGCGTCGGTCGGCGCGCAGTCGCTCCAGCAGCTCGGTGCCGAGCCCGGCGTCGATCGTGAACGCCGCCTGCTCGATCCCCTCCTCCAGCCGGTCAACGACACCCGCGACGAGGAGCGCGGCGCCGGCGTTGAGGAGGACCACGTCGCGCCGGGCGCCGGGCTCGCCGCGCAGCACCGCCTCGGTGATCGTCGCATTCTCCGAGGCCGTGCCGCCTCGGAGCCGCCTCGTCGGCGCCGTGGTGAGGCCCAACTGCGCGGCCACGATCCTGTGCTGCGCCTCGACCCCCTCCGGACCCACGTGGTAGAGCACCCCCGACCCGTCCAGCGGGAGCTCGTCCACGCCGTCGCCGTGGATCACGAACGTCCGGTCTGTGCCCAGGCGGGCGGCCACCTCGGCGATCTTCGCGGCCGCCATCGGGTCGCCAACGCCGATCAGCGCGCGCCGCGCCCCGGCGGGATTGGTGAGCGGGCCCAGCAGGTTGAACGCGGTCCGCACGCCGATCTCGCGGCGCGTCGGCCCCGCGTACCGCATCGCCGGGTGGAACAGCTGCGCGCTCATGAACGCGAAGCCCAACGCCCGCAGCGAGGCCGTCGCCGAGTCCGCGTCGTGGTCGATCCGCACGCCCAGCGCATCGAGCACGTCCGCTGAGCCCGACTTCGAGGTGATCGCCCGGTTCCCGTGCTTGGCCACCGGCACGCCTGTCGCGGCCACGACCAAGGCGGACGTGGTGGAGATGTTGAACGTGTTCGACCCGTCGCCGCCGGTGCCCACCACGTCGATCGCGCCGTCGGGGGCGGTCACGCGGAGCACGCGCTCGCGCATCGCGGTGGCGAAGCCCGCCAGCTCGTCCACCGTCTCGCCGCGCATCCGCAGGCCCATCAGGAGGGCGGCGAGCTGGCTCGGCGTCGCGTCCCCGTCCATCACGGCGCCCATGGCGGCCGACGCCTGCAGAAGGGTGAGGGTGCCGCCCTCGACGATCGTCGAGAGGGCGTCCCGGACCTGGTCGCTCATCGAGTGGCCTCCTTCGCCGTCGTAGCCCAAGCCGCATGCTCGGCGGCCGGTGCCACGCTGACCTCGGCCGAGGGCGACGGGGACGGTCCGTCGGCCTCCGGGACGTCCATGCCACGGGTGGCGAAGGAGCCCGCCGCCGCGTCGAGGCGCGCTGCCTCGCCCTCGCCAGCGAGCCGGAGGAAGTTCGCGAGCAGGTGCGGCCCGTCCGGCGTGAGCACGGATTCGGGGTGGAACTGGACGCCCTCGAGGGGCAGCGTGCGGTGGCGGATCCCCATGACGACGCCGTCCTCAGGGCTGGTGGCGGTGACGAAGAACTCGGCCGACAGCGTCGCGGGGTCCACGCACAGCGAGTGGTAGCGGGCGGCCGCGAACCCCTCGGGCATGCCCGCGAGCAGGCCCGCGCCGTCGTGGCTCACCGCGGACGCCTCGCCGTGGACCAGCGTGGGTGCCCGGACGACGGACGCGCCGAACGCCTGGCCCATCGACTGCATGCCCAGGCACACGCCCAGCAGCGGGATCCGCCGGTCGGCGGCGATGCGGATCGCGTCCATCGACACGCCCGCCTCGTCGGGGTTGCCGGGCCCGGGCGACACGACGATCCCGCGCAGGTCGGCAGCCGGATCGTCGGCCAGCGCTTCGAGCTCGCCCGGGGAGATCGCGTCGTTGCGAACCACGCGCACGTCCGCGCCCCCGGCCTGGAGCGCCTGCACCAGGTTGAACGTGAACGAGTCGTAGTTGTCGATCATCAGGATCACGAGGCGGCCCCCTCCCCGGCGGGCGACGCGTCAACACCGGCGTCGGCGCTGCGCAAGTGCGACGCAGGTTCGGCTTCGTCGTCGGCTTCGCCTCCGGCGCTAACGCTCCGGCGAGGTGCAGCGGGCGCAGCGGCCAGCTCGATCGCCCGCCGCAGCGCAGCCGCCTTGTGCTCGGTCTCCTCGAACTCGCGCTCCGGCTCGCTCTTGGCGACGATGCCGGCACCGGTGTGCACATGCGCGAGGCCGTCCTTGAGGACCGCACTCCGGATGGTGATCGCGGTGTCGAGGTTGCCGTCATAGCCGAGGTAGCCCACCGCCCCACCGTACAGCCCGCGGCGCTCGCCCTCGGCGGCGGCGATGAGCTGCATCGCGCGGATCTTGGGCGCGCCCGACAGCGTGCCGGCGGGGAACACGGACCGCAGGGCATCAAGGGCGTCGAGCTCGGGGCGGAGCCGCGCCTCCACGTGGCTGACCAGGTGCAGGACGTGGCTGTAGCGCTCCACCTCCATGTACTGGCTGGTGCTCACCGTGCCCGGCTTCGCGACGCGCCCGAGGTCGTTGCGCCCGAGATCGACGAGCATCACGTGCTCCGCGCGCTCCTTCGGGTCGCCGCGCAGCTCGTCGGCGAGGCGGTCGTCGTCGGCGGGCGTGGTGCCGCGCGGGCGGGTGCCGGCGATCGGGTGCGTGCTCATCCTGTCGCCCACGACCTGGACCAGGAGCTCGGGGCTGGCGCCCACGACCTCGAAGGCCGGGGTGCGGGTGAAGAACAGGTACGGCGAGGGGTTCACGCGACGGAGGGCGCGGTACAGCCCGATGCCGTCGAGGGGCCGTCCGTCCGGACCGTCCGGGAGCTCGAAGCTCTGGCGGCGGGCGAGGACCACCTGGATCGCCTCGCCCGCGGCAATGGCGTCCTTCGCCCGCTCGACGGCGCGCATGTACTGGTCGCGCCCGAGGCTGGTCTCCACCTCGGCCAGCGCGCTCGGACCGTTCACGGCTGGCGCGGACCTGGTCACGGCCGAGGCCATCTCGGCAGCCGACGGGCGGGCCGTCCGCTCGAGCGCCTCGAGGATCGCCCGCTCGGCGATGCGGTAGCGTCCCTCGAGGTCGGGCGGCTCGGTGTGCAGCGACGCGATCGCCGAGAGCTGATGCGTGAGGTGGTCGAAGACGATGACGAGGTCGGTCTCGATGTAGCTCGCGAGCGGGACGCTGACCGGGTCGCGGTCCGGGCGCGGGACGCTCGGCTCGAAGCTCGATATGGCGTCGTATGACAGGGCGCCAACGGCGCCGCCGGTGAAGCGCGGCATGCCGTCGACCGGCACGACGCGGCGGCGCGGAATGAAGGCGCGCAGGGCGGCGAGCGGGTCCGGGACCGCGGTGGTGGTGACGGGCAGGTCGGGCGCGTACTCGGTGATGCCCACCTCGCGGGTGGTCGTCCGGGCCTCGCCGTCGCGGACCTCGAGCAGCCGGCGCGGGCCGACGCCGAGGAATGAGTACCGGCCGAGGCGCTCGCCGCCCTCGACGGACTCGAGCAGGTACGCCGGCGTCACACCGTCGTCGAGCCGCAGGAAGGCGCCGATCGGCGTCTCGAGATCCGCCGTGCGCGTGGCGCGGAGGAGGATCGTGTCGGCGGTGGCGGCGAGGTGCTTGGCTTCGCCCAGGCTCAGCGGGTCGATCATGACGTGAGGTCCTTGAGAATCGAGAACGACCTGATTCGTCCTGTCGGGACGAAAGGTCGTTGCTCCTTCCGCGGTGCCACCCGTGTTCGGCGGTGTGCCGCTCTCTGACCGACGGACCGTTCGTTGCGGTTGCCCGCCACCGGTCGATCGGCGCTGCCCTGTAACGCTGGCGCTCTGCGCCGGAGCCTACTTGTCGTCCGCGTCGTCCCGGTTTGCTCTCGCTCCCTGGTTCGGCGCCCCGCGTTCGGTCCGGGGGCTCCCGGGTCCATTCGCCGCCGATGCCACCCCGGCTCGCACCGTCCGCCGGGTCTCTGGTGTGGCGCACGACGGGTACTCGTCCCGATCGATGCCCGGTGTTCAGTTGTGGGCCGGAGTATCGGCCGCGGGTAGCGGGCCGTCAAGCGCTCAGCGCGCCGGTGGTAGACGTCAGCGCACTGTCCGAGCTCAGACGACAGCGACTTTGTCACCCTCGGGCGATGCGTCGCGACCTCCGGAGCCGGGGCATTCGCCGTCGGCTCCGGAGGTCGACTCCGGAAGGTTTCGGGTGCTCGACCCGCCACGCGGGCGTGGCCCGCCTGCGGGCGTGGCCCGCCTGCGGGCTACTCGTAGCGCAGGGCCACCACCGGGTCGAGGCGCGCGGCCTGCATGGCCGGCCAGACCCCGAAGATGACGCCCACGATGAGTGAGAAGACGACCGCGACGGCGACGGTCACCAGGCTGAAGGTGAAGGCCCAGCCGGCCAGGACGGCGATGAGAGCCGACGTCGCCACACCGACCAGGATCCCGATGAGCCCGCCGGCAACCGACAGCAGCAGCGCCTCGAACAGGAACTGCAGCAGGATGTCCCGGCTCCTGGCGCCGATCGCCTTGCGGATGCCGATCTCGCGGATCCGCTCGCGGACCGATACCAGCATGATGTTCATGATCCCGATGCCGCCGACGAGGAGCGAGATCGACGCGATGCCGCCGAGCAGCACCGTGAGCAGTGTGGTCACCGAGCTGACGGTCGAGAGGAGCTGGGTCTGGCTGGTGACCGTGAAGTCCGCCGTGCCGCCAGTGCCGATGCCGTGCCGCTGATCGAGCGCGGTGGTGATCTCCGCCGTGACGACGTCCATGTCGGCTGCCGTGGCGACGCTGACCCCGACCGTGCGGACGGAGTCCGTGGAGGTGAACAGCTGGCGCGCCGTGGTGACCGGGATGAGCACCTCGTCGTCGGGGTTCGCGAACCCCTGCCCGCCCTTGGGCTGCAGGATGCCGACCACCTCGAACGGCAGCCCGCTGATGTAGATCGTGCTGCCGACGGACGAGGCGTCGAGGCCCAGGTTCGACGCGGTCGTGTTGCCCAGCACCGCCACGCGCAGCGCGTGGTCGACGCTCGCCTGGGTGAGGAACGACCCCTGCCACACCTCATAGGCGAACACGAGGGGATAGTCCGGCGTGGTGCCGATGACGGACGTGGTCTCGTTCTGGCCGCCGACCGCGATCAGGTGCGAGGTGGACAGCTCGGGCGCGACGCCCGCGACGTGCCCGAGCGAGGCCAGGGCCGTCGCGTCCTCGGTGGTGAGCGTGGTGGCGGACCCGAACGCGCCGCGCGTCGCGCCGGTGGTCGTGGCGCCGGGCGTCACTGACAGCAGGTTGGTGCCCAGGCCCTCGAGGCGGCTGTTGATCCCCGAGGTGGCGCCTTGGCCGACCGACACCAGTGCCACGACCGACGCGACGCCGATGATGACGCCGAGCATGGTGAGCCCCGTGCGGAGCTTGCCGGTGCCGAGGCGGGAGACCGCGACGCGGAGCAGGTCGCCCAGCTTCATGCCGCCGTCCTCCCGGCACCGTCGCAGGCGTGGCGCATCGCCCGCCCCGGAGCCTCGAGCAAGCTTGTCGGGCAGCTCATGGCTGGCCGCCGCCGCCCGTGCCGCCCGTGCCGCCGGTGCCGCCCGTGCGCCCGCGGAACTGGCCGCCCGTGCCGCCGCCGATCCCGCCCAAGCCGCCGAAGCCGCCGGCGGTCGTAGACGTTGAGTTGAGCGCGGTGACGGTGCCGGTGACCACGGTCTCGCCCGCGCTGATGCCGCTCTGGATCTCGGCCAGCGAGGTGCTCATGAGGCCGATCTGGACAGGCACGAGCTGGAGCTGGCCGGTGCCGTCGAGCGTGCGGACCTCGTAGCTGCCGGACGAGCCGACAACCGCGATCGCCGGGACGGTGACCACGCTCTTCGCCTCCGCTGTCGTGACGGCGACGCTGGAGGACATGCCCGACAGGACCGTGGAAGGCGGGCTGTCGAGCGACACAGTGACGCTGTAGGTCACGACGCTGTTCGACCCGGAGCTGGTCCCGACGGGCTGGATCGCGGCCACGGTCCCCTGGACTGTGGCGTTGGGGGCCGTCACCGTGACCGTCGCCGGCTGCCCGACCTTGAGCCCGACCACGGAGGTCTCGGCAAAGCTCGCCGTCGCCTCGAGGGCGGTGGACTGCATCGTGATCGCCCAGCCGGTCGGCGCGATGGTGCCGGGCTGCACGTTGACCGCGACAATCTGGCCGTCGGCCGGTGCCGTCAGCGTCGTGTGGGATGCGGTCGTCTCGGCGGTCGCAAGAGCCTGCTGCGCCTGCGAGACGGAGGCCCTGTCCCTCGCGACCACCGCTGCCGACTGCGGACCGGTGGACGACGCATAGCTGGTCATGGCCGACGCCAGGGTCTGCTGGGCCTGGGCCAGGCTATCCGACTGCGAGGTCTTCGCCGCCGCCAGCGCCTGCTTGGCCGAGGTCAGGTTCTGCTGGGCCGACACCACCTGCTGCTGGGCGCTCGAGACGGCGGTCGTGGACGGCGTGGTGTTGATGTTGTAGGTCGCCTGCGCGGCGCTCAGGCCGTTCTGGGCCTGGGTGACCGCCAACGAGGCCGACTGCTCCGCGTTCTGGGCGGCGGTCTGGTCGGCGCTGTACCTGTTCTGGGCGGTCTGCTGGGCCTGCTGGGCGGCGGTGACGGCCGCGTGGTCCGAGGCGATCTGCGTCGCGGGCACGGCGGGGATGGCGCTCTGGTCCGTGACCAGCGTGGCCTCTGCAGCGGCGAGCGCGGACTGGGCGTTCGCGAGAGCGGTCTGGTCGGCCTGCAGCGTCTGCGAGTCCGTCGCCTGCTGTGAGGTCAGCTTCTGCTGGGCCTGGGTCAGCGACAGCTGCGCGTTGTTCAGCGAGGCCTGCGCCTGGGTGATCTGGTCGGCAGTCGGGCCGCCCTGCGCCTGGGCCAGTGCGGCATTCGCGTTGTCCAGCGCCGTCTGCGCCTTCTGGAGGTTCAGCTGGTTTGTCGCCAAGGAGTTCTGCGTGTTGTGCTGCTGGACCGTGACCTGGAGGGACGCCGAGTTGACCTGGTTCTGGGCGCTGGCGAGCACCGAGGTGGACGGGTGGCCCCCGTCCACCGACAGCTGGGCCTGCGCGGCGGCCAGATTCGCCTTGGCGACGGCGACGGAGACGTTCGCGCTCGACGGGTCGGCCGTCGCGAGCACGGCCCCCTTGCTCACCGTCTGCCCGACGGTGATCGCCACGGTCTGCACATCCCAGGTGGTGGCGGTCGTGGCCGACGAGGTGGCGGTGGTCGAGGCGCTCGAGATGATCTCGGGGTCAGCGCCAAAGCCCAGGCCGTAGGCCGTCGTGGACTGCACGGTGCCCGTCGCAACCGCCTGCACCAACACGGTGCCGGTGGCCGCGGTGGTGGTCAGGTACTGCGGCGCGCCAGAGCCCCCGAGGCTCGGCCCGACGACCGCATAGCCCGCCGCTCCGACCCCGATCACAATCAGGAGGACCGCGGCCAGCGCTTTCAGTTTCATCGTGCGTCCTTTCTCAACGCTCGCCCTTCCGCCCTGCCCAGGGCTGCCCGCGCCGGGGGATCGCTCCGACCCGCTCGCGATGCCGTGTGGATGCCTTGCTTGTGGACGTGGGGCTTGAGTCGCTGGCGACCGTCCCTCGCGGCCCGTCACGGGCGCGATGCCGTCCAACGACAAGATCTTCGGGTCGGTCTCTGACATCTTCCTGAGTGCCGCGCACTTCCGGCGCAGCCCGCGGCTCGGGCAGGCCGCCCGCGGCAACCTGCTGGAGCTCCGCCTGGAGCTCAGCGCGACGTCCGCCGGCAGTCCCTCGTGGTCCCGAGCCCGACTCGGAGGTGCCGATGGCCGCCTCGTAGGCCGCCCAGGCCACCAGATGGTCGCTGCAACCACTGCGGACAGCAGGGCGAGGCGAAGCGGGTGGCGCCGGGGCGCAGCAGGTCCGGAGTCGGGGTCGGTTCCCCAACCCCCGCGTCCGCCGCGGCAGCCGGTCAGCAGCCGAACGGCCCCCATGATCTGCTACCGAACTGGCGGAGCGGGTGAGATTCGAACTCACGAGGCTTTCGCCCGGCGGTTTTCAAGACCGCTGCCATCAACCACTCGGCCACCGCTCCGCCTCGGAGCATAGCGCGGGCGGGCGGCCCGGTGAGACTGCGCGGTCGGCCGGTCAGCGAGCCTCGACGACGAGCGTGTCGGCAATCTTGTCGTGCCAGCCCTGACGGCGGTCGTCCACTAGGATCCAGAGGAACCCGAGGTACAGCACCGCGCCCGAGACCCAGTAGCCGACGGTGCGCAGGATCGCCTGCTGCTTGGTGAGCGGACCGCCGTCGACCGATCGGACCACCCTGATGCCGAGGATGCGCATCCCGGGCGTGGCCCCGCCGCGGTACCAGGACACCGCGTAGTACGCCCCCTGGAGCCCGTTCACGCTGAGGACCAGGAGCGGGAGGAGGGCGAACACGGCGACGACTGAGCCCGCTGAGCCCGAGGCCGCGGCGCCCAGGACAAGCAGCACGCCGAGGCCCGCGAACACGGCGCCGAGGGCGAAGCCGAGGATGACCCAGTCGATGATGAACGCACCGAGGCGGGTCCCCGCGCTGGCGTACACGACACCGGGCGCTGGGCCGATAGGTTTGGGCGCCACCCAGGACCCGCCCTGCCAACCCGACTCGGGCGGGGGCGGTGCGGGCGGGACAGGCGGCGGCGGGCCCGGGGGCTGCTGCCGCGTCATGGCGTTCGCCCGTTGGGGGCTGAGCGGGCGCCGGCCGGCGTTCGGTGCCCGCCCGACATCGGTGCGGGTGGCTTGATCGTCAGGCCTGGATCACCACCGTGCCCGCGATCTTGTCGTGCCAGCCCTGCTTCTGGGCGTCGAACAGGACCCACAGGAAGCCCAGCGGAATCCCGAAGACGATGTCGTTGATGACGTAGCCGATGATCCGCAGAATGCCCGTCCCGAAGCCGATCGGTCCGCCGTCCCGGGCGCGAACCACGCGCATCCCGAGCAGCTTGTAGCCCGGCGTCTGGCCGCCGCGCGACCACCAGAAGGGCTTCCAGAGCACGCCGAAGACGGCACCGATCAGCATGATCAGCAGCCCGACTCCGGCGCCTGCGCCGAGCGTCGTGTTGCCGGCACTGTCCACGCTCGCGCCGCCGGCGACCACGACGATCCCGATGAAGTAGAAGATGCCGATCACGAAGCCGATGATGATCCCGTCGACGATGTAGGCGATCAGGCGCCCGCCAGCGCTGGCGTAGCGGACACCCGGGGCGGGGCCGGCGGCGACCGGAGGAGCGTACTGGGGCGGGGGCGGCATGCTCACAGGTGGATCTCCCTCAACTCGTCCATGTCCGCGGCCGTCGAGGACGCCCCTCAGGCGCCGACCGCTGCCCCAATCGTAACCGCACCGATGTACGGTCGGAGCACCTCCGGGACGGCGACGGAGCCGTCGGGACGCTGGTACTGCTCGAGGATCGCCGCGACGATGCGCGGGAGCGCCAGCCCGGAGCCGTTGAGCGTGTGGACCAGCTCCGGCTTGGCGCCCTTGTCCGGGCGATAGCGGATCGCCATGCGGCGCGCCTGGTAGTCGCCGAAGTTGGAGCACGAGCTCACCTCGAGCCAGCGCTCCACGCCGGGGGCCCAGACCTCGAGGTCGTACTTCTTGCGCTGCACGAAGCCCATCTCGCCGGTGGCCAGCATCAAGACGCGGTAGGGCAGGCCCAGGCGCTGGAGGAGGACCTCGGCGCGGGACGTCATCCACTCGAGCGCAGCCGCGCTGTCCTCCGGCTTCTCGAACAGCACCATCTCCACCTTGTCGAACTGGTGGACGCGCAGGATGCCGCGGGTGTCCTTGCCGGCGGCCCCCGCCTCGCGCCGGAAGCACGGCGAGTACGCGGCGTAGCGGATCGGCAGTTCGTCCGCCTCGAGGATCTCGTCGCTGTGGAGGTTGGTGACCGGGACCTCGGCCGTGGGGACCAGGTACAGCTCGTCGCGCGTGACGACGTACATCTGGTCTTCCTTGTCGGGGATCTGCCCAGTGCCGCGCGCAGACGCCGCGTTCACCACCGCCGGCGGCCAGACCTCGGTGAAGCCGTGCTCGCTGGTGTGGACGTCAAGGAACCAGCTGATGAGCGAACGCTGCAGACGCGATCCCTGGCCCTTGTACACCGGGAACCCGGAGCCGGCGATCTTGGCGCCGCGGGCATTGTCGATGATGTCCAGGGCCTCGCCGATCTCCCAGTGCGGCCTGCGCTCCCAGGTGGCGCCGTCGGGCTCGGTAACGACTCGGCTCGCGTTCGCGCCCCACGTGCGGACGGTGACGTTCGCCTCCTCGCCACCCACCGGGACCTCGGGGTCGGCCGGGTTGGGGATGCGCAGGAGGAGGTCCTCGAGCTGCTCCTCGGTGGCGGTGAGCTCCGCGTCGATCTCGGTGATGCGGGCGCCGGCCGCGGTGCTCACCGCCTTCAGCGCGGCAACCTCGGGACTGTCCGGCCTCGCGCCGCCCCTGATGGCATCGCCGACCTGCTTGCTCACGACGTTGCGCTCGGCCTTGAGCGCGTCGGTTTCTGCCTGGAGGGAGCGGCGCCGGACGTCCATCTCGAGCGCCCGGTCCACCAGGCCAGGGTCCTCGCGCTTGTCGATCGCGCCCTGCCGGATGCGGTCCGGCTCGTCGCGGAGCCGCTGGACGCCGACGCTCATGCGGTCCCCTCCCCTGCTGCCCCCGCCTCCCTGAGGCGGGCCATGACGAAGTCGCGCTCGAGGCTGGCCAGGAGCCAGCCGGCCCGCGGCCCATTCGCGCGGCCCAGGAACGCGAGGTAGAGGGCGTTGAATGCGGCCTTGGCGTCGATGCCGTGGTCGGCCGCCACCGCGAAGATGGCGGCCTGCCACTGCTCGCCGGTCGTGGGGGCATCGCCGTGGGCAGCCTCGCCGAGCGCCCGGAGGAACCCGCGCTGCTCGGGGCGGAGCAGCTCGGCCGCGGTGGGGAGCGCGTCGCGACGGATCTCGATTCGGGCACGCTCAGGAGCGTAGGCCTCGAGCCAGCGGCCGACCGACGTCAGCCGCGTGTCGAAGTCGACCCGCTCGGTGGCGGTCAGCGTGGCGCCCTTCTCGGCCTCGACGCGCGCCAGGACGTCCACGCCCGGGATCTGCGCGAGCAGTGCGAGGTGCCCGAACGGCGCACGGTACCCGTCGGCCATCGCGGCCACGTCGGCGTTCGCGTCCAGCAGCGAGAAGCCGAAGATGTTCTCGTGGCCCGACGGCAACTCGCCTCGGACCTCCTTGCCGGCGGCGGCGTCGGCCAGGCGGTCGAACTCGTCGAACAGGCGGGGGATGGCGTCGGTGCCCTCGGGGTCGAACTCGATGACGCTCTCGGGTCGGCTGCGGACGAACAGGAACCGCAGCTGCTCGGGCGGCACGACCGCCGTGATCGTGTGGGCGGCGGCGCCGCGTCCCTTGGACGTGCTCATCTTCTTGCCGCCGATGTTGAGGAACTCGTACGGGAAGTTGCGCGGGGGCTCGCGGTCGAACACCTCGCGGGCGATCGCGTCTGCGCGGGCGCGGGACCCGCCGGCAGTCGAGAGGTCCTTGCCGCAGGGCTCAATCGTGACGCCGAACAGGCTCCACTGGGCGGCCCACTCGAGGTTCCAGTACAGCTTGGCGGTGCCGCCAAACGGCGACAGCCGACCCGCGTAGCCACAGCCCTGCGCCCACGTCACGTAGTCGGGGCGGCACTCGACCCGGACGGTCTGGCCGTCCCAGTCGAGCGCGATGGTCGTGCCGACCTTCCCGCAGTTGGGGCAGACAGCCTGGACCGGCAGCCAGCCGACTGGGCGCTCCACGTTTGACACGCGCCGGTAGACCTCGCGAACGATGTCCGCCTTCTCCAGCGCGGTCCTGAGGAACGGGTCCATCTGCCCGGTGGGGTAGATGTCGCTCATCCAGTAGTAGCGGTCAGGGCGGATGCCCAGTCCCGCGAACGTGTCGATGAAGATGCCCGCGAAGTGGCGGGCGTAGGACGCATGGCAGTCGCCGTGGGGGTCCGGCACGTGGGCCAGCGGGCGACCCATCTCGCGCTCGATGGCATCGGGGCTGAGCAGCGCCTGGGCGTCCATGGGGTCGAGGTCGTCCACGCCGTAGAGCAGCGTGGTGGGCAGACCGCGGGCGCGCAGCGCCCGTGTGATCACGTCGAGGATCACGGGGCCGCGCAGGCTGCCGACGTGGACCGTCCCCGAGGGGGTCTTGGAATCGTTGACGACCTGCGGCCCGTGCACGCTCGCAGCCAGCTCGTCCGCCCAGTCCACCCTGCGCTCCCCTTCTCGGTGGCGTCGTCCGGGGACGCGAACGCGCCTGCCTAGCTGATGTCGGTGATCGTGTAGGTGAAGTCCCCGGCCGGGACCTTCACGACGACCTTGTCGCCCCGCTTGCGTCCCAGCAGTGCGCGGCCCACGGGCGACTCGTTGGAGATCTTGCCATTGGTGGGCTTCGCCTCGGCCGACCCGACGATCGTGAAGGACTCGGTCTCGCCATCGATGGTGACGGTGACGGTGGAGCCGATGCCGACGTGGTCCGTGCTGGCGTGCTCGTCGATCAGAGTGGCGTTCTTGATCATCGTCTCGAGCGACGCGATCCGTCCCTCGACGAACGCCTGCTCGTTCTTCGCGTCCTCGTACTCGGCGTTCTCGGACAGGTCGCCGTGCTCTTTCGCGTCGTGGATCCGCTGCGCGATCTCGGGACGCCGGACGGCGAGCATCTCGTCAAGCTCGCCACGGAGCTTATCGAGGCCGTCCTTGCTGATGTACGTCGTCTTGGTGTTCACGCGGGCAGGACCCCCGAGGCGCGGGACCGGCGCTCGGAAGCGCCGCCGCTCAGTCGGCTTGAACAAAAGAACCCCGTGGCGCCAAGCGCGCCGCGGAGGTTCACGGATCGCGCGGAATGGTATCGGCGGGGGGCCGTTCCGTCAAAGGATGCATGCCCGGATGGCGGACGCAGAACCGGGCGGGCGCACGGCCGCTGGCAGGGGCCTGGCGCCGACCGGGATGGCCAAGCGCCTAGCCCGTCCAGCACCACGCACGGGCCGCCTCGCCCGACGCTCGGGATCCGATGAGGCGGGGCCACGACCGGACGGCGGGAGGCCCGCGACGCGCCGCTACTCGACCGGCTCGGCGAGCTGCTCCAGGCGGCGGCGCACGCGTGCGAGGCCGCTGCGATCTGTGAACGCCACGAACACCGTGTCGTCGCCGGCGATCGAGCCCACCACCTCCGGCCAGCGCGCCCGGTCGAGGGCGGCGGCCAGCGGGTGCGCTGACCCGGGCAGCGTGCGCAGCACGAGCAGGGTGCCGGCGTCTCGGACCTCGACCGGCATGTCGTGGAGGAGCCGCTTCACGCGCTCCTCGCCCGACGCATCGGCCTCGCGGAGGCGCGGCGGCAGCGCGTACGCCTGCATCCCGCCGCGACCGGACTTGACCAGGCCGAGGTCCGCCACGTCACGGCTGATCGTGGCCTGCGTTGTCCGGAACCCGCGGTCCCGCAGGGCGGTCGCGAGCTCCTGCTGGGTCCGGATGGGCCGCTGTTCCACCAAGTCGCGGATGGCACGCTGGCGGAGCTGCTTCATGACCTCCATGGCACCTCCGGCCCGCCTAGCGGGTGAGGAACACCGCGAGGACGACGCCCGCCAGCACCAGGCGGTACACGACGAACACGTTGTACGAGCGCGTCCGGACATAGCGGAGCAGCGCCGAGATGGCGATCACACCCGAGACGAAGGCGGCCCCGATGCCCACCAGCAGCGGCCCGGCCTCGGCGGCAACCTGACCGCCCTTCACCAGCTTGTAGGACTCCAGCACCACCGCGCCCGCGGTGATGGGCGTCGCCATGAGGAAGCTGTAGCGGGCGGCGTCCTGGCGGCCGAGCCCGGCGAACAGGCTCGCCGCTATGGAGATACCCGAGCGGCTGACGCCCGGGAACAGGGCCAGCGCCTGCGCGAGGCCGATGCCCAGCGCCGATGGCATCCCCAGCCGCTCCAGCGGCGTGCGGCCGTTCGCCCAGCGATCCGCGAGCCAGAGGATCCCCGCGGCGACGACCAGGAGGATCGCCACGATGTTCGCCTGGCGGATGTTGCTCTCGATGGTGTCGTTGAGCAGCGCTCCGAGGATGGCTGCCGGGATCGTGGACACCACCAGGAGCCACGCGAGCCGGCGGTCCGGGTCGCGCCGGAACGAGCGGTCGCCGATCGCGGCGAGGCCGGCCGGGATCAGCCGGAGCCAGTCCTCGCGGAAGTAGAGCAGCAGCGCCAGAAGCGTGCCCGCGTGGAGGGCCACCGTGAACCCGAGGCTGGTGATGAACGTGTCGTTCCAGCCAAGCAGGTACGGGACCAGGATGAGGTGGCCAGAGGACGAGATCGGCAGGAACTCCGTCAGGCCCTGCACGACCCCCATCACCAGCGCTTGGAACAATTGGTCCATGAGACGGCTTCGGGCGGCCGGCGTGAACGCCGACCGCCCGTGTGAACCTCAGCTAGCGGATGAACAGGGGGGCGAGGACGAGCGTGATCGTGGCGAGCAGCTTCACGAGCACGTGGAGCGACGGCCCGGCGGTGTCCTTGAACGGGTCGCCGACCGTGTCGCCGACGACGGCCGCCGCGTGGGCATCGCTGCCCTTGCCGAGCACGTTGCCCTGGTCGTCCTTGAGATTGCCCGACTCGATGTACTTCTTGGCGTTGTCCCAGGCGCCGCCGCCGTTGTTGAGGACGGTGGCGAGCAGCACGCCAGCGATCGTGCCCACCATCAGCATGCCCGCGACGGCCTCGTAGCCGAGCAGCAGGCCGACGACGATCGGCGCGGCGACGGCGACGATGCCGGGAGCCACCATCTCGCGGAGCGCGGCGCGAGTCGTGATGTCCACGACGCGCGCGTAGTCCGGGCGCTGCGAGTAGTCCATGATCCCGGGCATCTCCCGGAACTGGCGCCGGACCTCGACGATGATCGCCTGGGCGGTCTTGCCCACGGCCCGGATGGCGAGGCTGCTGAAGAAGTAGACGAGCATCGCACCCATGAGGGCCGCGACGAAGACGCCGACGTCCGCGAGGTTGACCGAGGTCAGGAGCACCACACCCTGCTTGCCGGCGGCGATCTGGTTGCCGAGGATGAGGTTGACCTTGTCGATGTAGGCGGAGAACAGCAGGAAGGCGGCAAGCGAGGCGGAGGCGATCGCGTAGCCCTTCGTGAGCGCCTTGGTGGTATTGCCCACCGCGTCGAGGCGGTCCGTGATCTCGCGGGCACCGGCCTCGGCGCGGGAGAACTCGGCGACGCCGCCGGCGTTGTCGGTGATGGGGCCGAAGGTGTCCATGGCGAGGATGTAGGCGGTGGTCATCAGCATGCCCATCGTCGCGACCGCGGTCCCGAAGATGCCACCGACGTCGTGTCCCGCGGCATTGGTGAGCCCGGCTTGCGAGCCCAGCCAGTGCGACGCGATCAGCGCGATGCCGATCGTGATCGCGGTCACGGCGGTGGTCTCGAAGCCGACGGCCGTGCCGCTGATGATGTTGGTCGCCGGGCCGGTCTTGGACGCCTCGGCGATCTCGCGGACGGGACGGAAGGAGCCCGCCGTATAGAACTGCGTGATGTAGACGAACGCCACGCTGGTGGCCAGGCCGACGACGCCGGCGAGGAAGAACCAGATCCAGGCCGGGATGCCGTTGGCGCCGGTGGCCGTGCCCGTGTTCATCATGATGTTGGTCGTGATGGCGAGGCCGACCACCGACAGCCCCGCGGTGACCCAGTACCCGCGGTTGAGGATGTTCATCGGGTTCTCGGTCTCCTTGCCGCGGATGAAGAACATCGCGACGATCGTGGAGAAGAGCCCGAAGGCGCGGACGACGAGCGGGAAGAAGATCCAGTTCTCGGGGTTGGACCAGCCCGCGTTCTTGGCGATCGCGTACGCGGCGACCCCCAGGATCATGGCGCCGATGTTCTCGGCGGCGGTGGACTCGAAGAGGTCCGCACCGCGGCCGGCGCAGTCGCCGACGTTGTCGCCGACCAGGTCCGCGATCACGCCAGCGTTGCGCGGGTCGTCCTCGGGGATGCCCTTCTCGACCTTGCCCACCAGGTCGGACCCGACGTCCGCCGCCTTGGTGTAGATGCCGCCGCCGAGCTGGGCGAACAGGGCGACGAAGCTCGCGCCGAACCCGAAGCCCACGATGACGAACGGCGCCTTGTCGATCGTGACCTCGGGCAGGATCGCCTGGTACAGCGTGAAGATGCCCCACACGCCGAGGAGCGAGAGCGACACGACCAGGAACCCGGAGACGGCCCCACCGCGCATGGCAACCTGGACGGCCTCGACAAGGCTCCGGCGCGCCGCAGCGGCCGTCCGTACGTTCGACCGGACGCTGATTGTCATACCGATGATCCCCGACGCCATCGAGCACGCCGCGCCGACGAGGAAGGCGATCGCGGTGAGGACGCCGATCTTGACGCCGGCGAGCGCCGGCACGTCGGCGACCGATGTGTTCTCGACGAGGCCGATCACAACGCCGATGACGACCGCCGCCACGAGGGCAAGGGCGCCGATCGTCGAGTACTGGCGCCTGATGAACGCGTCAGCGCCCTCGCGGATCGTGTCGCCCACGTCCTGCATGGCCTGGGGGCCCTTGTCCCGGGAGAGCACGTCTCGCGCCAGGTAGAGCGCGAACAGGACCGCGGCGATGCCCGCGATCGGGACGATCCAATGGAGCGCGTCGGCCATCAGGGTTCGCTCAGCCTCCTACCCACGAGTCACCGGGACGTTGTCGAACGTGTTGCCGCCGCCACGCAGACTCGTTGCAGGGCGAGCCGAGAACGGATCGCGGGCCGGCGAGGGCGGTCGGACGGGGGCTCGGACCACGAAGGAGCCCAATCGCCAGACGCCGCGAGTGTATGCGTCCGATTGTGCGCGGGTCAAACTCCATGCGGCCCGGAGCGCATTGGTTGCACCCGGCCGGGAGGCCCATGCATGAGGGTCCGCCGAAACCGCCCCGTGGGCCCCTCGGCCCTACCGGCCGTCGCTCCGTCCGGTCGGCCTGTATGCTCCCCGCGTGGACAAGCGCTCCGGCTTCGGGTGTCTCGTCGAGGTCGTCGAGACGCTCGTTCTCACCCTCGTCATCTTCTTCGTCATCCAGAACTTCATCGCCCAGCCGTACCAGGTCCAGCAGAACTCGATGGAGCGGACCCTCGAGCCAGGGCAGTACGTCCTGGTGGACAAGCTCACACCGCGGTGGGACCCCTACAAGCGGGGTGACGTCGTGGTGTTCACGCCGCCGCCCAACTGGACCTCGGACCCGACACCGTTCATCAAGCGCGTGATCGGGCTGCCGGGCGACAAGGTGGAGGTCCGCGACGACGGCCGGATGTGGGTGAACGGTGTAGCGCTGGACGAGCCCTACACGTACAAGAACGCGCAGGGGGTCAACGAGCCCACCGTGCCGCTCAACGACACCACGTCCTGGGTGATCCCCGCGGGCGAGTTGTTCGTGATGGGGGATCATCGCCAGAAGTCCGCGGACTCGCGCGCCTTCGGGCCGATCCCCGAGTCGAGCGTCATCGGCCGGGCCTTCCTGCGGTACTGGCCGATCTCCACGATCGGCATCCTGCAGACCCCGTCCTACGCTGGCGTCCCTGCCTCGGCCCCCTAACCCGGCCCGCCGGTGCTGACAGCCATCCTGGTCCTCGTCGCGGTCTCCGCGGTCGCCGCGGGCGTGATCGCGGTTGCCGCGCCCAACCCTCGCCACGCCACGGTGGGCGCCTTTGGAGCCGTGCTCCTGGCCGCCCTGGTGGTGGACCCCTTGCCCTCCGCCGCCGCGGTCATCGCGCGCCTCGCCGGTGCCGCCCTCGGCGGCTGGCTCGTCTTGATCGCCCTGCGCGAGGCGCCAAGCACGTCGGCCCGCAGCGCGCTCGGCTGGGCGGGTGCCGCGGGCGTCGGAGCGGCGGCCTTCGCCACGGGCTGGCTGGCAGCCACGGCCTTCGGGGCCACCATCGCCATGGGCGTTGGTGACGGCATGGTGGCCGGCGTGCCCGGCGCAACACTCGCCAGCGGGTCTCTGGTGGCGCGGGCGGCCATCGCCGCAGCCGTCGCGCTCGCCGTCCTGGCCGCCGCGCCGGTGATCCTGCCGCGCGACGGGCATCGACTCGGGCTGGGCGCCGTGCTGCTCATCGCCGCCGCCAGCCTGCTGTACAACGCGCTCAGCAGCCCGACGGACCCGGGTCTGGAGCTGGCGTTCGCGGTCCTGGTGGCGCTCACGGGTGCCTCGGTCGCGGGCATCGTGACCGCGATGCTCCGAGCCGGCGGAGACCTTGTCCTGCGGGACGCCCTGGCGCGCGACCCAGCGGTCCGTCACCGGGCCGCCGATGACGCCCACCGCGGAGCCGACCGATGACCCTGGGCGCCCTGCTGGTCGTGGGTGCGCTCGGGTCCGCCAGCTCCGCGTGGGGGCTGCGTCGGGGGGGGGCCGCAGCACGCGCCGGGGCCATGGGCGGGGTCCTGGCCCTGGTGCTCGTGGCCATGCTCGCGGCTGCCTCGCCGACTCCGGGCAGCGTCGCGCCCGATGGCACGGGCGCCGTCCCGGGAACACTCTGGAACGGCGCACTCGTCCCGAGCGGGTACCTCCGGCTCGTCATCGTGCTGTGGGCCGCGTCCTCGGTGGTGCTCGCTGCCATCGTCTGGCTCCTGCGTGGAACTGGCGGGCTGTTGGCACTGCTCCCGGCCACGCTCGCCGCGCTCGTGGGCGCCGCCGTGTCGCTGTCCGCATCCACGCCGGTGCTCGGCCTCGTCGCCGCCGGCGCCACGGGGCTGGCGTCCGTGCCGGTCGTGCTCGCCAGCCCGCGGGCCGCCGCCGGAGGGATCGCCGCCCGCGAGGTTCGGATCGCCGTCGCCACGGCCCTGGTCGTGGTCGCTGTGGCATCCGTCGCGCCGGTCGTGGCCCGACTGGTCCTCGCCAACCCGGACGGCGTCAACTCGTCCTCCTCGTCCGGTGAGGCAGCCGCCATCGCATTCGGACTGCTCGCCATGGCGCTCGCGGTGGCGGCCCGTGCGGGCGCGATCCCGTGGCACGTCCGCGTGAGCGCCCTGACCGACGTCGCGCCCACCGGCTCGCAACCGCTTGTCATCGCCTGGCTGCCGCTTCCGCTCGCCGCGGTCGCGGTCGGCGTGGCGTCGGGCGTCCTCGCCCCGTTGGCACCGCCGGTGGGCTCCGCCCAGGCACTGATCGTGGCGGCCACGCTGCTCGCGACGCTGGCCGCGGCGCTCGTCGCGTACCTCCAGGACGACCTGCGTCACGCGATCGGCTACCTCACCATCGCCGACGTCGCGCTCGTGGTCCTCGCGCTGGCCGCGCTCGATCCCGTCGTCTGGGGGCCCGCCCGCGCCTGGCTGCTGACGGTCGCGGTCACCAAGACCGCGCTCGGCGCGTGGTCGACCGTGGTGGAGGACCGCTTCCAGACGCGGTCCATCCCCGAGCTTCGCGGCTGGCTCCGGCCGTCGCCGGTGCTGGGCATCGCCCTGGTCCTGATCGTGGTCGCGACCTATGGGCTCCCCGGGTGGGCCGTCGCGAGTGCGCGACTCGATCTCACCGGCCGGGCCGCAGGCGGCCCCTGGAGCGCGGTCCTGCTGCTGGCCTCGCTGCTCACGCTCCCCGCCTACCTGCGGTGGCTGTGGCTGGGCGTCGGCACGCGCACGAGCCACGTCGAGCGCGTGGGGCCCGAGCTGGGCGGTGTCGGGAGATTGCCAGCCCGGCGGGTCTCACTGGTGCCGCCGGGCCGCGGCCGTCGGTCGGACCTGCCCGTTGAGCAGGAGCGCACGGAGGGACCCCCGGCGGATCCGGCTGCGACCCCCACTGCGACAGGGGATGTCCGGCCGGGGACCGGCGTGGGCCCCAGGGGGCGGACGACCACCCGCCGTGCCGCGAGCGCCGTGTCCTCCCCGAAGGTGCCGGTCGCGTCAGCACAGCTGGAGCTGCCGGCGCCCGGGCCCGACCCAGTGCCCGAGTCCGGGGGCGCCGACCCATACGCCCCGCGGCACCTCGCGCGCATCACCGCCCGCACCGATCCCACCACCAGGGCTGCCGGAGCGGTCAGGCGCCACCGGACTGGCGTGCTCTCGGGCGCCGTGCTGGCGCTCGCGCTCCTGGCCTCGCTGGTGGCGTTCGGCGCGCTCGATGTGGCCGGGGCCGCGGGCGAACCCGGACCGACGGTCGCGGGGGTCGATGCGGTCGGGAACTAGCGCTCGGATTGAACGAGCTCGGCGTCGGGCGCCCTGCGCCTACTCCTCGGGGACGAGCACCCAGCGGTCGATCTCACGCTCGTAGCTGAGCAGCTCGTCAGGCTTGAACCACAGGGCGAGCTCGGCGGCCGCGTTCTCAGGGCTGTCCGAGGCGTGGACCAGGTTCTGGGCGGTCTCGACGGCGAGGTCGCCGCGAATGGAGCCCGGGGCCGCCTCATGCGGGCGCGTGGCGCCGTTCATCGCGCGGACGACCAAGATGGCGTTGGGCCCCTCGATGGCCGCTGCGACGAGCGGTGCCGAGGTGATGAAGTCCACGAGGCCCCTGAAGAACGGCTTGTCGGCGTGGACGGCGTAGTGCTGCTCCGCGAGCGCGCGATCCGCCCGGACCAGCTTGAGGCCGACGATCTTGAGCCCGCGCTCCTCGAAACGGGTGAGCACGCGGCCCACCAGCTGGCGCTGGACGCCGTCGGGCTTGACGAGGAGGAGGGTGCGCTGGACTTCCGCCATGGGACTGCGTGTGCCTCTCGTGGGGCGGGCCGTTGGCGACCCGCCTGCTGGGGTGTCGGGGACGCCTCGCCAAGGGCCGCTGAGACCAGCTCGGCGCGGGAAGCAGAGGATAGCGCGACCGGCTGATGGTGCGGGCGCCGTGCGGGCGCCGTGCGGGCCCGGATCAGGCCGGGTCGTCGTCGAAGAGGCCCGGGCCGCTGCGCTCGTTGGGACTGGTGGCCGCGGCTGAAGCGCGGCCGCGGGCGCGGTTGAACGCCTCGAGGGCCTCCGCCTCGCGGCCGAGCAGCCGCAGCGCATCGCCGCGGACCAGCGCCAGGAGCGGCTGGTCGTCACGGCCCACGACGGCGCGCAGGACGTCCTCGGCAAAGCCCGGCTCAAGGCGCATGGCGACACCCAGGAGGAGCGCCGCCCGGCTGGCATCGCCCTTGGCCAGGGCGGCGCGACCGCCAGCGAAGGCCTCGGCTGCCGTGGACGGGGCGCCGCCGACCGCAGCGGCGGCCCTGCGGCCTCGGCGTCGGGGGGCGTCGGCTGTCGGCATCGGCGACAGGACGGCCGGCCAGATCGTGGCCCGGGGCATCCCGGCGAACAGCGGGTCCAACGGGCCCTCGACCACAGCCAGAGCCCGCGACGCGAGGCGACGAGCCTCGATCGGTCGCCCGGCGGAGGCCACAGCCTCGGTCGCGATGACGAGGGCCAGCGGCGCCTCACTCCCGCGCGCCAACAGCGCATTGGCGGCGTCACCGGCGCCCGAGAGGTCACCGCTACGCCAGCGGACCTCGGCAAGGTCGAGCAAGGCGGTCTCGTCCAGGCGCCCGCGGCCCGCGAGGGCCTCGAGCTCGGCACGGGCCAGCGCGTGCTGCCCGGTCCGGAGGTGCAGCCCGGCGATCCGGAGCGCGGCCGGACGACCGCCCGCGTGCGGGTCGGGCCATGGCTCGGGCCTGCCGGCAGGGAGCCCCGCCGCAGGGTCGGCGTCCTGGCCGCCACCGCGGGCCGCGGCGACGCCCGCATCGTCGGCAGCCGCGGCGGACTCGTCGCCGCCGTCCGCAGCCGCGTCGGACTCGATCTCGCCCTCCGGCGCCACGGCATCGCCGCCGTCGGCGTCGCTCCCCTGCCCTCCGCGCTCCGGGCGGTCGGCTTCGCCCGGGTGCTGTGCGGGCTCGACGGCGGCACCGTCGGCCACGTCGTCTGGCGCCAGCCCGTCGCCCGCCAGGTCCGCATCGGCTGCGAGTGCCTGAGGCTCGTCGGTCCCGAGCGCGTTGCCGGCCCCCGTGGTCGCGAGCTCCACGCCGTCTGCCTCGGGGGCGCCCTCGACAGGCACCTCGTCGGCCCCGAACACCGGCCCTTCCACGTGGCCAGCGCGTCGCCGGAACCTCACTGCGGCAGCCGCAGGTGCTTCTCGATCCCGCGGACGTACCTGCCGGGCGCCACGGCCGCCATGCGCAGGGCATCGTCGCGGATCAGCTCCTGCGCCACCCGCTGGATCGCCTCGGGTGTCACGTCGTCCACGGCGGCGAGCGCCTCGTCGAGCGTGTACACCCGGTCATGGAGCGACTCCTGGCCGCCCAGCCAGGACGCGAGGTGACGCGTGTCGTCCATCCGCAGCTCGAGGCCACCAGAGAGGTACGCCTTCGCCTTCGCCAGCTCCTCGTCCGGCACCTGCTCCCGGGCCATGCGCGCCAGTTCGAACAGGATTGCCTCGATGGCGGCTGGCAGCGAGGCGGGGTCCACGCCGGCCGAGATCTCGAGCGCGCCCGCATCGGCGTACTCCATGAGACCCGAGCTCACGTCATACGCGAGTCCCTTCTCCTCGCGCACGCCCAGGAACAGGCGGCTCGACATGCCGTCGCCGAGGATCGTGTTGAGCAGCGACAGGTTCCAGGTGTCGGGGTGGTCGCGACGAAGCGCGGGCAGGCCGATCGCGAGCTGTGCCTGCGTGGTGTCGCGGCGGCCGGTGAGCACGCGCTGGCCGGCCGGCAGCGCGGGCGCCGGGTCGAAGCCGGAGGGCGCGCCGTCGCCCCGGCCGAACGCCCCGGACACCAGGCTCACCGCCTCCTCGTGGTCCACATCGCCCGCCACGGCCACCACGATGTTCGACGGGCGGTAGCGCGCCGACCAGAAGTCCCGGATGGCCTGCGCGGGGAGCGCCCGGACGTCCT
Source organism: Chloroflexota bacterium (assembly GCA_037446495.1). Lineage (GTDB taxonomy): Bacteria > Chloroflexota > Limnocylindria > Limnocylindrales > CSP1-4 > CAIXZV01. Next base: position 35,298 of record JBBIIL010000006.1, on the reverse strand, counting down.
CCTCCTCACCGCAGATCTCCCGGCCCAGCGCGCCGGTGCCGAACAGCGCCTGGCCCATCAGCAGCTGGCAGTACTCGGCCGGGTCGTCGCGGTACGAGCGGACCTCCTCCACGATCACCGTGCGCTCGGACTCGATGTCGGCGTCGGCGAGAACCGGGCGGATGACCAGCTCGCCGACCACGCGCATGGCGGTCTCGGTGCGGCGCCGCGGCACGCGGACCCAGTAGACGGTGGACTCGCGGTCCGTGGCCGCGTTCGCGGCGCCGCCGACGCCCTCGATCGCCTCGGAGATGGCGCGGCTCGACGGGTACGCTGCCGTGCCCTTGAATGTCAGGTGCTCCATGAAGTGGGCGACGCCGACCTCGCCCGGCGCCTCCTGACGGGAGCCGGCGAGCACGTACGCGGCGATGGACACGGACCGCGATCCCGGCAGCCGGGCCGAGATGACGCGCGGCCCGTCGGGCAGGCGGGTGGTGCGGTGGAACATCGCCGCCGATGGTACGGGAAACGACGGACCGGCGACCCGGGGGCCGCCAGTCCGGGGCTGCGCGAGGGACGGCCGCTACTTGATGAACGTCCCGATGTAGTCCTGGAGGAAGAAGATCAGGAAGCCGGCGGCGACCACCCACATCAGCGGGTGGATCTCGCCGGGCTTGCCCTTGATCAGCTTGATGGCGACCCAGGAGATGAAGCCGGCGCCGATCCCGACGGTGATGTCGTAGGTGAGCGGCATCAGGATCATCGTGAGCAGGGCCGGCAGGCCGTCCTCGGCGTCGGAGACGTCGATGCCCTTGACCTGCGTGAACATCAGGTATCCAACGAGGATCAGGGCGGGCGCCGTCGCCTGCGACGGGATGATCCCAGCGATTGGCGAGAGGACGATCGCGATCAGGAACAGGACGCCGGTGACGACCGAGGCGAAGCCCGTGCGGCCGCCCTCGGCGACGCCCGCCGCGCTCTCGATGTAGGTGGTGTTGGAGCTGACGCCCGCGACGCCGCCAGCAACTGCGGCGAGCGAGTCGACGACCAGAATGCGCCCGATGCCCGGGACGGAGCCGTCCTTCTCGGCTAGACCGGCCTCGGCGGCGATGCCGGTGACGGTGCCCATCGTGTCGAAGAAGTCGGTGAGCATGATCGCGAACACGACCAGGATGGCCGAGATCGGGTTCCCGATCGCCGAGAAGACGTTGGTCACGTCGAAGCGGCCGAGCGTGCTGAAGGACGGCGTCAGGGCGAAGTTGGTCGGGATGGTCGCCACGCCGGCGATGAGGGCGATGACCGTGGTCACGAGAATGGAGATCACCAGGGCAGCGGGCACCCGCAGCACCCACAGGGCCGCCGTGATGAACAGGCCGATCCAGAACACGAAGTCGGCCGGCGTCTGGGGCAGGTGGAAGGTGACCGGCGTCGCCTGGCTGGCGACGACGAAGCCGCCGTTCGCAAATCCGATGAACAGGATGAACAGGCCGATGCCCACGCCGATCGACTTCTTGAGGGCCAGCGGCACGGCGTTCATGACGGCTTCCCGGAAGCCGATCACGACGAGGATCGTGACCGCGACGCCTTCGAGGACGATGACGCCCATCGTGCCCGCCGGCGTCAGCCCCCGGCCGATCAACGAGTAGGCCACCAGGCCGTTGATGCCGAGTCCGGCAGCAAGGGCGAGCGGGTAGTTCGAGACCACGCCCATGGCGATGGTCATGATCCCGGCGATCAGGGCCGTGCCGGCTGCAAGGGCCGCCGCCGTGAACGCCGCGTCGGTCGTCTTGAATCCGCCGGTCAGGATGATCGGGTTCAGGAAGATGATGTAGGCCATGACCATGAACGTGGTCAGGCC
>JBBIIL010000006.1:0-33361 GCA_037446495.1 Chloroflexota bacterium | reverse complement strand
GGCGTGAAGTACGTCGACACCTCGGGCTCGTCAGCGACCACCCGCTCCACCCAGCCAGTGCCGTGGGCAACCATCTCGCGGCCGCGGTAGTAGCGGTACGAGACGGTCTGCTTCCCGATTGGTCGGAGCAGGTGCCGGATGTCGGCCCGGCTGGTCACGACTCCCGAGTTGACGAAGAACTTCGCGGGCTGGTCGCTCACGGTGGGCTCCTACGACATGCAGGGTCCGAGGGCGGATGAGCGCTCGCCGCGCCGCCTTCCCGGGAACGGCCCGACTACGCAGCGATCGTATCCGAAGCGGTGGGTTGCGGGAGGGTGAAGTTCGCGCGGCCGGGGGGCGGCGGAAGCGTCCCCGCGTCGTGCGCCTGCCGCACCATGCAACCGCCGGGCCGCCGGCGAGGGCCGGCGCGCACGCCAGCAGACGCGCTGGCCGCGGTGTGGCCCGCCCCGCAACGTATGATCCCCGCATGCTGCTCGCGGTGGACGTCGGGAACACCAACATCACCATCGGCCTGATCGAGGGCGGCTCCATCGGCGCTGCCCGCCGCGCCGCCACGTCCCACGCCGCCACCACCGACGAGCTGGAGCTGCTGCTCGCGGGCCTGATTGGCCTCGACCGCCGGACCCTCGACGAGGTTGATTCAATGGCCGTGGCGTCCGTGGTGCCGGCTGCGACTGCTGGCCTCATCGCCATGGGGGCACGCCGCGGGTTCAGCGTTCTGGTGGCCTCCTCGGGCACGGTGCCGCTGGCGATCCGCGTGGAACGCCCGGGTGACGTGGGCGCCGACCGCATCGTCAACGCGCTGGCCGTGACGCGGCTGTACGGCGCTCCGGCAGTGGTCGTGGACTTGGGCACCGCCACGACGTTCGACTGCGTTGGCCCTGACGGCGCCTACCTCGGCGGCGCGATCGCCCCGGGCCTGGAGCTGGGGCTCGAGGCGCTGGCCGCGCGGACCGCCAAGCTGCCTCGAGTCGAGCTTCGTGCCCCGGACCACGCGATCGGCCGGGACACGGTCGGTGCCATGCAGTCGGGGGCCATCCTCGGCTACCAGGCCCTCGCGACCGGCCTCCTCGCCCGCCTCCGCGCGGAGCTGGCGGAGACGGTGGGCGTGAGGGTCGAGAGCGTCCGGACAGTGCTGACCGGCGGGCTCTCCGCTGCGGCGTGGGCGCAGGGCATCGCCGGCGTGGACGTCATCGACCCGGACCTGACGCTGAAGGGCCTCGCGATCCTCTCCGCGGAGGTGGCCGGCGGCGAGCCGCTGGCCCGGAACGGGTGACGCCCACCCGGCTCACCCCGCGCCTTGCCGGCCGGCTCGTCGCCCTCGGCGCCTGTGGGTCGATCGCCGCGTACAAGGCCGTGGAGCTGGTCCGGCTCCTGCGCGCCGAGGGCGCCGAGGTGGTGGTGATGCTCACGCCGAGCGCCACCAAGTTCGTGTCCCCGCTCACGCTCGCCGCGCTCTCGCGCCACGCCGTGGAGACCGACGTGCTGGGCCTGCTCCCCGACGAGCGGATCGGGCACATCGTCGTCGCCGACAGCGCCGATGCGGTGGTCGTGGCCCCCGCCACCGCCCGCTGGCTGGGCGCCATGGCCAACGGGATCGCATCGGATGCGGTGGTGGCCGCCTGTCTCGCCACGTCCGCGCCCGTGGTGTTCTGCCCCGCGATGGACGGCGACATGTGGACGCACCCGGCGACCCGCGCCAACGTCGAGCGGCTCCAGCGAGACTTCGGGTACGTCATGGTCCCGCCCGACACGGGCGAGCTGGCCTCGGGCCAGTCCGGTGTCGGACGGCTGGCGGAGCTGCCCCGGATCGTGGACGCCGTGGTGGCCGCCATCGGCGACCTGCCCATCCGCCAGCCCGACACCGCCGCGCGCCCGCCGGAGCTGCCGGAACCGCGCCGTTCGGACCTCGAGGGTCGCACCATCGTCGTCTCCGCCGGCGGCACCGCCGAGCCCATCGATCCGGTTCGGTTCATCGGCAACCGCAGCACCGGCAAGATGGGCGTCGCGCTCGCCGAGGCCGCCCTGGCGCGGGGCGCGCACGTGGTGATCGTGGCCGGCCGCGTTGAGGTCCCTCTCCCCATCGCCGCCGAGGTTGTCCACGCGGAGACCACCGCCGCGATGCGCGCCGCAGTACTCGAGGCCGTCATCGCCCGGCGCGCCGACGCCCTCGTCATGGCGGCCGCCGTCGCCGACTTCCGGCCTCGCCGGAGCGCGGCCTCCAAGCTCGTCCGCGGCGGCCCGCTCATCCTCGAGCTGGAGCCGACCGAGGACATCCTGGCCGAGGTCGGCACCCGTGCCGGCGAGCTGGACCGGCGTCCCGTGATCGTGGGGTTCGCAGCCGAGACCGGCTCGCTCGAGCGCGCGCCCGAGAAGCTCCGGCGCAAGGGTGCGGACCTGCTGGTCGCCAACGACGTGAGCGAGCCCGGGTCGGGCTTCGGCACCGACACCAATCGCGTCGTGATCCTGTCGGCCGACGGCTCGCGCGACGAACTGCCGCTGCTGGCGAAACGCGAAGTCGCGGACCGCGTGCTCGACCGCGTGGCGGCTGCGTTGGACGGGCGCGACCTGCAGGGGCACACTGGCGCGACCATCACGGAGGCCCCATGAGCGTCCAGTCCGAGTCCGTTCTTCGCCTGACCGTTGTCGACATCGCGAAGCTGTACGCCGACGGCGCCCGCGTCCCCACCATCACCGCATACGACTACCCCACGGCCCAGCTCGTGGACGAGGCGGGCATCCCGCTGATCCTCGTCGGCGACTCGCTGGGCCAGGTGATGCTCGGCTACGACACGACCGTCCGCGTGTCGATGGAGGAGATGCTCCACCACGCGAAGGCCGTCGTCCGCGGCTCGCGGCGCGCCCTCGTCGTCGCGGACATGCCGTTCCTCTCGTACGCCACGCCCGAGGACGCGCTCGAGAACGCCGGCCGGTTCCTCCGCGACGCCGGCGTCCAGGCCGTGAAGGTGGAGGGCGGCGTCCGCACCGCTCGGACGATCGAGGCCCTCGTCCGCGCCGGCATCCCGGTCATGGGCCACATCGGCCTCACGCCCCAGGCGATCAACACGCTGGGCCGCGTCCGCGTGCAGGGCAAGAACCGCGAGCAGGCGCGGGCGCTCCTCGCAGACGCGCTGGCGGTCCAGGAGGCTGGTGCCTTCTCGATCGTGCTCGAGCTGCTGCCGGGCCAGCTGGCCATGGCCGTGACCGAGCGACTCCACATCCCGACCATCGGCATCGGCTCGGGCGCCGGCTGCTCCGGTCAGATCCAGGTGGTGACCGACCTGCTGGGCCTCGGAACGTGGACGCCGCGCCACGCGCGCAAGTACGCGGACCTCCACGGCGTGATTCTCGGGGCCCTTCAGGCGTACCGCGCGGACACCGAGGCGGGCACGTTCCCCGGCGCCGCCGAGACGGTGATGATGGACCCTGGCGTGCTCGACGAGGTCCTGGGCCGCAGCGCCGAGGACCGCGCCGACACCATCTCCTCGGCGGGCATCCCGCTCGACCGCGACCTCTAGTCGCCGCCCCGCCGCGCGACGCGCCACCCGAGCCCGACCCCGCATGCAGGTCGTCCGGACCCGCGCGCAGCTCCGTGCGATGCTCGCGGCGGCAGCCCGACCCATCGGCCTCGTGCCCACGATGGGCTGGCTCCATGACGGCCACGTCTCGCTCGTGGAGCGGGCGCGCGCGGAGAGCGCCACCGTGGTGATGTCGATCTTCGTGAATCCGCGCCAGTTCGGCGAGGCCCGCGACTTCGCGCAGTACCCGCGCAACGAGGCGCGTGACCTCGCGAAGGCCCAGGCAGCTGGCGTGGACGTGGTCTTCGCGCCCGACGTGGACGAGGTCTACCCGCCCGGCTTCGACACCGTGGTCTCCGTTGGGGCGATCGCGCTTCCACTCGAGGGTGCGGCCCGCCCCGGCCACTTCGACGGCGTGGCCACCGTGGTCGCGATCCTGTTCGCGCTCGTCGGCGCGGAGCGCGCCTACTTCGGCCTCAAGGACTTCCAGCAGATCGCGGTGATTCGGCGGATGGCGCTGGACCTGGCGCTCCCCACCGAGGTGGTCCCCTGTCCCACCGTCCGCGAGCCCGACGGCCTCGCGATGTCCTCCCGCAACGCGCGACTCACGGCCGGCGGCCGGGCGCGGGCGGCGGTCCTGCACCGGGCGCTGGACGCGGGAGCCGCGATGGTCCGGTCAGGCGAGCACTCCGCCGACACCGTCCGGGCCGCCATCATGCGCGTGCTGGCCGGCGAGCCTGCTGTCCGGGCGGACTACGTCTCCGTCGCGGACCCCGACACCCTCGCCGAGCTGACGTTCATCGACGGGCGGGCGCTGCTGTCGCTGGCGGTGCGGATCGAGGACGTCCGGCTCATCGACAACGTCCTGGTGGGCTAGAACCGCAATCCGAGCACCGGGCTGGGCGCAGGTGCGTGCCGGCCAGGGCGACCGACGGCGAGCCAGGTGATCAGCGTTCCTGCGGCAGCCACGACGGTTGCCGCGTAGAACATGGCGTCAAGGCTCCAGGCGCCGGCGATCCAGCCCGCGCCCAGCGACCCGGCGATCGTTCCAGTCGCGTAGGCGGTGCCGAGGAACAGCGCCTGGGCAGTGGCGCGCAGCGCAGACGGCACGCGGTCCGCCAGCCAGCTCGTGACGCCCACCAGGTACAGCGAGAAGCCCACGCCCGAGAGCAGCGCCACGAGCACGGTCGCGATGTCGTTCCCCGCCACCGCCCAGCCGAGGTTGCGGAGCGCCAGCACCGCCGTTCCCGCGGCGATCAGCGCGGGCAGTCCCGTCCGCCGGGCGAGGCGCCGGAAGAGCAGCATCATGGGGATCTCGACGATGGCGTTGACGGCCCAGCCGACCCCGACGATGCCGGCGTCCGCGCCCTGGGCCACCAGACGCAGCGAAAAGAATGCCGACGCGCCGTTGCACGCCGCCCAGACGATGACCGACCCCGCGAACATCAGCGCCATCGATCGTTCGCGAAGGAGCCGCAGGGCGCCGAGAGGGCCGACCCCAGCGACCCGCTGGCGGGTCCCCGCCCGCCCGAAGAGCGCCGCCACCCAGAGCCCGGCGATCGCGACCAGTGGAATGTAGGCCGCGAACAGCACCTGCGGCCCCTGGGCGTCCACCAGCAGGCCCATGGCCACCGAGCCGACGATGAATCCCGCCGAGCCGATGCCCCGCGCCTGGCCATAGCGGTCGCGCTGGGCACCGAGCGCGGTGACGGTCCGTGCGTCGATCAACGGCGACCAGGCGCTGCTGCCCAGCGCGAGGAGCGCGACGCCGGGGAACAGCCACGCGGTCGCCGGCCCGGACGCCATGAAGGCAGCGGCTCCGATGCAGACCACCGCGGCTGCGACGAGCGGGAGGCGGACGTCGCCCAGCCGATCCGCGATCAGGCCCCACGCGGGCGCGGCGACGATCTGGACGGCGGCGGGGATCGCGGCCAGCAGGCCGATTGCCTCAAGGCCCACGCCCAGCTGCGTGAAGTACAGCGGCCAGTAGGGGCTCCACACCCCGATCGCGCCGAAGTAGATGGCGTACGCGAAACCCGAGGTCAGGACGACCGTGAGCGGCACGGCCGACGGCGACGCCGCCGGGGCGCTGGAAGGTGCGGGCGGCGCGCAGGGCGCGGCCGTGCTCAGCGTAAACGAGCCTCGACCGCGACCTCGAGGAAGCGGTCGATGAACAGGTGCTCCCAGACGAGGGCCTTGATGGTCTCGATCTTGCCGGTGTCGCCGGCGTGAGTCTTGACAAGCATGTCGTGCACAGCCGCGGCGACGGTGTAGGTGTCCTCCGGGACGGCGGCCATGAACATGCCCGCCTGCTGGACGGCGTCGAGCACCTCGGGCCGCGGCTGGTAGCCGCCGGTGAGCAGAATGCCCAGCGCCTTGGCCTCGGGGCCAGCGTCCACGGCGCCCGGCGTCCGCACGATCAGTTCATCGATCTGCTCGACCGTGCTGGGCAGCATGCGCCAGGCGGCATGGGCCACGTGGGCGGCGGCCAGCGTCACGATGGCGTCCTCGCGATCGCCGGGGACGATCACCAGCGTCCCCGGGCCGATCCGCTCGAGCATGTGGTGCGGCTCCATCGCGCCGATGGCGACGCCCTCGATCACGCGGTCGAGGTCCGGCCCCGGGTGGATCACCCTGCCGCCAACGCCCTCGAGCACCATCTCGAGCGTGGGATTCGACAGCATCGGACGGTACGGCAGCACGCCCAGCAGCGCGATCCCGTGGCGCGCCAACCCGCGCTCGAGGGTGCGCTCGATCCCCGGCTGCTCCTCCATGCGCACCTTGTTCACGATCGCGCCCGCGACCGTCACCCCGTGCGCCGCGAAGTGCGACGCGTTCAGCACGATCTCGTCAATCGGCCGCCCGACGCCGCCCTCGGACACGATGACCGCGGGCGCCCGCAGGCGCGCCGCGACGGCGGCGTTCGACAGGCCGATGACCGCGCCCACCCCCGCGTGCCCCGTCCCCTCGATCAGGAGCAGGTCGTGGTTCGCGAATGCGGCGTGCGCCGCGTCGATCCGGTCGCCCAGGTCCTCGACCACCTCGCCCCCGATGTAGGCCTTGGTGAACCCGCGCGGGATGTGGACTGGGCTGATGTCCTCGAACCGCTCGGGGAGACCGAAGATCGCCCGCATCAGGACCGCGTCCTCGTCGGCGGGCACGCCGTCGAGGATCACGGTGCGCTGGCCCACGGGCTTCATGAACCCCGCCTGCAGGCCACGGCGCCGGAACCCGTCGAGCAGGCCGAGGCTGGCTGTGGTCTTGCCGCGGTTCTGGCCAGTCGCGGCGAGGTAGAGATGGCGCATCTGCGCGGACTCCCGACCGGCCTGCGGCGTCAGCCGCGCGGCGCGGTCTTGCGCTCGATGAGCGCGACAGCCTCGCGCAGCCGGGTCATCGCCTCCTCGTCCACACTGTCGGGCTCCAGGTGCGGGCCGAGGCGCTCCATGATGTCGGTCACAAGGCCCAGGAACACCGATGCGTCCGCGAGGAAGAACTGGGGCTCGTTGTTGTAGCGGACCATCGTGAGGCGGCCCTGCAGCACGCGGCGCTCGTCCATGTGGGCGACCTGCGTGCCGAAGGTGTGGCCCTGGATCCCGTCAGGGTTGTTCAGGAAGTTGAGCGCGTTGTCGATCGCCAGGCCGAAGCGGGCGCGCCAGGCGACGAGCCGCTCGTGGACCTCCGGCGGGATCCGGACCTCGGCGACCTCCTCGAACACCTCGGGTGCGACGGTCAGCAACCCGACGAGCGTGGTGCCTGCGCGCGCGCCGAGCATGACCTGCAGGCTCCGCTCGAGGGTGAACACCTCCGAGTCGAAGCGCGGGCTGGTGATGACGTCGGTCAGGAGGTCCTCGACATTGTCGAGACTGCCCGGATCGTTGAGGGCGTTGGCGAGATGGAGGATCTCCTCCTTGAACAGGAACTTCTCCTCGTGGTCGAGCATGGCCCGATGGTAGCAGCGCGGCCAGTCGGCGACCTTGCGGCGGCGGCCCGACCCGCTAGGGCCCGAGCGGCCCGTCGCCCAGCCGGTCGAAGAGGTTGCGCGTCATCCGGCCCACTCGGCCGTCCACCGGCGTCTGGGCGCCCTGGTACGTCCGGTTGCCGTAGGCGTCGAGCGCCCACGACCACTGGAACGTGCCCGCTGCGAACACTGTGGCGCCGCTGGCGGCCGTGTAGATGGTGGAGTTGTGCACGGGCAGCCCCGGCGCCAGGCCGGGGACGTCGGTGACCATGGGCTCCGCGTCGACAGGACTCCGGGCCAGCACCACCGTCCCGGGATTGGCGAACGATGGGTAGAGGGTGTCGAACTCCTGGCCGACGAGGTTGGTGATCGCATCGCCATCGCGCAGGCCCGTCCCCTCATAGAGCCAATGCCGGCGGCCAGCCACCACCCAGTCGGCCGCCGTCCGGACGACGGACCCGTACATCTCGCCCACCAGCGGCGCCTCCGGGTCGTTGACCGGCGGCTGGCGCCAGCGCGTGGTCGCGTCGGACGGCCGACTGGCGGTGATCGGGTCGGCCGACGCCGACTTGTAGCACACGATCCGGGACCCGGGGCCCGCCGGGCCATCCTCGAGGCGCGTCTGCCAGTACACCTCGTTCGCGGTCAGGAAGGCCACGTTCGTGCCGCCCGCCACGGCCGCCTCGAGGCGCTCGCGCATCGGCCGCGACCAGTACTCGAGGTGGCCCGCCATGACGAGGAGGCGCCGCTGGTCCAGCAGCGACGGGTTGCGCTCGAGGTCCACGTCTGCCACGTACTCGACGTCACGGCCGTTGCGCTCCAACCAGCGGATGAAGGGCAACTCCCAGCGGCGAAGGTAGGCGGCTCCCGCGTCCAGCGCGTAGGGGCGGTCGAACGAGACCTTCACCGCACGGGGCGTGCCGCTGGTCACCAGGTCGGTGTAGAAGTCCGAGCCACCCCAGCTGTTGTACGCCTGCCAGGTCGATGCCGCGCTGATGAACAGCACCGGGGCCCGTCGCGGGTCGGTGGGATCGGGCCGGAGGATCACGGGCACGTTCGCCACGGACTGGCCAGCGGGCGTCCGCAGCACCGCCAGCAGCATGCCGCTCTTGGTCCCCGCGGGTGCGGTCGACGACAGCACCGGCGCCCAGCGGCACTCGATGAGCCCGGTCGCCGGGTCCAGGCTCGCGCGCGGCTGGCCCCCGAGGCGCACGCCGCGGTCAACGCTCACCAGGCGCGCTCCGGCGCCGTGATACCAGCCCAGCCGGTACCACTCCACGTCCACCGTCCCGATGCCCGCCGCGCGGAGGGCCAGCGGCTGGCCAGGGCCAACCGACGCCACCCCGAGGTAGGCGCGGACGCCGCGGTCAGCCCGGCCGCGGTCCCATCGCGGGTCGCCGTGCTGCGCGTTCTCCGCCGCCATGGAGGTGTCGCGGTTGGGCGGCAAGGACGGCGGCAAGGACGGCGGCAACACGGACGAAGAGGGCGCCGGTGACCCGCTCGCGGGCGGCGAACCGGGGAGGGTGGCGATGGGTCCGCCCGAAGGCAGGCGGGTGGTGGTCGGGAACGGCGTGCCGATGGTGACGTGGCTCCCGCAGGCGGCCAGCGCAGCGGCCGTGCCGCTCAGAACGCCGGCTGTGAGCAGACGGCGTCGGCTGATGACCGGCGCTGCCGGCTCACGCGCTGCATCCTCGTCCAAGCCTGGCTTCCCCTCGTCCGCCGGTGCGCTGGCTATCCCCCCGGTGCGCTGGAACTCCCCCCGAGAGTAGCTGATGTTCCGCAGCGGGGACGGGGGCGGGCTGAGCCGGCAGACGCCCGGCAGGGCGCCCCGGCGGCGCCCCATCTACCGGCCGGGGCCGCGGGCGCGCCCCGCCGCCGGCGGGGCAGAGACGCGACGCAGGAATCGAAACGGCCCGGCATGCGCCGGGCCGTTCGAGCATTCGATCGCGCCAGCGGCCGGTCACCGGCCGCAGCAGATCACGGATAGAGGCCGCGGAGGGCGGTGGCGTCCGCCACGCGCTGGACGGCGTTGAGGTACGCGCCGGTCCGCATGTTGACGCTGTGCTTCTGGCTCTGGGCCAGGACCTCGGCGAACGCCTTGTCCATGATGACCTTGAGCTTGGCGTTGACCTCGACCTCGGTCCAGTGGTCGCGGTTGAGGTCCTGGACCCACTCGAAGTAGCTGACGGTCACGCCACCGGCATTGCAGAGGATGTCCGGGATCATGAAGACGCCGCGGTCGTGCAGGATCTCGTCGGCCTCGGGGGTCGTCGGGCCGTTGGCGGCCTCGGCGACGATCTTGGCCTTGACGTTCGCCGCATTGCGTGCCGTGATCTGGTTCTCATACGCGGCCGGGATCAGGACGTCGCACTGCGTCTCGAGGAGCTCGGCGTTGCTGATGTCCTCCGAGCCCGGGAAGCCCTGGACCGTGCCGTGCTCCTTCTTCCAGGCGAGCACCTTGTCCGGGTCGAGGCCGGCCATGTTGCGGATGCCGCCCGTCGAGTCTGAGACCGCCACGATCGTGGAGCCCTCGGCGCGCATCAGCTGCGCGGCGATGGCGCCCGCGTTGCCGTAGCCCTGGACGGCCACGGTGGCCCTGTGGAGGTCGATGCCCAGGTGCTCGGCAGCCTTCACCACGGTGAACACGCAGCCCCGAGCCGTGGCCTCGTTGCGGCCCTCGGAGCCGCCCAGGCTGATCGGCTTGCCCGTGACGACGCCCGGGACCGTGTAGCCCGCGTGCATGGAGTAGGTGTCCATGAACCAGGCCATGATCTGCGGGGTGGTGTTCACGTCCGGCGCGGGGATGTCGCGCTCGGGGCCGATCAGCACGCTGATCTCGGTGAAGAAGCGGCGGGAGAGGCCCTCCAGCTCCTTCTTCGAGAGCTTCTTGGGGTCGACGACGACGCCGCCTTTGCCGCCGCCGTACGGGATCCCGACGACCGCGCACTTCCAGGTCATCCACATCGCGAGGGCCTTGACCTCGTCGAGGGAGACGTCCTGGTGGTAGCGGATGCCGCCCTTGGCGGGTCCGCGGCCGAGGTTGTGCTGGACGCGGTAGCCGGTGAAGACCTGCACGTTCCCGTCGTCCATGTGGACAGGAAAGTGAACGGTCAGCTCGCGGCGCGGCTCGCGCAGGACGCGACGAAGGCCGGGATCGAGGTTGAGCATCTCTGCGGCGAGGTCGAACTGCCGCTGGGCAACTTGCCAGGCGTTGATCGGCGCCGTCATGTTCTCCGTCGTCATGAACGGATGGTCCTCATGGTGGGGCGGTGGACGCCGCCCCGGAGCGGTTGAGTCGTCTTCCGGACGACCCCACGGGGGCGCGCGGCGGACCGGGCTGGAATGCCGACCGCGAGGCGTCGCGCGCCGCCTCTGCATGCCGCAGTATAGCCGCAGGGAGCGATCACCCCCCTGCCGGTCGTCACCCTGGCGCAACCTGTCCGTCACTTTGACGCACCCGAAGGGCGGCGCCGGGTTAGTGGCCAGGCGTGGCTCCCGAGGGAGCCGGTCAGCGCTTGTAGATGATCGTGGCGCCGACGCAGCCCGGGCCGAGGTGCGGGCCGACGGACGGACCGATGGTCACGATCTGCACGCTCGAGGCGTCGAGGCCGGAGCGCACCAAGAACTGGTCGCGGAACTCCTCGGCATCGGCCTGGGTCGAGTGCAGGATCGTGGCCCGCTCGAGCGGCTGGCGCGTCAGGAGCTCGAGCGTCCGCTCGCGCGCCTTGGCCCGGGTGCGCACCCTGTCGGCGTTCTCGACGACACCATCGATCATGGTGATGATCGGCTTGATCGAGAGCATGGCCCCGACGGCGGCGCGTGCGCCGCTGATCCGGCCGCCCCGCTTGAGGTACTCGAGCGTGTCGAGCGCGACATAGAGGTCGACGTCGGCCTTTCGCTGCTCGACGACACGCGCAATCTCGGCGCCCGACACGCCGGCCTCGGCCAGTTCGGCCGCCATCTGGGCGAGCATGCCGAAGCCCATCGAGGCCGTGCGCGAGTCGATGACGTGGATTGGGCGGTCGCCCAGGAGGTCCTTGGCGATCATCGCCGACTTGTAGGTGCCCGACAGGTCAGCGGAGATGTTGATGCACACGACGCTGTCGGCGCCGTTCGCGAAGGCATCCTCGAACGCCGCCTTGAACTCGCCGGGGGAGGCCGCCGCTGTGGTCGGGAACGGGGCGTCCGGCGCGAGCATCCGCCGCCAGAACTCGTCGGTGGACAGCTCGATGAGGGCCTTGAAGGTCGCCTCGCCGAAGCGGACCTCAAGGGGGACGATCCGAATCCCCTGCCTGGCGGCGACCTCGGGCGGCATGTCACTGGCGGAGTCGATCACGATGGCGACGCGCGACACGGCAGGCACCTCCCTCGACGCATGGCCGCGCCCGGGCTTGACGCTGACCGCTCTCGTTGGCCGCCAAGGATACGGATCGGGAGCGACGCCTGCCGGGCCGTCCTGGCGCGGGAAGTCGAGCGAGGCCCCGCTTTCGGTCGAGATCACGCGTCCCCGACCGGCTACCCTGTCGCGCATGTCGCTCGCGTCCGTCGCCGGTGTCCTGCTCGCGCTGCCGGGCCGCGCCCTGCGCGGTGTCCGCAACCTGGCCTCGGGCCGGACGCCGATCCGCGCGGTGATCCTGGGCACCTTCACGCTGCGGATGGCGACCGGTGTGACCGGGACGATGCTCACCTACTACTTCGGCCGGTTCGAGCACCACGGCGGGATCCACATCGAGGCGTGGCACGTGGGGATCCTGGGAGCGCTGTTCTACGCGTCGGAGCTGATCGGCTCGCCGATCTTCGGCGTGGTCTCGGACCGGGCCGGGCACCGGCGGGTCATGCTCATCGGCCCGGTGTTCGGCGCCGTCGCGGTGATCATCACGGCGCTCACCGTCAGCCTCCCGGTCATCGCGTTCACCCGCCTGCTCGAGGGCGGCTCCACCGCGGCGTCGGTGCCGTCGATCCTCGGGTTCATCGCGTTCGCCACGGCCGCGGACGAGGTGGCGCGAGGCAGGGCGGTTGCCCGCTTCGAGGCGGCGACCCTGGCTGGCCTGCTGCTGGGCATGGTCGTCGCGGGGCCGCTGTTCACCCTCTTCGGCCCTGCGGCGTTCTTCCTCAACGCGCTGCTCTACCTGCTCTCGTTCTCCATCTACAGGTTCGGCGTGCGCCAGGACGCCGAGCCCGAGCCCGCGAGTGCCGCCCACGAACCGGGCGAGGGGCTAGGCCGGTACACGCGGATCCTGAGCAGCCGCCAGATCTGGCTGCTGGCCCCCACGTGGATCGCCATCAACGCGACGCTGGGGCTGTACACCAGCCAGACGCTGTTCCAGCTGGTCAAGGCGCCCGACCCCAGGTTCGCCGGCCAGCAGCTGATGGGCAGCTTCTCGCCGCTCATGGTGAGCCTCGGGCTGGGCGTGGGCGGGCTGCTGTTCTTCGCCGGCCTTCTGTACTGGGGCGGGCGCTTTCGGAACCTGCGCCGGACCACGATCATCTTCCGGGGCCTGGGCGGCGGCTTCGCGCTGCTTGCGGCCGGCATGGCGATCAACCACGCCGCATCAGCGCCACTGCCGATCACCCTCCTGCTGGTCGCGGCAGTCCTCGCGGGCCTGTTCGTGCTGGCGGGTGCGACGCCGGCCGCGCTCGGCCTGCTCGCCGACGTGACCGAGACCTATCCCAATGACCGGGGCGCGATCATGGGTCTGTACTCGGTGTTCCTGGGACTCGGCCAGATCATCGGCAGCCTGGTCGGCGGCGTCTCCGCGCAGGTCGCGGGCCTCGACGGGATCTTCATGGCATCGCTGGTGCTCCTCGCCATCGCGCTCATTCCTCTGGGCCACCTGCGCGGGTACGAGCACGAGGTCGGGCGAGCCCCGGTTCCGGCGCCCGTGGGCGGGACCGTCGGCGATGCCTGAGCCTCTGGCCCCCGAGCCCGCGCTGGTCCCGGCGCGGCTGGTGCGCGGTGCGCGTGGTGCGGTCGTGGCGCCGCACCACCTCGCCACGCAGGCTGGCCTCGCCGTGCTGGCCGCGGGCGGGCACGCGGTGGACGCAGCGATCGCCGCGAACGCTGTGCTGGGCGTGGTGATGCCCAACGGCTGCGGCATCGGCGGCGACGCGTTCTGGCTGGTCTGGGACGAGGCGGCTGGCGAGCAGGTTGCGCTCAACGGGTCCGGTCGGTCGCCCTCTGGGATCTCCGCGGACCTGCTGCGCGGCGCGGGGCTGGACCGGGTGCCGCTGCGCGGGCCGCTGTCGATCACCGTGCCAGGCGCGGTCCGCTCGTGGGCCGACGCGCACCGTCGCTGGGGCCGGCTCTCGCGCGGGGCCGTGCTGGCCGCGGCGATTGAGCAGGCCGAGGCGGGCTTCCCGGCGTGGGACGGGCTGATCAGCGCGATCGAGCGGACGTGGCCCGACATCGAACGCGAGCCCTGGGCCTCCGGCTTCGCGCGCGTCTGGAGGTCGTCGGGCCGGCCGTGGCGCCCAGGCGAGGTCATCCGGCTGCCTGCGCTCGCCTCGACGCTGCGCACGCTGGCCGACGAGGGCTTCGACGCCTACTACGACGGCGACCTGGGCCAGCGGATTGCCCGTGGGCTGGCGGCGGCTGGCGGCGTGCACACGGCGCTCGACCTGCGGCGCCACCGCTCCGACTGGGGCGTGCCGATCGAGACGACGTACCGCGGCGTCCGCGTGACCACGCACGGGCCCAACTCAGCAGGCATGGTCGCGCTGCTGCTCCTGCGCGTGCTCGAGCGGTTCGAGCTGCCGAGCGGGGCCGGGTTCGACGGGCGCGGCTGGTCGTCAGCTGGGTGGCTCCACATCATGCTCGAGGCCGCAAAGCTCGCGTACGCCGACCGGGACCAGTTCCTCGCCGACCCGGCGGTGCGCGAGGTGCCGCTGGGCACCCTGCTGTCGGGCGACCACGCCAGCGCCCTGGCGGCGAGGATCGACCGGCAGTTCGCCGAGGCCGCGCCCACGCCGGTGCGGACCCTTGTCGGAGGGACCATCTACTTGGCAGTGGTGGACAGGGAGGGCAACGCGGTGAGCCTGATCCAGTCGAATGCCGCGGGCTTCGGCTCGGGGGTGGTCGACCCCGAGACCGGCGTCCACTTCCAGGACCGGGGCGCCTCGTTCAGCCTCACGCCCGGCCACCCGAACCTGCTCGCGCCGGGCCGACGGACGGCACACACGCTGCTGCCCGGGATGCTGTTCCGGGCGGGTGAACGCCGGCCATGGGTGGTGGCGGGCTCGATGGGCGGCGACATCCAGCCGCAGATCCACGTGCAGCTGGTCTCGGCGCTGGTGGACGGCGGGGCCGACATCGCGACGGCAGTCGCCGCGCCGCGAGTCACCGTGGAGCCCGACAGCTGGTTCGGTCCACCGCTCAGAGTGCTCGCCGACGGCGCCCTCGCGCCGGGCGTTGGCGACGCGCTTCGGGGCCTCGGGCACCGGCTGGCGCACGTTCCGTTCGACGGCGGCCTGGGCCATGAGCATGCGATCGAGCTCGTTGACGGCGGTCCTGCGACCGGCGGCTCGCTGGCGGCCATCGCCGATCCGCGGAGCGCGGGGCTGGCCGCGGTCCGGTAGCTCGGCGGGGTGCTGTCAGGCGTGCGGCGGGGTGCTGTCAGGCGTCGGGCCGGGCGCTGCCCGGTGGTATCCTCGGCCGCGCTGACGGAGGGCTCTGCGCACACAAGCTGCCGCCGGCGACCCACGAAGCGGAGGCGCAGGTGACGTCGAACGTCGGCCAGAACTACCCGTACTCGAGTGAGAGCGACGCCGAGCGCATGGCGGTTGTCGCCTCGCTGGTCGCAGGGCGCGAGGACCTCGGCGACAAGCTCAGGGCTGAGGCCACGCCACTCGACGCCAACGACCGCTGGTGGGTCTTCAAGTGTCCCACCAAGGGCTGTGCCGGCCGGCTCCACGTGGCTGGCTACGCCGCCGAGAAGCACGCCCTGTACACCGTCTGCGACGGCTCCTGCGGCAAGACCTTCCTCAAGTAGGCGCGCGGCCCGCCGTGACCCCGTGAGCGCGTCCGCGCGCCTCGCCTCCCCCGCCCCTGACCTTCGCGCCGCCCGGCGCCAGCTCCTGCTCGATACGCTCGGCATCGCGGTCTCGGTCGGCGCGTTCGGCCTGGTCTTCGGGCTCGCGGCACGCAATGCCGGCTTCTCGCCCATCGAGGCGATCGCGTCCAGCGTCCTCGTGTTCGCCGGGGCCTCGCAGTTCGCGGCGGCCGGCTACATCGCGGCCGGGCTGCCGTGGGCGCCGATCGTGGTGCTCACCTTCTTCCTCAACGCCCGGCACGTGCTGTACTCGGCGTCGCTGGCGCCCCGCTTTCGCGAGGTCCCGTTCGCGAAGCGCGTGGTGATGAGCCACGTGCTCACCGACGAGGCGTTCGCGCTCTCGGCGGCGCACTTCCACCGGATCGGGCGGCTCGATGTTCCCGGCTACTGGATGGCGGCGGTCCTGGGCGTCTTCCTGCCGTGGAACATCGCGACGATCGCGGGCGTGCTCCTGGGCGGAACCATCCCGGATCCCAGCCGCTTCGGCCTCGACATCGTGTTCCCCGCGGCGATGGGCGGCCTGGCCGTGGGGCTGACCACGGGTCGGCGCGAGCTCGTGGCCGCGGGAGCCGGCGCGATCATCGGGACGGGGATGTCGCTCCTCATGGGCCCCGCGCTGGGGATCGTCGGGGGCGGGCTGCTTGGACCGCTCCTGGCCATGGCGACGCCGGCACCCCCGGCGGCGTCAGGCTCGCCCGATTCCGACATCGCCGGAACGCCGGTGAACATCGACGAGGCGATCGCCGAGGTGGGCGCGCTGGGCGGGGAGGCCACACCCTGAGCACACAGCTGGTCCTCCTGGCCGTCCTCATGTTCGCGGCGACCTACCCGTCGCGTGCACTGCCCATTCTCGCGCCCGGCATCGAGCGCCTGCCTTCGCGCGCCCTGCTCTACCTGCGACTCGTGGGGCCCGCCGTCCTGGCGTCCCTGGCGGCGGCGAACACGCTTGTCGCCAAGGCTCCCGACGGGTCGCCAGCCTTCCACCTCGGAGCCGACGTGCTCGGGGTGCTGGCCTGCGTGCTCGTCGTGGCGTGGCGGCGGAACCTGCTGCTGGGCCTGGTCGCGGGCGTGGCGCTGGTGGCGGCCGCGCGGTTCACGGGGCTGGCGTAGCGTTCGCCCGGCGCTCGCCAGCCCAGGCGCGGACCTCCGGGTCCCGGCCGATGGCCGCGATCAGCCCGGCGAGGAGCGTGGTCCGCGGCACGATCGAGGCGAGCTCGAGGTACTCGCCCGGGGAGTGGTCCAGCCCGCCGATCGGCCCCAGGCCATCGATCGTCGGGACGCCCATCCCCGCGGTGGTGTTCGCGTCCGAGGCACCGCCGGTCGCGGCGTCGCGCAGCTCGATCCCGAGGCTGGCCGCGATCGCGATTGCGTGGTCGGTGAGGCGCGCTGATCGCTCGAGCTTCTCCATCGGCCAGTGGCGGCTGGTCTCCTCGACCGTGAGGGTGACGTCTGGGACGGCGCGCGAGGTTGCCGTCAATCCGGCGATCGCGGCCTCAGCCGCCTCGAGCCCATGGCCGGTGACCGAGCGCACGTCCACCTGCAGCTGACACCGCTCGGCCACTACGTTCGGACGCGTCCCGCCCTCCACGACGCCCACGTTGACGGTCACGCCCGGCCAGCGCCCGTTGAGGGCGTGGAGGTCGGTGATGAGCCGCGCCGCCTCGAGGATGGCGCTGCGCCCCTTCTCGGGCTCGACGCCCGCGTGCGACGCCTTGCCGCCCGCGGTGATCACGAGGTCGATGGTGCCCTTGCGGCTGGACACGATGTCGCCGTTTGCGCGTGCGCACTCGAACACGAGGCACGCGTCGGACTCGGCGGCGATCTGCTGCACGTGCGGCGTGGATGCGGGCGACCCGATCTCCTCGTCGGGGTTGGCGAGGAACACGAGGCGCGCCAGCGGCAGCCCGCCGACCGCCTCGCGCAGCGCGCCGATCGCGTACAGGCCGGTCAGGAACCCGCTCTTCATGTCGGTGACGCCCGGGCCAGTGGCGATCCCGCCCTCGATGCGGAAGGGGCGCTCGGCCGCGGTCCCCTCGTCGAACACGGTGTCCATGTGGCCGATGCACAGGAGCGTGGGACCGTTCGGGTCTGCGCCCGCGAACTCGCCGATGACCGTGCTGCCCAGGCCCAAGTCGTTGGGGTGGGACGTGACGTGTGCGCCCAGCTCGCGGAGGCGCTCCGCCGCCCATCGGCCGACCGCGTCCACCCCAGCCTTCGTGTAGCTGCCGCAGTCCGTGTTGACCAGGCGCTCCAAGTCGGCGAGGTAGTCGGGATAGGAGCGCTCGAGGACCTCGCGGACCGCTGCGAGCTCGTGGTCGGTGACAGTGGGCTCCATGACCGGGGAGTCTACCCGCCTGGCGGGCCATGCCGTCCCGGCCGGGGCGACGTGGCCTCTCGCCGGCGCCTTCGCCGAGCGTATCCTGCGCGGACCATGAGACTTGTCGAGATCCGCCTCCTGGACGGACCCTCCGTGTACCGGCTCGAGCCGGTGGTGAAGGTCGAGGTGGCGGTGGGCCGGAGGCGCGCGTGGCAAGGGTCGCGGACGGGCGACGGGAGCCTCGTGCGGCTCGGGCGGACGGTTCCGGCTCGCGAGTGGCCGGACGCCGTGACCGACCTCGTGTCCTGGACACGGCGCCTGCGCGCCGAGCACGGCGAGGGCGGGGGGCCGGTGCGCGTCCACCGTGCGGCGGACGAGGGCCGCTGGATCGTCACATACCCGTTCGCAGGCGCCGAGCGCGCAAGGACGATCGCCGAGGCGGCCGTGGACCTCGCCACGCGCTCCGTCTCGACTGGCCGCCGGGTGCGCCTGACGAACACACAGGCGCGCTGGCTCGCGGGCTGGGCCGCGAGGATCGCGGCGGCGCGCACCACGCCCCCAGCGTGGATCCGCGACGACGCGCGGCGCATGCCGGTGATCTCCATCACGGGCACCAACGGCAAGTCCACCGTGACGCGGCTGGTCACCCACATCCTGCGGCTGGCAGGACGCCGCGTGGGCACCACGACGTCCGACGGGATCCTGGTGGACGGGCAGATGGTCGAGCCGGGCGACTGGACGGGGCCGGGCGGCGCGGCAGCGATCCTGAGCCGCGATGACGTGGACGTGGCCGTCCTCGAGACCGCGCGCGGCGGCCTGATCCAGCGGGGCATGGGGTACGAGTCGAACGACGTGTCAGTCCTCACGAACATCAGCTCCGACCATCTGGACATCGCCGGCATCCACACCCTCGCCGAGCTCGCCGAGGTCAAGGCCACCGTCTGCCGGGTCACGCGCCCGGATGGCTGGGTGGTCCTCAACGCCGACGACCCGCTCGCCGCCGCGGTGGCCCGCCGCGTGCGCGCGAACGTGGCCTGGTTCACGCTCGCAGCGGGTCCGGCCGCGCGGGCGAAGGCGAGGCGCGCCCACGAGCGGTCATACGCCGTCATGAACGGCGCTCTCGTGGAGCGGAACGGCGGGACGGTCCGACCGCTTGTGGCGGTCGCCGACGTGCCGATCACCCTCGGGGGCCTCGCGCGGCACAACGTGGCGAACGCCCTCGCGGCTGCCGCGGGTGCCCGGGCGCTGGGCGCGACGCTCGAGCAGGTGGCCGCCGGCCTCCGGGACTTCCACCCCTCGCCCGAGCTGTCGCCCGGGCGGCTCAACCTGTTCACGCTCGGCCTCGCGACGGTGATCGTGGACTTCGCCCACAACGAGGCGGGCGCCGAGGCGATCCTCCATGTCGCGCGCGGTCTGGCGGCGGGCGCGCCCGTCACGGCCATCATCGGCACCGCGGGCGACCGTCCCGACGACACGCTCATCGGCGTCGGGCGCATCTCAGGCGACCTGGCGGACCGCGTGGTGCTGAAGGAGACGCGCACGTACCTGCGGGGGCGCGGGCCGGACGACGTCCTGCGGCTCCTGCGCGAGGGTCTGGCCGACGCGGGCATGGACGCGGGCCACGTGCCCGTCCACCCCACCGAGACCGCCGCGCTCGAGGCCGAGCTGACCGGCGATGCGGCCACCGGCCACCCGCGCGTCGTGGTCCTGTTCTGCCACGAGCAGCGTGCGGAGGTCTTCGAGCTGCTGGCCCGGCTAGGCGCGAAGCCGCTCCTCGACCCCGTGGCCGCCTCGGCTGGGGACCGGTAGGCACGTCAAACGCGGGCCGAGGCGCCCGCAACGCAGTGTCCGGGTGACCCTTTCGGCATCGAGGGCTCGCACCCGATCATCGGCCCGTGCCGGCCCCCTCGGCGGTGAGCCATTGGGATCTGCTCGGCCCTGCGGCCGTCACAGGGGACCTCGGTCATGCGCCCGTTCGACATCGCGCTCTGGGTCATCGTCGCCATCGCCGCCGTCTCGGCCGTGTGGCTGGTCGCCAACGCACAGCGCAAGTCCAGCGGCACCGCCGACTTCATCGCCACCTGGGCCGCGACCTGGCTGCTCGCGTTCTTCATCGGGGGCGGGCTGATGATGTTCGGCGTCGTGGTCCTGTACTTCCTGCTGGGCCAGCAGGCGGCGCAGATCGGACTGGTGCTCCTCATCCTGGTCCTGGTCGCCGAGCCGTTCATCGTGGCGGGCGCACTCTACCGTCGCCGCAGGGCCGTCGCCCACTGAGAGCCTGACGGGGGGGCGCACCGGCCCCTCGGGCCTCGGCCGGCTACTCCAGTTCGCCCGGATCGGCGTAGGCGGTCCCGCCCTGGCCGCGGCCGAGCGCCATGGCCTCGCGGTACACGCCCGCGGTGTCGTCGGCGCAGACCACCACCAGGTCGCCCGGCACCGCCTGGTGGAGCGCGCGGTGCACAGCGGCCGCCTCGTCGAGGATCTTCTCGACGCGCGTCGTCCGCGCCTCGTGCCTCGCCATCTTGGCGTGGATCCCGTCGGACACGTTCGAGGCCGCCTCGCCGGGTGGGCGACCCCGCCGGTTGCGGTCCTCGCGGATGACGATCTCGTCGAACGCGGTGGAGGCCCAGGCGCCGTACTCGCGCTGGTCCACGTCGCGCCGGTCGCCCGGGATGCCGATCACCGCGATGGCGCGTCCGTGCCGGATGGTCTTGCCGCCGCCGGGCGCGGGCTCCTCCATCATCCGGTTCGCGAAGTCGGCCAGGTTGCGCATGCCGTCCACGTTGTGGCAGTAGTCGATGACCACGCGGATCCCGCCCGCCTCGACGAGGTTGAGCCGCCCCGGCGCCTGGAGGAACGAGGTGGTGAACGTGCGCAGACCCTGGCGGATGTCGTGAAGGTGGGCCCCTGCGGACCACGCGGCGGCAGCGGCGGCCAGCGCGTTCGCCACGTTCATCCGGGCGCGACCGTTGAACGTCGCCGGGACGAGGTGCGTGTAGACCACGGGCATCTTGCGCGGGCCGTGCTTGAGGACCATCAGCTCGCCCTGGGACGTGTCCTCGAGGCAGAACGCCGCGTTGCCGCGGTTGGTGTGGCCGTCCACGCGGTCGTAGCCGTCCTCGCCCTTCGCCTTCTGCATCGTGAACAGGACGACACGGCCGTCGCAGCGGCGGCCCATCCGGTAGACGTGCGGGTCGTCGGCATTGAGCACCGCCGTGCCCGAGCGCGGGACGGCGTCCACCAGCACGCCCTTCACGTTGGCGAGCTGCGCGATCGTGTCGATCCCGCCGAGGCCCAAGTGATCTGCGGTGACGTTGGTGACCACCGCCACGTCGTTGCGGTCGTAGCCCAGGCCCTCGCGCAGGATGCCGCCCCGCGCCACCTCGAACACCGCCGTGTCCACGGTGGGGTTCTGGAGCACCATCTGGGCGGACCTGGGGCCCGACATGTCGCCGCGCTTCATGATCCGCCCGTCGATGACGATCCCGTCCGTGGACGTCACGCCGACGCGGCGGCCCATCAGCTTGAGGATGTGGGCCGTCATCCGGACCGTGGTCGTCTTGCCGTTCGTCCCGGTGACGGCGATGATCGGGATCCGGGACGGGCTGCCGGGCGGGAACAGCAGGTCCATCACCGGCTTCGCCACGTACTGCGGCTCGCCCTCGGTGGGGTGCGTGTGCATGCGGAATCCGGGGGCTGCGTTGACCTCCACGATCCCGCCGCCGGTCTCGCGCACCGCCTCGGTGATGTCGGGGCAGATGAAGTCGATGCCCGCGATGTCGAGCCCCACCACGCGGGCCGCCGTCTCGGCGATCTCCACGTTGTCCGGGTGGGCCTCGAAGGTGCGGTCGATCGAGGTGCCGCCGGTGCTCATGTTGCCGGTCAGCGCGAGCTTGACGAACGCGCCCTTGGGAGCGACCGAGTCCGGCGTGAAGCCCTGGCCCTCGAGGACCTCCTCGGCGTTGGCGTCGAGCTTGATCCGCGTGAGGACCTTCTCGTGGCCGATGCCCCGGCGCGGGTCCAGGTTCGTCTCGTCCACCAGCTCGCGGATTGTCCGCTTGCCGTCGCCGGTCACGCTCGCGGGGACGCGCTCCGCCACCGCGACCAGCCGGCCGCCGATGACCAGGCAGCGGTAGTCCCGCCCGGTGATGTACGTCTCGACGATGACGTCGCGGGAGCGGCTCTGGCGATAGGCCTCGGGGAAGGCACCGCGGACGGCGGCCTCGTCCCGCAGGTCAAGCGCGACCCCGCGGCCGTGGTTGCCGTCGAGCGGCTTGACCACGACCGGGTAGCCGAGGCGGCGGGCGGCGGCGACCGCATCGTCCTCGTTGTCCACGACCTCGGAGCGCGGGACGGGCATGCCGGCCGAGTCGAGCAGCCTGTTGGTGAGCTTCTTGTCGGACGCGATGTCCACTGCAATGCCGCTGGTGCGGCTGGTCATGGTGGCCCGGATGCGCTGCTGGTGGACGCCCTGGCCCAGCTGGACGAGGCTGTAGCGATCGAGGCGCATGGACGGGATGTCACGGATGGCCGCCTCGTCCAGCAGCGAGCGGGTGGACGGCCCGAAGGCAAGCCGCTCAGCGCTGTGGATGAGGTCCTCGAGCTCGGCTTCGAACTCGAACGCGTGCTCCGGGGCCTCGGGCGCCACGAGGTGGTTCACCAGGCGGACGGCCTTGCGCCCGGCCTCGATGCCCACCTGCTCCTCGCGGTACTCGAAGAGCACGTCGTAGCGGCCGTCCGCGCCGGCGCCGCGCGTCTTGCCGTGGCGGACCGGCGTGCCGGCGAGGTTCTGGAGCTCGAGCGCGATGTGCTCGGCCACGTGGCCCGCCCAGGTGCCCTCGCGGAGCCGGGTCAGGAAGCCGCCGCGGCGGCCCAGCGAGCAGGCGTGGTCCTCGAGCGACGGCATCAGCCGCTCGAGCGCCTCGACGAACCCGGGAATCTTGCTGGAGGGGAACTGCTCGAGCGTGCCGAGGTCCACGACCATGCGGACCATGGGCTCGCGCGCCCAGTAGTTGGGGCCGCGATAGACGCGGGTCTCGAGGATGCGCAGCGTGGGCTCCGGGCGGGGCTCGGCAGCGGTGGCGTCGGGCTCGGGGCGGGGCTCGGCAGCGGTGGCGCCGGGCTCGGGCTCGGTCGGCTCCGCCTGCTTCGCCTTCGTGCCTCGCCGGGTCGTCGTCTTCGGCGGCGTCCCGCTCGCGTCGCCCTCGCGAGCCGCCTTGCTCGCCCGCTTCCGCGGTGTGTCGTCCGCCTGCGCCACGTTCGCCCTCCTCCCGCCTTGGACCCGGAGTGTACGCGGGGGCACCGAGACGGGCGTGACGGGATGGTCGGGCGTTAGGCTGCGGCGGCGACCGCCCCCTGCTCGACGGCCCGAGCACGAGGCGTTCCGTCCGCGGGCGAACCCCCGGAGACGCGGCGGGCCCCCACCGCTGGGGCCCGCCGGCGGCGTCGGATCGCCTCAGGCGACGGGCGCGGTAGCCTGGCCGGCGAAGACCGGCGCGTAGTCTCGCACGAAGTCGGCAATCGACCTCGCCCTGTGGCCCGTTACGCGCTCGACGTCGTCGGTCGCCCGGTCGGCGCCGCCGGCCGCGAAGTTGACGAACAGCTCGCCGAAGGTGCCGGCCATGAACGGGGACATGCCCATGCCCTCCAACGCCTCGACACCGGCGGAGACCGGCACGTCGACGTAGGCGATCTCTCGGCCCAGCTGGCTCGAGAGCGTGGCCGCCACCTCTCGCATCGAGACCGATGCAGGCCCGGTGAGTGTGTAGGTGGCGCCCTCGTGGCCGTCGGTCAGAAGCGTCTCCACGGCCACGTCCACAATGTCGCGGACGTCCACGATGCCCGCGCTGCCGACGCCGAATGGAATGCACAGGACGCCGTGGTCCGCCACGGCGCGAGCCATCCCGAGCAGATTCTGCATGAAGAATGTGGGTCGAATGATGGTGGACGGGACGCCGCAGTCGCGGACGAGCGCATCGATCTCGGCGTGCTGGCGGCCCAGCGTGGTGTCGAGCGCGGGCTCCGGCACGAACGCCGACGAGCGGACGATCCGGCGGACGCCGGCCCGCTTGGCGACCGCGATGGCATTCGCCGCCAGCTCAACCTGCTCCTCGGTGCCGCGAGTCACGATAAACACCGAGTCCACGCCATCGAAGGCGTGTCCGAGCGAGCCGGGATCGGCAAGGTCCCCGATGGCGGCGTCGGCGCCGGCCGCCTCGAGTGCTGTCGCGCCGTCGATGGTCCGCGCCAGGCCTCGCACCGAGACACCGCGCGCCACGAGCGCGCTGAGGACGCCGCCGCCGACGTTGCCCGTCGCGCCGACGACGAGAATCGTGTTCGACATGTGATGTCTCCTTCGGGACCGCGCGACCCGCCCGGCCGCGCGGTCCGATCCGGCGCCGCTCGTCCGCGACGCCACTGTGGGGTGGGTGCCCGTGCCTAGCTGCGGGTCGTGAACCAGACCGTCGGCGCGCCGGCGACACCTGCCTCGTGCATCGCCTCCCGGAGCTCGGGGCTGCCGGTGAAGGCGCGCGCAGCGTCGAGGGACGCGAACTCGTGGGTCACGGTGACGTCATTGGGGTCGTCTGCGGACTGGTACACGGTCTGCGACTGCACACCGTTGCGGGCCTGCATCTCCCCGAGGGTCGAGTAGAACGCGCGCCAGGCGGCGTAGTCGGCGACCTGGTGGCGAACGAAGAGCGTGGTCATCTCGAGTCTCTCCCGTTGTAGCAGCGCCGGCTGACGAGCCTGAGGACGCCTGCTCTTGTTCTTACTGTAGATGCAGTTTCTGTATTGTCAACTACTGTTGTGACAGAAGTTGCCAGATCATCGTCTGTTCTTGTAGAGTTCGGTCCATGAGTAGCAGCGGCATGCCCAAGCAGAACGACGAGCCCACCCCGACCGACAGCCTCTGGTTCGACGCCTGGCGGGGCGTGCTCTACGCGAGTGCCCGCGTGCTCCACGTGGTCGAGCCCGACCTCATCGCCAAGGCGGGCATCCCCCTCCCGTGGCTCGACGTGCTCTCCCAGCTCTTTGATGCACCCGACGGGCGGCTGAGGATCCAGGAGCTCCAGGCGCGGGCGCTGTTCACGCGCAGCGGCATGACGCGGCTCGTGGATCGTGTCGAGCAGGCCGGTCTCGTGCAGCGGGAGCCCGTGCCCGGCGATCGCCGCGGCGTGCAGGTGGTGCTCACGCCGGCGGGACGGAAGCGACTGCACGAGGGATTCGCAGCCCACCTGCCGATCATCGAGCGCGAGTTCGGGCAGCGGTTGACGGTCGAACAGCAGCGCGCGGTCGCAGATGCCCTCGCGGGGTTCTGGCACGACGACCCGGCCGAGCCTGAGGCCTGACGGGAGTACGCCGGGTCCCTCGAGCGAGCGTGGCGGACCTGGACGCGGCATCGCGCCTGGGCGATCAGGACGAGGCGATCGCGCCTCCGTCGAGCGCGGTGAGCGCCGGCGTGACGACACGTGTCCGGCGCCGCAGGTCGAATCGGTAGCCGGCCGGGAAGCTGTGGAGGACGACGCCGCTGATCATGAGCGGAGCGTGGCCGCGGACCTCCCAGGCGTCGGTGTCGGAGGCCGCGCCGTCCACGACGGTGATCGACCCGCGCCCGATGACCTCCATGACGTGGTCGGGCCCGACAACCCCGGCCGTGTCCTCGTCCACGCCGAGGCCCAGGAGGCTGGGGTTCTGCGCGATCAGGCTGAGCAGCCGCCCGAGGCGATTCCGCTGCTGGAAGTGCTGGTCCACGATGACGCCGGGAAGCAGGCCGAGGCCGGCGGCGATCTGCGCCATCCGGTGCTTGGGCGTGGCGCCCGACGCGCCGAAGGCGATCATGTGGGACGAGACGGCCGACGCGCCCGCGGACGTGCCCGCGACCACCGCCCCGTCGCGGAAGCGCTCGGCGATGGCGTCGGCAAGGCGGGTGCCGCCCAACGTGGACGAGAGCCGCAGTTGATTGCCCCCGGTCATGAAGATCCCCGTGGCGTGGCGGATGATCCCTGCGATGTGCTCGTCATTGGCCTGGAGGCGGGTCACTGCGTGGATGGGCGCGACCTCCCCTGCGCCGAGATCGGTGAACACCTCCTTGTAGCGCGCGCCGGCCTCCGGACCGAGGGAGCTGGCCGTGGAGATCACTGCGATGCGGGCTGACTGGCCGCCCGCAAGCGCAACGAACCGGCCGAGGATGACCCGATCTCGGACCTTGTCCTCCGCTCCGCCGATCACGATGACGGTTCCCTGCGGCATGGTCCGGGAGTCTAGCAGGGGCCGGTGGTCCCGCCGCGCGGGGCCCGCAGCTCGAGGCGGCTGGTGCGCCGTGGGTACGCCCTCGCGCACGGACGCCGATCGCGCGCGAGAATGGCGGCGATGAGCACCGCGTCGTTCGCCGCCACCGCTCGCGCCCGTCGCGCGGGCACGGTCCGACGCGCGCTCCATCGTGAGACCGTCCGCCTGCGCGACCGCAAGCGCCTCGCGGCCATGGCCATCCTGATCGTGCTGTTCGCGCTCGGCATCGCGGGCATGTTGGCCCGCGGCGAGGTGGCCGGCTCCGATGCCCGGGCCTATTGGGCGGCCGTGCGCCTGTGGCTCGACGGCGGGGACCCGTACCACCCAACCGGTCCGTTCCTCCCCTACGTCTATGCGCCGTGGATGCTGCCGCTGTTCATCCCCTGGGCGATGCTCCCCTGGGAGGTGGCCTGGTTCGTCTGGCGCGGCGCCGGGCTGCTGCTGCTCCTGTGGTCCATCCGCTGGGCATATGCGCGCCGCCCGCTGCCGACCGCGATCCTCGTCGCCATCCTGTCCATCCCGATCGGCGCCAACATCGACACCGGGAACATCGACCTCCTGCTCGCCCTCGCGCTGTTCGGTGCGCACTTCCTCGACGGGCGCCTGAGCGGACTGATCTGGGGCCTCGCGACGTGGATGAAGTGGGTGCCTGCCCTGGTCTGGCCGGCGTTGCCGGCCCGGGCTCGAGGATGGGGACTCGTCTGGCTGGCGCTTGCCGGCCTGCTGTCGCTGCTGATGCTGCCGCTCACGATCATCCAGATGCAGGCGCTGTTCGGCTTCGGCGACCGACCGGTCCGAGCGGACTACCTGGTGTTCGTGTGGTCGGTCGTACCGTGGTGGTGGCGGCTCGATCACCCATTCGCGTTCCTTCACCTCTCGGCGTGGCGAAGCGCGCGAGCACGGCTCTGGGCACGGGTGTGGGCGTGGGGCCAGGCGTTCCGAGAGGCTCCGAGCGCGACGACGATACGGGCTCGCGAGCGGCTGGGCCAGGCGATCGAGCGCTTCCTCGGGCTGGCGCCGGCGACGCCGACGCGGCGGACCGGCCGGTCGGGCTCGCGCCGACATACCGAGATCGGCGACTAGACCGACAAGCGGAACGCACTCTCGGTGGGCCGCCCCTCAGGGTCGAGTGCGACCGTCGTGTGCAGGCGCACGAGGGCGCGGTCCGTGGCACCCGGCGCGCAGAGGCGGAACACGGAGCGGTCGAGCGAGTAGAGCGCCGTTGCGACGACGCCGATGCGTCCCAGCCGGAAGGTGAACACCGGGTTCTGCGGGTTGCCCGCGTAGTGGTACGGCGTGCCGTCGGGCGTCAGGAGGCCGAAGTTCGCCTCGCCCCCGAACGTGTCGTGGAGGGCGCCCAGCAGGTGGCCCACCGGCTCCGCGTCGGACCAGGCGTCCTCGAGCCAACGCTGGCCCACCTCGCTGTCGGCACGGCCGTGGATCCGTCCCTGGCGCCTGTAACGCGCGCGCGAGCCCCGGTACTCGCGCAGGTCGCCGTTGTGGCTGAAGGCGAAGCGGCCAGCCGGATCGCCGAACGGCTGCGTATCGGGCAGCTGGAGCGTGGACAGGCGCGACGGGCGGCGCAGGTGGACCAGCACTGAGGTCGTCTCGGCAGCGCCGAGGGCATTCGTGCCGGGGTCGTCGCGGAAGGCACGGACGTCCCTGTGCGTCTGAAGTCTGCCGCCGGTGTCCACCCAGGCGGCGCCCCAGCCGAAGCCCGCGAGACCGTAGTGCTCCAGCTTGGTGGTGAACGGCCAGAGCTCGTCGAGCCGGAACGGCTCGCTGGCCCGGGCGATGAACTGCTCGCACATGGGCGCGAATGATACGCGCGAGGCCGGAGCACTTCCCGACGCTCGCCCATTGCGGGCCAGGCGTCCCGAGGCGCCCGGTCCACAACGCGAGGCGACGGCGCCACCGGGGAGACAGGTGGCGCCGTCGCGGGGACCGCTCTCGGGGACGCGGCGGGCCGTGGACCGCGGGGGACCGCGGGGGACTCGGGGACGCGACCCGCCAGGGACGTCAGATGGCGCTCACGCCTCCGCGAGCGCGGAGGCCTCGCCAGCCTCCTTGGTGCCCAACATGAGGAAGAACCGGACGAACACCAGACCGCCGGTGATGGCGAACAGCACCATGGTGCCCCACAGGATGAAGCGGGCCACGTCCAGATTGTTGACCGAGATCAGCGCGTCCGACCATCCGCCCAGGTGCTGGTCGGCGGCCTCCAGGCCGTAGACCTGCGGGATGATGTAGAGCACCGAGGCGAGGATCAGGAGGAGGCTCTGGAGCTGCCAGTGCGACGCGTTGTCGTCCGGATCCCCCAGGAGCTTGACGAGCGCGGCCCACATGAGGACCAGGGTCGCCACCGGGGCGGTGATCCCGAGTCCGTCACCGCGCAGGTAGACGTTCGGGAAGAGGAAGATCACCGACAGGACGAGGGTGACCACCAGGAGCGCGTCCCGGGTGAGGACGTAGGACAGCCACCAGACATCGCCGCCGAACCGGAGGGTGAGCTTCTGGAGGAAACGCAGCACGTAGGGCCGCGCGAAGTGCAGCGACAGCGTGAAGGCCCAGATGATCGGCAGCACCGCGGCCACCGATAGGATCATCCAGTTGGCGCCGCCATTGGTGATGGCGTTGGCGAGATCGTCTCCACTCAGCATCGGGTTCTCCTCACGCGGCCTTCGGCCGGCGCATCGACAGCCGGAAGTTGTATGCCACCGCGACAATGCCGAGCAGGCCCGTCAGGGCGGCCGAGATGTAGCACAGCGGCAGCGCTAGGCCAGGGTTCTGCGAGGTGGTCAGGGCCTGCGCCGTGGGGAGCAGCCGCGAGCCGTTGAGCGCGAGCGCCTGGACGCCGAACAGGTACGGGGTCAGGTAGAGCACCGCCCCGATACCGATGAGGAGCACCTGGGCACGGGATCCATTCAGGTCGTCGTCGCCCTTGGACATCAGCTTGATCAGCAAGGCCGCGAAGGCGAAGACCGCGGCAATGCCGCCGGTGATCGGCAGGTCGCGCGCTTTGACCACGTCCGGGTAGAAGAAGATGAACGAGCCCAGGAACACCTGCAGCAGCATGATGTCGCGCAGGGCCACGTAGATGATCCACCACAGATCCGCGCCCAGGCGGAGCGTGAACTTGCCGGTGGTCTTGGCCATGTACGGCCGGGCGAGGTGCAGGGCCACCGTCAGGATCCAGAGGATCACGAGGGCGGCGGCGATGGTCCCCTCGACGAACGCCTCTCCGGCGCCGAAGAGTCCTTGGACCTGGTCTGTATTCACTGAGCTCCTCCCTGGTTGAGCTGGCGGGACGGGGGTGTGGCGGGGGTGAGCGGACCCTGGGCCGCCACCGGGACGTGCCGCGCATCGGGGCCTCCGATGCGGGAGTCGGCGGGGCCGCGGCCGGCAGCCACCTGAACGGTCGGGCAGCCGTAGACGGCATCGCAGCGGAAGCAGCGGGACGCCTCGAGCCTGGCGGCCTCCTCGGCGAAGCCCTCCTGGGTCGCCTTGAAGGTGCCGATCGCGACGACCGGCAGCGGCGCGTGGACCCGCGGCCTGTCGGCGATGTCGAGCTTGAGGGTCGCCTCGGGTGGCGTGGCCACCCGGACCACTTGCATGATCTCGGCCTCGCCGTGGCGGGCGCCCGAGAGGTACTCGTGGATGGAGCCCGCTGCGCGCCTGCCGGCGGCCACGGCCTCGATGATGGTCTTGGGGCCGGAGACGACGTCGCCGCCGGCGAAGATGCCCGCTCGGCCGGTGGCCAGCGTCTTCGGGTCGGCCACGATGCCGGCCCAGCCGCTGACCTCGATGCCCGCGCCCTCGGGGAGGATCGACGGGTCGGGCTCCTCGCCAATGGCCACGAGGATGGATGCCGCTGGGAGTTCCCTGGACTCGCCGGTCGGGTTCCACGGGGTGCGACCGCCCGCCTCCGGCGTCTTGCCGGGTGCGGTGACGTCACAGCGCAGGGCCACGACCTGGCCGTCTCGGCCGACGACCTCGCTGGGGGCAAGCCCCTCGAGGATCGCGATTCCCTCCCGCTCGGCCGCCTCGACCTCCTCGACCTGCGCCGGCATGTCGGCGCGCCCGCGGCGGTAGACGATCGAGACGGACGACGCGCCGGAGCGCTTGGCCGATCGCGCAGCGTCCATGGCGGTGGAGCCGCCACCGACAACGATGACGTCGCCCGTGAGGGACGGGTTCTCGCCGAGGTTCACCTCCTTGAGGAACCGGGTGGCGGGGATCATCCCCTTCTGGTCGTCGCCGGGGACGCCCAGGCGGCGCGACTTGGACGCACCGGTGGCGAGGAAGATCGCGCGGAAGCCCTGCCGCTCCAGGTCGGGCAGTGTGAAGTCGCGGCCCATCGCCGTGTCGAGCCGCAGCTCCACGCCCGCGTCCACGATGCGCTGGAGCTCGGCTTGGAGGACCTCGCGCGGCAGGCGGTACTCGGGGATGCCGATGGCCATCATGCCGCCGGGGATGGGCATGGCCTCCATGACGGTGACCGGGTAGCCCAGGCGGGCGAGGTACCAGGCGGCCGACATGCCGGCTGGCCCACCGCCGACGATCGCGACCTTCTCGCTTCGCTTCTTGGTCGCCTTTGGGGCAGGCGGCAGCTTGCCGTTCTCCACGGCGAAGCGCTTGAGGGTGCGGATGCTGATCGGCTCGTCCAGGACGCCTCGACGGCAGGCCGACTCGCACGGGGCGGTGCAGATCCAGCCGCAGACCGACGGGAACGGATTCACCTCGGCGGCGACCTGGTAGGCCTCGTCGTAGCGGCCCTGGCCGATCAGGCCAACGTAGCGGCCCGCGTCAGTGCCCGCGGGGCAGGCCTCCTGGCACGGCGCGATCGGGTTGGCCGGCGGCACATCCACCATGGTCATCCAGGCCTGCCACGGCTTGGGCCGGCTGCGCGTGGTCCACGGGAACAGGTCGCCCCAGGGTGAGGGCTTGGTTGGCTTCATGGACTCGCGAGTGACCTCGGACAGAGGCATCCACACCTCGTCCGCGGCGTACGGCGAGGGCCGTTCGATGGGGCCCTGCCGGGGCGCGAGCGGCACCTGCTCACCGGGCAGTGTTGCCATGCTGATCACCGCTGGCGGGCACTCGCGGACGCAGATCCCGCAGCCGATGCACTCGCCAACCTGCAGCGGGCGCTCCATCGCCCACGGCAGTGGCAAACCGCCGACTGGCCCGGTCTCAACGCCGGGGTGGGCGGGCCTGGTCATGTCCAGCGCCTCGACCGGGCAGACGTCCATGCAGATGCCGCAGGTGATGCAGCCCGCGTGGTTGATGTCGATTCGATAGCCCATACGCCGCCTCCTTGTGGCTGCGGCGATCGTCGGCTGCGACGTCGCGGGGCACCACCCCCGCAAGGGTGGGCAGGGCGCCCGTCATTTCGGGTGGGACCGGGGTGCCGTTCGGCCCGGTCCGTGGGTCGCGAGACGGCCGCCAGCTGTGGCGGTGCCGGTGGGGGGTCCCTCGTGCTGGTCCGGGCGACGCCTGGCCGACAGGCCCGGACGCAGCCTCGCCGGGCGGCCCGGGTGCAGCCGCCAGGTCGCCGCCGCGGGTCACGAGCCGTGGCCGCCGCTGATCGCGAGCCGCAGCCGTCACCGGTCAGTCCTCGCGGTTGACATTGGCGTCGGAAAAGGCTAGTCTTGGGCAGCGAATGCGACTCATTCTCAAAAGATCGCGAAAGTGACGTGCTGACGACTTCTCTTATCTCCTCCGGAACTGGGACGGGCGTGCTGGGCATCCTCCTGGTCTCGTTCTTGCTGGGGGTGCTCCACGGGGTCACTCCCGACGAGCACACCTGGCCGATCACGGTCAGTTACGCCATCGGCTCCGCCTCAGGCAGGCAGGGCATGAAGGCGGGCCTCCTCTTCTCCGCGGCGTTCGCGGTCCAGCGGGCGATCGCGTCGGAGCTGGCCTTCCTGGCCCTTGCGCCGGTCCTCGCGAGCGGCGTCTTCAACGCCTGGGTCGACCTGCTGGTCGGGGTCGTTATGGCGGTCTCCGGCCTGTACATCCTCCGTCTCGGCCGCGAGCTGCACCTCACCGAGGGCCTCGAGCGGGTCCTGCACCGCGCCGTGCACGTCGGGCGCGACGACGGGACCGACGGGATGCCCTCGTCGGGCGACCGCCCGATCCCAGTGCGCATGACCCTGGTCCACGGATTCGTCGCGGGCTGGGGGACCGGCGCCTTCGCGGTGATCATCTACACGGTGCTGGCGCCGGCCATGCCCAGCGCCGCGGTCGCCTTCCTGCCGGGGCTCCTGTTCGGGCTCGGGACCATGGTGGTCCAGATGGCGGTCGGGGCAGCGCTCGGCGCGTGGATGCGGACGCGCCATCTCGGCGCCGACGCCATGAACTACGTCTCCCGCGCCGTGGCCGGCAACACGCTCCTGTACGGAGGGCTGCTGTTCGCCGTCTGGGGCTCCGTGTCGCTGCTCCTGCCGAGCGTCGCGGACCGGCTCGACGCCGGCCTGCCGACGGGCATCGCGATCCCGAACCTCGACTCCATCAACGCCGGCCTCGTCCTGGTGACCGTCATCGTGGCGGTCATCGCCGCGGGCAGCTTCGTCCGGGCGCTGCGTCGGGTCAGGACGCTCGCCCCGGGCGCGGTCGGCACGCGATGACCCGCACCGGCCGCCGCCCGTCCCGGGGGTCCGGCGTCGTCGGCGCCGACGACGCCGATGCGACCGGGGCCTCGATCGCCGATGCCCTGGCGGTCCTGGGCCGCGGGGCGACAGGCCCCCGGCGCGCCATCGTGGCCGTGCTGGTCGGGGGGGACCGGCTCCAGACGCCCGACCAGCTCCTCGCGCAGGCGCGGGCCGCGTCGCCGTCGACGAGCCTGGCCACCGTCTACCGAACGCTGGAGCGGCTCGACGTCGCGGGCCGCCTCAAGCGCGCCACGCTCGCGTCCGGCGCCGTCGGCTACGCCTACTGCGCGGGCGACCACCACGACCACGCGATCTGCACGCGATGCGGACGCGTCGTGCAGGTCGAGGCCTGCCCGCCGACGGCCTGGGAGGAGCCGACCGGCTTCCACGTCAACTGGCACGACCTGAACTTCTACGGGACCTGCCGGAGCTGCAGCGCGATCCCCGCTCACGAGGCGGCCACCCCAGCGTAGTCGGGCTCGCGGGAGCCTCTTGCGGCTCAGGCGTCCCGGACCAGTCCGTTGCGCATCGCCCTCGCCACGACCTCGGCGCGGTTCTGGGCGTGGAGCTTGTCCAGG
>JBBIIL010000005.1:49156-92250 GCA_037446495.1 Chloroflexota bacterium | reverse complement strand
AGGTGATGGACAAGGTCGGCAAGGACGGCGTCATCACCGTCGAGGAGGGCCAGTCCCTCGGCCTCGAGAAGGAATACACCGAGGGCATGCAGTTCGACCGGGGCTACATCTCGGCGTACTTCGTGACCAACTCGGACCGGATGGAGACCGTCCTCGAGACGCCCCTCGTCCTGATCACCGACAAGAAGATCAGCGCGGTCCCTGACCTCCTGCCCGCGCTCGAGAAGAGCGTGCAGCTGGGCAAGCCCATGCTGATCATCGCCGAGGACGTGGACGGCGAGGCTCTCGCGACCCTGGTCGTGAACAAGCTCCAGGGCCGCCTCCAGGTCCTGGCCGTCAAGGCCCCGGGCTTCGGCGACCGCCGCAAGGAGATGCTCCGCGACATCGCCATCCTCACCGGCGGCACCGTGATCTCCGAGGAGATCGGCCGCAAGCTCGACTCCGTCGCGCTCGAGGACCTCGGCAAGGCGCGCCGCATCGTCGCCACCAAGGACAACACGACCCTCGTCGACGGCGAGGGCGCCCCGGACCAGATCAAGGCGCGGATGACGCAGATCAAGGCGCAGATCGAGGACACGACCTCGGACTACGACCGCGAGAAGCTCCAGGAGCGCCTCGCCAAGCTGGCCGGCGGCGTGGCCGTCATCAAGGTCGGCGCGGCCACCGAGGTCGAGCTCAAGGAGAAGAAGCACCGGATCGAGGACGCGCTCTCGACCACCCGCGCGGCGGTCGAGGAGGGCCTCGTGGCCGGCGGCGGCACCACGCTGCTGCAGGCGATCCCGGCGCTCGACAAGATCCACCTCGAGGGCGATGCCCAGGTGGGTGTCGACATCGTCCGCAAGGCCCTCGAGGCCCCGGCCCGCCAGATCGCCGACAACGCCGGCCAGTCCGGCGAGGTCGTGGTCAACGCGGTCCGCGGCCTGCCGATCGGCCACGGCTACGACGCCCTCGCGGGCGAGTACGTCGACATGTTCGAGAAGGGCATCGTCGACGCGGCCAAGGTCACCCGGTCCGCGCTCCAGAACGCGGCCTCCATCGCCGCGATGGTCCTGACGACGGAAACGTTGATCACGGACCTGCCGGAGAAGGAGAAGGGCGGCAACGGCGGCGGCCACGACCACGGCGGCGGGATGGACTTCTAGTCGCGCATCGCGCTTCCAACGGCCCCCGGCGGCTTCGGCCACCGGGGGCCGTCTCGATTCCCGGGCCGGACGATCCGCGCCTGTCGGCTGATGCCTCCGGCTGGCGCTCAACGTCCGGAGCCCCGGCCGCCACGCCCCGGGGCGCCGCCACGCGCCGGCCGCCTCAAGCGCCGCTCCGGGGCGCTGCGCCCGACCCGGGGCGCTGCGCCCGACCCGGGACGCTGCCCCGCTCCGGGGCGCTTTTCGAACCTACCGAACGAGACCGAGCCCCGGCCGCCTCGAGCGCCCGCTCCGGGGCCGAATTCAAGGCGCCGACGCCGTATGGGGGCGGTTCCAGCGCCGTTCCGGGCGTTTCGGACCTGTCGAAGGGCCCCGATCTGCCGTCCGGGCACGATTCGTGTTCGTTCCTTCCGGAATCCACTGGGCGCCCTCCGACGGCGCCGGCGCGATCCCCGAGCAGTGCACCGGCCGGGCGGTCGCCGCATCCGATGCCGCATCCGCGACCCTCCCGAGCGGCGGGGCCAGGCGAGGACAGGATGGTGAGCGCCATGGCGAGGCGGGCACTCGGGCGCGATGCCCGGCGGCATCCTCCTCGGGCTCGTCGCAGCGGTGCCAGTGGTGGCGAGCGCGGCCGGGCACGGGACGCACGCCGACGCGACGGACACGCCTGCCGCCGTCACGACGCCCGCGCCCTCGGGAGGGGCCGTTCGGATCGGGCCTGCTCACCCCGCTGCTCGTGGCCGGCGGCATCGGCGCGATGGGCGTCCTCGTCGGCGAGCCCGCCCCCGAGCGGCGTCGCGTTCGACGTTGACCGACCGGCTATTCTCGACGCGCCCACCCGCATCGAGGGAGACGAAGATGGTCAGGATCCGGCGGTTCGGCGTCATCAAGACCGCCACGATGGCGGCCGTGATGTACGCGGTCATCATCCTTGTGTTCACGCTCGTCATCGGGCTGCCGGTCGTGCTCATCGCAGGGGCCGCTGCCCGCGACACGGGCGCGACCGCGGGCATCTTGGGCGGCGGCGTCGTCGGCGTCCTGATCTTCGGGGTCATCGGGGCGATCGCGTACGCGATCGGCGGCTGGATCATGACCGCCATCGCCTGCCTCTTCTACAACCTCGTCGCCGGCTGGGTCGGTGGCATCGAGGTCCAGATCGAGAGCACCAGCGGCCCGGCGGCCCCACAGTGGGGCGGCCCGTACGGCGGCTACGCGCAGCAGCAGCCCCAGTACCAGCAGCCGCAATACCAGCAGCCCCAGTACCAGCAGCCGGGTTATCCGCCCGCCGCGCCGCAGCCGCCCTCGCAGTTCCCGCCGGCTGGCGCTGGCCAGCACTGAGACGCAGACCGGGCACCGCAGCATTGAACGGCAGCTTCCCCCGCACGACATGACGGGCCAGGACAGCCGTGGCCCGGGCGAGCCCGCCGAGGCGAGCCCGAACCCTGGCCCGGGCGAGCCCGCCGAGGCGAGCCCGAACCCTGGCCCGGGCGAGCCCGCCGAGGATTCCCGCGGCGCGCCCGAGCGCTCGCTGACTCTCAGCCGCGCGCTGCTGCGCAGCGGCATCGTGGTCTCGATCGCCGCCGCCGCGTTCCTTGCGGGCGCGTTCAACGGCGTCGGGCCGCTGGCGAGGACGACGGCCGCCGCCGAGGTCACCGACCCAGCGGAGATGCTCGTGCGCTCGATGCAGGCGGTGATCGACGCGAGTTCGGTCCACGTGGAGGCGGCCGTGACAGGCCAGGTGCCGGGCGCGCTCGTCGGCCGCTCGGATGCCTCGGTCGCGCTCGACGGCACCGTCGCCTCGATCGACCTTCGCCCGCAGGACGCACGCACGCACGTGGTCTTCGGCAGCCCGAGCCTCGGCATCGTGGTCGAGGCGATCACCAGCTGGGACACCATGGCGTACCGGTTCGACGCCGGGTCGTGGTCCAAGGGCTCGCTTGCGAGCGTCGTAGCCGGCGCGGGCATCGACGCCAACCCGCTCACGCTCGTCGACCGCATGCGCAAGTGGCTCGCGGCGCCCGGTGCTCCTGTGCCGGCAGCGACCACCGAGCCCTGCGACGCCCCGTCCGGCGTGTGCCGGCGCGTCGTCGTGACGCTTGGCCGCGAGGCAGGTGACGTGCTCCTCGCGGCGTTTCCGGACAAGGGCTCGCTCGACATCGGCGCAACGACGAGCGACGTCACACTCCTCACCGATGCCGCGACCTTGCGTCCGGCCCACCTCACCTTCGCCACGCGCAACGCGGACGGCTCGCTCGCGGTGACGCTCGCGGCCGACTTCACGCTCTGGAACTGGCCGTCGGTGATCTCGGATCCACCTGGCGGGTGAGTCGCGCGGCAAGGGGCAGCGACGCCCGCGCAACCTAGAATGGTCGGGTGAGCCCCCCGTCCCCCGGCGGTCGGTCCAGCCGTCGCCCTCCCCGTTCCGACGAGCCCGCCGCGCAGGGCACCTGGCTCGACTTCGGCGAGCCTGAGGCGGCCGCTGACGGCGCCCCCGGCGGCGCTCCGTCCGCGCCCGCAGCCGAGCCCGAGGAGCCCGAATGGCTCCGCGACACCCCGCTCGACCCCGCGCTCGAGGCCACCGGCCCGGCCCTCGACCCGGAGGCGGTTGCCGCCGCGATCGCGGCCCGTCGTGCGGCGCGCGCGGACGAGATCGTGGCCAACCTCAACCCCGAGCAGGCTCGCGCCGTCACGACCACGGACGGCCCGCTGCTCATCCTCGCCGGCGCAGGCTCGGGCAAGACGCGCGTCGTCGCGCACCGCATCGCGTACCTCATCGGCGTCAAGGCGGTCCAGCCCCGGCGGATCCTGGCCGTCACGTTCACCAACCGGGCCGCGGGCGAGCTCCGGGAGCGCATCGCGGCCCTCACCGGCGACGTGGGCAAGGGCGTGGAGGCCGGCACGTTCCACGCGCTGTGCGCCCGCGTCCTGCGGCGGGACGGCGCGGCGATCGGCCTCGACCGGAGCTTCGTCATCTACGACACCGACGACCAGCAGCAGCTGATGAAGCGGATCCTCGCCGAGCAGGACCTGCCGGCCACCGGTGAGTTCCGCCCGGCGGCGATCCTGGGTGCCATCAGCCGCGCCAAGAACGACATGCTCGACGCGGACTTCCTGGCCGAGAACGCCACGACCCACCGCGAGCGCGTGATCGCCCGGCTGTTCACCCGCTACGAC
This sequence comes from Chloroflexota bacterium, assembly GCA_037446495.1. Lineage (GTDB taxonomy): Bacteria > Chloroflexota > Limnocylindria > Limnocylindrales > CSP1-4 > CAIXZV01. The sequence continues at coordinate 87,934 of JBBIIL010000005.1, read as the reverse complement.
GAGCGGCTCCGGGCCGCGGGCGCGCTCGACTTCGACGACCTGCTGCTCAAGGCGGTCGAGCTGTTCGACGCCGCGCCCGATGTGCTCGAGCGCTACCAGGCGCGCTGGCGCTACCTCCACGTGGACGAGTACCAGGACACGAACCGGCCGCAGTACCTGTGGGTCCGGTTCCTCGCGGCGGCGCACCGCAACCTGTGCGTGGTGGGCGATGACGACCAGTCGATCTACGGCTGGCGCGGCGCGAACGTCGGGAACATCCTCGACTTCGAGCGCGACTACCCCGACGCCACGGTGGTGAAGCTGGAGCAGAACTACCGCTCCACGCAGCTCATCCTCGACGCGGCCCACTCGGTGGTCAGCCGCAACGAGCGGCGGACGGACAAGAAGCTGTGGACGCGCAACCAGGGCGGCGTGCCGATCCAGCGGTTCGAGGCCTACAACGAGGAGGAGGAGGCCGAGTGGATCGCCCGCCAGGTCGAGGGCCTGGTGGGCTCCACGGGACGGAGCGCTCTCCTCACGCGCCGTGCCGACGACGACGAGAGCACGCGGTTTCGCGCCAAGGACGTCGCCGTCATGTACCGCATGAACAGCCAGTCCCGCGCCATCGAGGAGGCGTTCCTCCGGTACGGCATCCGCTACCAGCTGGTCGGCGGGACGCGGTTCTACCAGCGGCGCGAGGTGAAGGACGCGCTGGCGTACCTGCGGGTGCTGCGCTCCGACACCGATTCGGTCAGCTTCGAGCGCATCATCAACGTGCCGGCACGGGGGATCGGCGACAAGAGCGTCGAAGCACTGCGGCGGTACGCGGACACCCACGGCGGGTCGGTGCTGGGCGCGGTGGAGGCGGCGGCGCGCGGCGAGGTCGACGGCGTCGGGACGAAGATCCGCACCGCGATGGCGCAGTTCGGGTCGCTCGTCAGGCGTCTTCGCGCGCGGCTGGGCGTGCTTCCCCTGCCCGAGCTGCTCGACGAGGTGCTCGAGGCGTCGGGCTATCGCGCGATGCTCGCCGACGGCTCCGAGGAGGGCGAGGACCGCTGGGCGAACCTGCTCGAGCTGCGCGAGGTGACCCGCCGCTACGACGACCTGTCGCCCGAGGACGCGCTCGACCGCCTGCTCGAGGAGACGGCGCTGGTCGCGGACCAGGACTCCTACGAGGGCGAGGCCGACGCGGTCACGCTGATCACGCTCCACGCGGCGAAGGGCCTCGAGTTCCCGGTGGTGTTCATCGGGGGCATGGAGGAGGGCGTCTTCCCGCACAGCCGCTCCCTCGACGACGAGAAGGAGCTGGAGGAGGAGCGCCGTCTCGCGTACGTGGGCATCACGCGGGCGAAGCGGCGGCTGTTCCTGTCGCACGCCTGGCGGCGCGCGACCTGGGGCGGGGGCGGGATGTCGATCCCCAGTCGGTTCCTGCTCGAGATCCCGCAGGAGCTGATGAGCGGTCCGCGGCTCGACCCGCGGACCACTGGCATCGGCGCGGACCTCGACCCCGACGTGGTCTTCCGCGAGCGCGGGTCGCGGCTGGGCGGCTCATTCGTGCGGGCGGGCGGCGGCGCGTACCGGCAGGGGAGCGGGCAGCCGGGGGCGCCGGCCGCGGGAGAGGCGTTCCGGCCGTCACGGGACCTGGGCGCCAAGCGCGATGCCTTCGCTGCGGGCGCGCCGTCGGGCTCGCTCGGGCGGCAGCCGTTCGTGCCCTCGGAGTCGCCTGCCGCGGCGGGCCTCCCGCCCGGCGTCACCCGCGGGATGCCGCCGCGCCCCGCGTCCCAGGCGTCGGTCCCCCAGCGCCCGGTGGTTCCCGGCGAGCGGCGCTACCGGGATGGCGACCGTGTCCGCCACGCGCGCTGGGGCGACGGCATCGTGATCACGTCCAAGCTCACCCGCGACGACGAGGAGGTCCAGGTGGCGTTCCGGGACCCGCTCGTCGGTCGCAAGACGATGCTCGCCAGCCTCGCGAACCTCGAGGCCATCGGGTAGGTCGCCGTGGGCACGTGTGGCCGCTCGGGGATCGCCATCTCCGCCCTGGGCTCGTTGTCACCCCCGGGTATGCGCTGGCGGGACACCGCTGGCCCCTGTCGCGCCCACGGCCCGTGCTCGTCATAGGAATAAGGGGCGGATTCCGTTCGCAAGCCGGGCGCGTCCGAACGGGTCGGGCGCGAACTGTCGAGCCGTCGCTCCCGAGTACCCCATGCTGCGCAGGAAGTCGGCAGCCGACTCCCCGAGCCGCACCCGAACCCGGGGGAGCAGCAGAAGGTTTTGCCCAGTGTGGGCGACTGCCGAGTCGGTGGTGAATGCGGCGCGGTAGCCCGCCGCCCGCAGCACCGCCTCGGCCTCGGCGGACACGGCCCCGAAGGGGTAGGCGAACGTGGCGGTCGGGCCCGATCCTGCACCCCGCTCGGCCATGGCGGCCGACAGATCAGTGCCGGCCACGACGATCCGGTCGAAGAGCGCGGTCCCGTGGTAGTCGCTGACTGGGACGTGGCCGCGCGTGTGGTTGGCGATCTCGTATCCCGCTCGCGCCAGCACGGCCATCTGGTCGAAGGAGAGGAACCCGCCGATCTGCCGTCCGTCGATCACGAAGAGGGTACCGATGTAGCCCTGGTCGGGCACGCCGTCGCCGTTCGCGTCAAGGGGCGTCCAGCGCCCGTTGCGGAACTCGAGGCTCGAGCCGTACCTCGCCATGATCGGGCGGGCGTAGCGGAATATCTCCTCCCGCCCGTCGTCGAAGGTGAGGACCATGGTCCTGGCGGGAATGGGCACCCCGGCCCGAATGGACGCGGCCATGTCCCGGGCGGTGATGGCGCGGATGCCGCGTGCAGCCGCCGCCCGCATCTGCGCCTCGAACTCCGATGCGCGCACGTACAGCGAGCCGTCAGCACCGGCCGGGACGGCGGGCGTGATGATGTGGTACAGGAGCACCGGGACCCGCCAGTGGCTGGTCGCGGTGACGGGCCCGGGCAGGCCGAGAAGAGCGGCAAGCAGGCCGAGCCCGATGATGCCGAACCGGATGCGGTTGACGGTGCACCTCGCTGTGGGCTCCACGCCCCCCGGCCGCACCCGAGTCGACCGGCAGACTCCGGTCGCTCCGCGCGCACGCCGTTCTGTGAGGAATGATGGCACCGGGGCCGGACTGCCGCAACGCGCGTCACGCTGCCCCACGCGATCACGTGGACCGGGCGCACCATCTGGCGCAACTTCTGCGGACTGCGCGACACGGCACGGGAGGGCCAGGCAGTCCACCACGTGAAGGTCGTCCCGGGTCGGGCTGCGGGTCGCTCCCCGTTCAGCCCGGCGTCAGACGCGAGTCAGGTGCGGCACGTGCTCGGGATAGTGGTCCCAGGTGTCTCCGGCCACCATGCCGGCGGCCGCCTGCCCGAACCAGGGCTGCAGGCCCTCGCCGAAGAGTTCGTGGTCGGTGGCGGCCTCGACGGCGGAAACCAGCTCCTCGAACGAGGCTGCCTCGCCAGCGCGGACGTGCGCGGCGGAGCGGGAGCGGTTGTCGGCCAGGACCCGCGCGTTGTGCGCGTCGATGTTCCACTCGTCGGCCTCGGACGGGTGCGGGTCCACCCCGGTGCGCAGGCCGGCCAACACCGCCGTCGAGTGGCGATGCCACCACTCGATGTGGGCCAGAACGTCCTTGCGCGTCCAGTCGGGCATACCGGGCGCCTCGGCCAGGAGCGCATCGTCGGAGAGGGCCGCCACGGATGCGGCGATGGAGGCGTGCCCGTCGCGCATCGCCTGGAGCAGCTCGGTCTTGTCCATCCCGCGGAGCCTACTGCGCCGCTCGCCACGCGTCACGCTCAGGCGGTAGGTGGCGCAGGAGCGTCGCGTCGGGCATCGCCACATGGAGCCCGATCGGTTCCCGGTCGCGGCTTGTCCATGGCCCCGCGCGGGGAACCCCGCCCGTCCCCGCCCATGGCCCCGCGGGGACCCCCGCCCGCCAGTTTTCGGAAGGATCGAACACCAGGGGCCGATCGGGGCGTGCCAGGGGCCGGTCGGGCCGTGCCCGGGGCCGGTCGGGGCTGCCAGGGGCCGGTCGAGCCGTGCCCGGGGCCCCGTCGCGAGCGCGAGGACGCGGACGCGGGTCCGCCTGACCGCCCGCGACCTCGACGCCCGCACGGCCATGAGGGCGCCGCGCCGAGGTGATGCCGCCGAATGGGCCGCGACGCCGTCCCGTGTTCGGAAGGAGCGGAAATGGGGTGCTGGGGCCGGGCCGAAATCTCGCTCGGCCCGTGACGGACAGGTGGCACGCGCCCGCCGTAGACTCGGAGTCGATGACCGAACCGCTGCCCGTTGACCCCGCCCTGGTCGAGGCCGCCTCGGGCCTGGCCCGCGACGCCGCGACCGCTCGGCACGAGGAGCTCGCCGAGCTGATCCGACGCGCCAACCGCCTCTACTACGAGGACGACGCGCCGGAGCTGGCGGACGTGGAGTACGACGCGCTGTTCCGCGAGCTCGTCGCCATCGAGGCAGCGCATCCACAGCTCGCCACGCCGGACTCGCCCACGCAGCGGGTCGGCGGCCCGCCGCCGGGCGGTCGCTTTCCCGAAGTGCGCCACCTGCGGCCGATGCTCTCGCTGGGCAACGCGTTCTCGCACGACGAACTGCGCGCGTTCGACGCCCGCGTCCGCCGCGGCCTGGGCCTGCCAGCTGCGCCGGAGCCCACCGAGGGGCTGACGTATGTGGCCGAGCTCAAGATCGACGGTCTGGCCATCAGCCTGCGCTATGAGCGGGGCCGCCTCGCGCTGGGCAGCACCCGCGGGGACGGCACCACGGGCGAGGACGTGACGCCCAATCTGCGGACCGTCAAGTCCGTCCCGGAACGGCTGACCGAGTCGGCGACCCTCGAGGCGAGGGGCGAGGTCTACATGCCGAAGGCCGAGTTCGCGCGGATCAACGCGGAGCGTGAGGAGGCCGGGCTCTCGCTCTACGCCAATCCGCGGAACAGCGGCGCGGGGTCGCTCCGTCAGAAGGACCCGGCGATCACCGCCAGACGTCGGCTCGCGACGTGGATGTACCAGCTGCTCGAGGACACGGCCCCGGTCCAGGACGGCCTGTTCGACGAGCCCGACGCAGCGGCCGCCCCGGCCGTCGCCCCGCCGTCAGACGCGAGTCAGTCCCAGGCTCTCGCCCGCTTGAAGTATCTCGGCTTCGAGGTCAATCCGGAGGCAAGGCCCGGCCTCGACATCGAGGGCGTCATCGCCTTCACCGAGCGCTGGCGCGAGGCCCGCCACGGGCTGCCGTACGAGACCGACGGCGTCGTGGTCAAGGTGGACCGCCTCGACCAGCAGGAGCGCCTCGGCATGGTCAGCCGCGCGCCGCGCTGGGCCATCGCCTACAAGTTCCCGCCTGAGCAGACCGAGACCGTCGTCGAGGACATCGTCCCGTACGTCGGCCGCACAGGCACCCTGACGCCGGTCGCGCACCTACGGCCGGCCAGGGTCGCTGGCTCGACCGTCGCCCGGGCCACACTCCACAACCTCGACGAGGTGCGCCGCAAGGACATCCGCATCGGCGACACCGTGATCCTCCAGAAGGCGGGCGACGTGATCCCCGAGGTGGTGCGCCCGGTCCTCGACAAGCGCCCGCCGGACGCGCGGGAGTTCCAGATGCCCCACGCCTGCCCAGTCTGCGGCACCGCGATCGCCCGCGATGAGGGCGCCGTCCGCCACTACTGCCCGAACCCGTCGTGCCCGGCCCGCCTGTCGCAGGCTTACGCCCACTTCCTGGGCCGCGGCGGCATGGACGTGGAGGGCGCCGGCTGGGCCGTGCTGAGCCAGCTCCTCGAGCGGGGCATGGTCCACTCGCGGGCGGACGTCTTCCGGCTGACGGCGGAGGATCTCGCCACGCTGGACCGATTCGCGCACAAGAGCGCCGAGAACCTGGCCGCCGCGATCGAGCGGGCGCGGGTCGGCCGTCCACTGGCCAAGGTGCTCAACTCGCTCGGCATCCCGCAGGTGGGTGAATCCACGGCCGTCGACCTCGCGCGCTGGCTGGCAAGTCGCGTTCGGCCGGACGCCTTCCCGCAGCCGGACGGGGCTGTGACGCCGGACCCGTGGTTCGCCGCCGTCGAGGCGGAGCTGCGCCGGGTCGCCGCGGACGAGCCCGAGGTCATCCAGGAGGTCTCGGGCATCGGCCCCGCGGTCGCCGCGGCGATCGCCGCGTGGTACGCCGACGAGCACACCCGAGACGTGCTGCGGGAGCTGGTCGAGGCCGGCGTGGTCCCGGAGCGTCCCGTGGTGCGGGACGCTCTGCCAGGCGCCGAGGCCGCAGGGCCCCTGGCCGGCAAGACGGTCGTGGTCACGGGCACGATCGAGGGGTTCAGCCGCGAGGAGGCCCAGGACGCGGTGCTCGCGGCTGGCGGCAAGCCGGCGGGATCCGTGTCGAAGAAGACCGATCTCGTGGTCGCCGGACCGGGCGCGGGGTCCAAGCTGGCCAGGGCGTCGGAGCTGGGGATCCAGGTCGTCGACGCGGATGGGTTCCGCCGCATCCTCGCCGGCGGGGCGGGGGAGGCGGGCCAGGGTCCCATCCCGAGCCGCACGGAGGGACGGGATGAATGACGCCGAGATGCGCCTCGCGGAGCGCCTCGCGCAGGACCTGGAGCGGATCCTCGGCACGGGGATCCTGATCCAGGACCTTGAGATCGAAGGTGACGGCCCAGTGACGATCCAGGTCGCCTGTCTTGTCGACGGACGATCGCGCCAGATTCGGGCCGAGGGCGAGACGGCGATGGGGGCGATCTCGACCGTGATCCGGACCGCCGCCGAGCTCCGCCTGTCGGCCGCCTTCTGGCAGATGGTCGGCCCCAGCTGACCCGGCCGACTCTCGGCCCCAGCTGACGGGGCCGGATCTCCTCCGAATCTCTGCCCGGGTCCTCCGCCCGTGCCCCCCAGACGGGGCGGGCTTCCGCCAGATTCCCGGCCTGAGGTCGCGACGGATGGGACAGCGGCCGAGTGGCACGACCGCAGATGGGGCATAGGGCCGTTCGGCCCTTGCCCACAAGGAACTCCAGACGGCGCATAATGCCGCCGATCCGGGGCCGCAGGTCCATTCGGCGGTGCGCGGATGAAGGAGGAGCGAATGTCCCTGCGTGGACGACTTTCAATGCTGGGCGCCGTCGCCATCGTGGTGACGGCCTGTTCGAGCAGCGCCGCCACCACGGCGCCAACGGCTGCGGCGTCGGCACCCCCGTCCGTCACCCCGTCCGTCGCGGCCTCGATGGCGCCGTCGGCGTCGGCCAGCATGGCGGCCAGCGCGTCCCCGACGGTCGCCCCGAGCGCCAGCCCAATCGCGGGCGGCCTGCTCGACAAGGTCCTCAAGGCCGGCGTCCTCACCGTGTCCACGGACCCGAACTACGCGCCGCAATCGGTCAAGAACCCCGACGGCAGCTTCTCGGGCTTCGACATCGACGTCGCCACCGAGGTTGCCAAGCGCCTGGGCGTCAAGGTCCAGTTCGTGACCCCCGACTGGTCGCTCATCACGGCTGGCAGCTGGTCCGGTCGCTGGGATGTGTCGGTTGGCTCGATGACGATCACCGCCGATCGCGAGAAGGTCCTCGACTTCAGCCCGCCGTACTACTACACGCCCGCCCAGATGACCGCCAGCAAGGCCTCCGGCATCACCACGATCGACGGCCTTGCCGGCAAGACGATTTGCGCCGGCGCCTCGACCACCTACCTCGACTGGCTCTCGGGCAAGAAGCTCGACTTCGGCAGCCTGTCGCCGACGACCACGCCGCCGGCGGGCATCAAGACCGTGTCGCTCAAGACCGACGCGCTGTGCCCGCAGACCTGGGCGTCCGGACGGAACGACTTCCAGGGCTGGCTCAGCTCGTCCACCACCGTCGACGGCGCCATCGCGGCGAGTCTGCCGGTGGTCAAGGTGGGCGACCCCGTCTACTTCGAGCCGCTCGCGATCGCAATGGACAAGAGCGGCCCGCCGACCAGCGACTTCCTGGCTGCGGTGACGTCGATCGTCAACGCCATGCACGCCGACGGCACGCTGACGACGCTGTCCATGAAGTGGTTCAAGGCCGACCTCACGAAGGGCCCAGTCTGATCCGGGCCGTCCGCACTCCGTAGCCCAACGCGGGGGCGCCACCACGGCGCCCCCGCCGCCGTACCGGGAGGGTTCCACATGGCGATGGGGGTTGGCGGGCCGGGCGGGGCCGGCCGCGCCTCGGCAGAGGACGCGTTCCTGCTTGCCCGGCCCGAGGTCATCGTCGCCGAGGTTGCGGCCGCACGGGCCAGGTCGCGGCGGCGGTTCCGGATCATCTTCATCCTGACCTGGATCGTCCTCGTCGGGGCGCTGGTGATCGCGCTCGCGCAGAGCGGGAAGGTGGACCCCACATTCATCGGCACGTGGGGCCCGTTCATCCTGGGCGGCATCCCCGTGACCCTCTTCGTCTCGGTCACGTCCATCATCCTGGCCGTCGTGTTCGCCCTGTTCGGTGCGCTCGGCCGCCTGTCGCGGAACCCCGTGATCTACGCCATCGCGACGCTCTACGTCTCGATGGTCCGCGGCACGCCGCTCATCGTCCAGATCTTCTTCATCTACCTGGCGCTGCCGCAGTTCGGGATCGTCCTGGACCCGCTCCCCAGCGGCATTCTGGCCCTGGCCTTCAACTACGGCGCCTACCTGACGGAGATCTTCCGGGCTGGCGTGGAGGCGGTGCCCCGCGGGCAGCGCGAGGCGGCGCAGGCGCTGGGCATGACCGAGGGCAGCATCATGCGGCGGGTGATCCTGCCGCAGGCGATCCGAATCGTCACGCCGGCGATCGGCAACGACTTCATCTCGATGACTAAGGACTCGGCACTGGTCTCCTACGTGACCATCGAAGAGGTGTTCTGGCGGGCCAACAACGCCGGCACCCAGACGTTCCGCAACTTCGAGGCCCTGCTGATCGCGGCCGTCATCTACTGGGTGATGACGATCGTGCTGAGCTTCGGCCAGGAGCGCCTCGAGCGGCGCATGGCCGAGAGCGACGTGCGGATCTGAGTGACGAGGTGAGCACCATGACCGTCTCCCCCGACCACCGCGACCCCTTCGCCAAGCCCGGCGCCCTGACGCCCGGCGGCGCCCAGCCGATCGTGCGGGCCGTGGACGTCCAGAAGTTCTACGGCTCCAACCACGTCCTCAAGGGCGTGACGCTCGAGGTCTACCCGCGCGAGACGATCTGCATCATCGGCAAGTCGGGCTCGGGCAAGAGCACGCTCCTGCGCTGCATCAACTTCCTCGAGGAGCCCACAGTGGGCTTCATCGAGGTGGACGGCCTGCGCGTGGACGCGGCCCCGCTCAAGGCGCGCAACCGGGCGCACCAGGAGCAGATCCGCCAGATCCGCCTGCAGGCGCAGATGGTGTTCCAGGAGTTCAACCTGTTCCCGCACATGAAGGTGATCGACAACCTCATCGAGGCGCCGATCCGGGTCAAGGGCGTGCCCAAGGGCCAGGCCATCACCACCGCAGAGAAGTACCTCGAGAAGGTGGGGCTGTCCGAGAAGCGCGACGAGTACCCGGGGCGGCTGTCGGGCGGCCAGAAGCAGCGCGTGGCCATCGCCCGGGCGCTGACGATGGAGCCCAAGGTGCTGCTGTTCGACGAGCCGACGTCGGCGCTGGACCCGACGCTCGTCGGCGAGGTGCTCAACGTCATGGAGGACCTCGCCCACGAGGGCTCGACGATGATCGTGGTCACCCACGAGATGGCGTTCGCCCGCGAGGCGGCCGACCGCGTCTACTTCATCGAGGGCGGCCAGTTCCTCGAGGTGGGCGAGCCGGACGACGTCCTCGGGCATCCAAAGGACCCTCGGACGCGCGAGTTCCTGGCCCGGACGCTGGGCGAGGCGCACGTCCCGGGCTGACGTCGAGCCGCGGGCTGGCGAGCGAGGGCGAGCGAGGCCGGCCAACCCTGCCCCGACCCGCCGCGGCCCCCGAACTCGCGTCGCACCGTCCCGCAACCGGCGCGGTCCCAGCGGCAGCCGCGCGGTCCCGTATCATCGCGCCATGGCCAGCCTCACCCGAGCCGACGTCGAGCATGTCGCCCACCTCGCCCGCCTCGGGCTGACCCCCGACGAGCTCGCCCGACTCGAGGGCCAGCTCAACCACATCCTCGACCAGTACGCGAAGCTCGCCGAGCTCGACACCGACGACATCCCGCCCACCGCCCAGACGATCGAGCTCGAGAACATCCTGCGCGACGACGTGGCGCGGCCGTCCCTCGACGCCGAGGCGGTCCTCGCCAACGCGCCCGAGCGCGACGGCGACTCGTTCGTCGTGCCGGCGATCCTGGGCGGGGAGTGACTGACGTGGCCGACGACCTGACCCGGCTCCTCGCCCACGAGATGGCCGAGAACTTGCGGGCGGGCGAGACCAGCTCCCGCGAGGTCACCGCCGCGCACCTCGCGCGCGCTCACCGGACGGACCACGGGCTCCACGCCTGGCTGACCATCGACGACGAGCGGGCGCTGGCCGAGGCCGACGCCGCGGACGCCAGGCTGGCCGCCGCGCGCGCCGAGGGTCCGGCTGCCGTCCTGGCTCTCCATCCCCTCCACGGCATCCCGGTCGCGCTCAAGGACCTCGTGTCGGTCAAGGGCGGCCAGTGCACGGCCGGCTCGCGGATCCTCGAGGGGTATCGCGCCCCGTACGACGCCCACATCACCGAGCGCCTCCGCGAGGCGGGTGCCGTGATCCTGGGCAAGACCAACATGGACGAGTTCGCGATGGGCTCGTCCTGCGAGCACTCCGCGTTCGGGCCGACGGCCAACCCGTGGGACCTCGAGCGCGTGCCGGGCGGTTCGTCGGGCGGCTCGGCCGCATCGGTCGCCGCGTTCCAGACGCCGCTGTCCATCGGCACCGACACCGGCGGCTCCATCCGCCAGCCCGCGGCGCTGTGCGGGATCGTCGGCCTCAAGCCCACCTATGGGCGGGTGTCGCGCTACGGGATCGTGGCGTTCGCGTCGAGCCTCGACCAGATCGGACCGTTCGCGCGCGACGTGCGCGACGCCTCGGCGCTGCTCCACGCGGTCTCGGGCCGCGACGAGCGCGACTCGACCTCCGCGCCCATCCCGGTGCCGGACGACCTGGTCAATCTGCCCGCTGGCGATGACGAGGCCGCGACCTGGCTCAGGGGCAAGCGCTTCGGCGTGCCCAGGGAGTACTTCGTCGAGGGCATGGACCCGGGCGTCGAGGCGCGGATCCGCGAGGCGGTGACCACGATCGAGTCGGCGGGCGCCACCGTGGACGAGGTCAGCCTGCCGCACACCGACTACGGCCTGGCCACGTACTACATTGTCGCCCCGGCGGAAGCGTCGGCGAACCTGGCCCGATACGACGGCGTCCGCTTCGGCCACAGCGTCCGCGGTGGCGAGGACTACCTGGCCGACTACCTCGCGACCCGCGGCAGCGGCTTCGGCCCAGAGGTCAAGCGCCGGATCATGCTCGGCACGTACGCCCTGTCGGCCGGCTACTACGACGCGTTCTACCTCAAGGCGCAGAAGGCCCGGACGCTGATCAAGCGCGACTTCGACCAGCTGTTCGACGCCGGGTTCGACGCCCTGGTCGCCCCGACGTCGCCGGACGTCGCCTTCCGCTTCGGCGAGAAGATGGCCGACCCCGTGCGGATGTACCTCTCCGACGCGTGCACCCTGCCGGTCAACATGGCGGGCCTGCCCGGCGTGTCGATCCCGTGCGGGCTGTCCGGCGGGCTGCCGGTGGGGCTCCAGCTGATCGGCCCCGCGTGGTCCGAGGCGACGCTGATGCGGGCCGCCCGCGCCTACGAGGGCGCGACCGCCGACGCCGCCTGGCGTGGTGCGCCGCCGCGCGACTTGGCGCTGCTCGAGGATCCGTCCCTGCCCACGCCCGCCGAACGGGCGGCGTTCGACTGACCGTCGAACATATCGGGCCTCGCCAGGCGAAACCTCGACTGGCCGTCGAGGAGGCGACCGATTCGGGGCTGCTGCGTGGCTGGTGACGGTCGCTTCTTGGACTGCCAGTCGAAGAACGGCCGTACGAGGCGCGGACACGAGGACTGCCAGTCGAAGTCGCGCCCGCTGACGTACGATCCGCGCATGACCGAGACCTCATCCCGCGCGCCGCTCGCGCAGCGCGCGCTCGCCCAGCGCGTCCGCGCCGTCCCGCCGTCGGGCATCCGCCGCTTCTTCGACATCGCGGCAACGATGCAGAACGTGATCAGCCTCGGGGTGGGGGAGCCGGACTTCGACACGCCCCGCAACGTGGTCGAGTCAGGCGTCGAGAGCCTGCGCGAGGGTCGCACGCATTACACGAGCAACTACGGCACGCTCGAGCTGCGCCGCGCCCTCTCCGCGCACCTCCAGCGGCTCTACGGCGTCTACTACGCGCCCGAGAACGAGATCCTGATCACGGTGGGCGCGTCTGAGGCCGTGGATCTCTCACTGCGCGCCACGTGTGATCCCGGCGACGAGGTCATCCTCCACGAGCCCAGCTACGTCGCGTATGAGCCGGCGATCGTGTTCGCGGGCGGCACGGCGGTTCGCGTGGCCACCACGTTCGAGGACGACTTCGCGCTCAGCCCCGCCGCCGTCCGCGCCGCCGTCACGCCCAGAACCAAGGCGCTGTTCCTGGGCTACCCGGCCAATCCCACGGGCGCAGTCCTCGACGACGCCGTCCAGGACGAGCTGGCCAGGATCGCCGAGGAGCACGACCTCCTCGTGTACTCGGACGAGATCTACGACCGTCTCGCGTATGGCACCTACCGCCACCGCGCCTTCAGCTCGCTGCCGGGGATGCGCGAGCGGACGATCCTGATGGGCGGCTTCTCCAAGGCGTACGCCATGACCGGCTGGCGCGTGGGGTGGCTGTGCGCTCCGGCCCACATCCTCGAGGGGATCGTGAAGGTCCACCAGTACGGGATCATGTCGGCACCGACGATCGCCCAGGACGCGGCGCTCGTGGCGCTGGTCGAGGGCGAGCCCGCCGTCGAGGCGATGCGCGCCGAGTACGACCGCCGCCGCCGCCTCCTGGTTGACGGGTTCAACAAGCTCGGCCTGCCCACCTTCGAGCCGCGGGGCGCGTTCTACACCTTCCCCAAGATCAGCTCGACCGGCATGACGTCCGACGAGTTCACCGAGGCGCTGATCCAGGAGGAGGCGGTCGCGGTCGTCCCGGGCAACGCGTTCGGGCCGTCCGGCGAGGGTCACGTCCGCGCCTGCTACGCCACGAGCTACGAGAAGCTCGAGGAGGCGCTCGAGCGCATCGGCCGGTTCGTGGAGCGCCACCGCTACTAGCCGTGGCGCCGGTTCCGGTTAGGCCGTGGCCCCGGGTTGGCAGCCCCACGGTCGCCGCCCGCGATCGGCTCACCTATGTGACCTTTGCCCCTTGCTGGGCGGGTCGTTCGTCGCGCAGGGTGACGGCCTCTGGGATCGCGTGCGGTGCGCGGGCCCGTTGTGTCCGTCGTCGAACAGGGTGCGCGCCATGACCCGAGCGCTGGTCGTCCATCACGACATCGACCTCGCCGACCAGGAGGTGGACTCGCTCCGCCGCCTGGGCTACGCCGTGGAGCAGTGCAGCGGGCCCACGGCCAACACCTGCCCCGTCCTGCGGGGCGGCACGTGCCGCCTGGCCGAGCACGCCGACGTCCTCGTCTATGACGCCTGGGCGAGCGGCGACCTCGACGGCTCGAGCGAGCTCGTCGCGGCGCTGCGCCGCGTCCACCCCGACAAGCCGATCGTGCTGACCTATCCGGGCATGGGGCTGTCCAACGTGGACGATGAGCCGGCCGACGGCGTGGTGCCGATGTTCGGCCAGCCGAGCGGCGCCAACCTGCACGCCGCGATCCAGCGGGCCCTCGCGTCCCTGGAGGCGTCACCCGCCTGAGGCTGGCCCCGGCCCCGTGCGGAGGCTGGCGGGGCCGCCACCGTCCTGCGTGGCCGCAGGATCCGGCGCGTGTGCGAAGATGGCAGCGTGGCGGCGCTGGTGCTGATCCTCACCGGGACCTTCGCCCTGGCCTGGGGCTTGGTGCGCGGTTTTGTGTCGGCCCGTGCCGCACTGCTGCCGCTGTCCCGCGACGGCGAGCCGACCCGGATCCTCATCGAGGCGTCCAGACCGGCCTACGAGCGGACGCGGGTCCGGGCGTCGGTCAGGTGCGCGGTCCGCGCCGCGCTCTGGCTGGTCGTGGCGATGTATGGGCTGTTCCTGGTGACGGTTGGCGTGGAGGTGCTTCGGTGACGGCGACGGCGGAGCGAGCGGCGAGCGCGCTGGTGCGGTTCGAGGCCGTCATCGGCATCGAGATCCACTGCCAGCTCCGAACCGTGTCCAAGATGTTCTGCTCGTGCTCCACGCAGTACGACGGGGCGCCGCCCAACACCCACAACTGCCCGGTCTGCCTGGGCCTGCCGGGCGCGCTGCCCGTGATCAACAAGGCGGCGGTCGAGCACGTCATCGCGACGGGGCTTGCGATCGAGGCGCAGATCCCGGCGCGAACCCAGTGGGAGCGCAAGAACTACTTCTACCCGGACCTCCCCAAGGGCTACCAGATCAGCCAGTACGCCATCCCGCTGGCGGCGAACGGGCGTCTCCCGATCGAGACGTCGGCCGGCCCCTTCGTCGTGGACATCACGCGGGCCCACCTCGAGGAGGACACCGCCAAGCTCAACCACGGCGACGTCGTCGAGGGATCCACCGCCGCCCGGACCACGCTGGTGGACTTCAACCGCTCGGGGGCGCCGCTGATGGAGATCGTGACCGAGCCCTGCATCCGCACCGCCGAGCAGGCGCGGCGGTACGCGGAGGAGCTCCAGCTCCTGCTCCGGGCCATCGGCGTGTCCGATGCCGACATGGAGCGCGGCCAGATGCGCGTCGAGGCGAACGTCTCGCTGCGGCCGCGCGGGACCGAGCCGTTCGGGACGCGGGTCGAGGTCAAGAACATGAACTCGTTCCGGGCCGTCGAGCGGGCGATCGCGTTTGAGATCGACCGTCAGGCCGCGGCGATCGACGCCGGCGAGCCGCTCCGGATGGAGACGCGCGGCTGGGACGACGCCCGCCAGGCGACGTACCACATGCGCGCCAAGGAGACCTCGGACGACTACCGCTACTTCCCGGAGCCGGACCTGCCGCCGCTGCGCGTGGACCAGGCCTGGATCGACGGCATCCGGGCGCAGCTGCCCGAGCTGCCGGCCGCGCGTCGGGAGCGCTACGTCGCCGCGGGCATCACGCCGTACGACGCGGCGGTCATCGTCGCTGACCCCGGCATGACATCCGCCTTCGATGCCATCTCGACAGCGGGTGCGGGCATCGCGGCCAAGGAGATCGCGAACTTCGTGACGGGGCCGCACGCGCGACTCGCCAAGATCACGGGCCTCAATGCGCGGGGCACGGCCGGCGCGTCCGACCCGGCGTCCATCGCGACGATCCTCGCAGCCATCGCAGACGGCACGGTCGGACGCCCCGCCGGACGCGACCTCCTGGACCGGCACCTCGCCGACGGCTCGCCCGCCGCCGACCTGCTCGCCGCCGTGGCCTCGACCATCTCCGACGACGGCGCGCTCCTCGCCCACGTCGACGAGGTCATCGCGGCCAACCCGAGGGCCGTGGCCGACTTCAGGGCCGGCAAGCCCGTTGCGGGCTTCCTCGTCGGCCAGGTGATGAAGGCGACGGGCGGTGCGGCCGACGCCGCCAAAGTCACGGCGCTCGTCCGGCAGCGTCTCGGCACGGAGGGCTGACCGATGGCGATCGTCTCGCTGAGCTTCATCGCGCTCGGCATCGCCCTGATCGTCTACGGGACCGTCCGCGCCCGCGACCCCTACCGGCGCTACATGGCGCTCAAGGAGCAGGACGCCAACATCGCCCGCTACGATGCATGGCGCGGCGGCCTGCGCTCGAATGACAAGACGGGCGCGTCGGTGGCGATGGACGTGCTGCGGCGGAGGGCGCAGATCGGCGGCGCGATCGCGATCGCCGGCGTGGTGGTGATGGCGATCGGGTTCCTGGTGCGCTGACGCGGCGCCTCGGGCTCAACCCCGCCCCAGGGCGGCGGCCGCCTTGAGCGCTGCCTCGATCGTGAGGTCGACGCGCCGCACGACCTCCTCCTCGGGCGGCCGGAACCACGCCTCGCCTTCGACTCGGCGGGCAGACGGGTCGTCAGGGTCCGCGATCACGTCCGAGACCGTGAGGATCGCGCCGGCACGGACCGGGCGCCCCTTCGCGCGCTCCCGCATCGCGATGAGGAACAGCGCGGCGCTCTCCATCTCCACGCCCAGATAGCCGCGGCGCCCCCAGCGCACGGCGCCCGCCGGGTTCGGGTCGTAGAACACGTCGGAGGTCACGATCGGCCCGACGTGGGTCACGAGGCCCTGGCCGCGGGCCGCGTCGACCAATGCGCGGACCACCTCGTAGTCAGCGGTCGGGGCGGACGGCTCGCCCATGCCCAGGACGGCACCCATCCCGGTCGAGGGTGCGGCGGCCAGGGCCACGACCGCGTCGCCGATGCCCAGTCGCCCGAACCCGCCCGTCGTGCCCACGCGGATGAACGTGGTCACGCCCAGCATGAGGAGCTCCTCGACCACGATCGAGGTGGTGGGCGTGCCCATCATGGTCGTCTGAACGGACACGGGGACGTCGTGGAACGTCCCCGTGTACCCCAGCAGGCCGCGGCGCTCCGAGACCAGCCGCGTGCGCTCGAGGCCGCCGTCGAACCGGGCGGCGATGCGGGTGGAGCGCTGGGGGTCGCCCGGAAGGAGCACGACCGGGGCGAAGTCGCCGGGGTCGGCGGCGATGTGGATGGGCATCAGACCTCCTTGTGGCTCGGCGGCCGAGACTGCCCCGACCTGTCTGGATCAACGCGTGGACCAGTATGCAGGCGGCGGGTCGACGCGGGCCCGACCCGACTCACCAGCGCCGACCGCCAGGCAGGCGCCCGTGCTCGATCAGGGTGCAGCGGTCCATCACCACGCCCATGGCCGCGGTTAGAAGCGCCGTCGGTTGTGCAGCCTCCAGACGGCGACGCGCCCCGGCAGGGCGAGGGCCGCCACGTCGTTCACCAGATTCGATCGCCGCCGCGGCGAATTCTCGCGTACATTAGCCGCTGGCCCGGCCCCGCAGCCGAGGGGTGCCCGGGATCTATGGAGGAGTGTGCGTTGCAGTTCTCGAAGCGGCTGGTTGCGCTCGGCGCGACGACAGCCATCATCATCTCCGCGTGCAGCGGGTCGTCCGCCACGCCGAGCCCGACAGCGGCCCCATCGTCGGCCGCACCCACGGCAGCGCCGTCATCGGCCGCCCCGGCGGCGTCGGCCTCGGCATCAGCGGCGCCCTCAGCCTCGGCCGCCGCCCCGTCCGCCTCGGCCGTCCAGGCGAACCTGAAGATCGGCGTGGTGACCGACATCGGCACCCTCAACGACAAGGGCTACAACGAGTACACGTTCAAGGGCGCTCAGGACGGCGCCGCGGCGATCGGTTCGGCGGCCCCGCAGTCGATCGTCCCCAAGGACGCCTCGGAGTACGCGGCCGACATCAAGCAGTTCGTGGACCAGAACTACGACGTCATCGTGACCGTGGGCTTCAACCTCACGAACGACACGGTGGCGGCGGCCAAGGCGAACCCGAAGATCCACTTCGTTGGCGTCGACCAGTCGCCGGTCTGCGTGGACCCCACGGGCAAGCCCGATCCGACCTTCGCCTGCAAGGGTGACGCGAAGACCGTGCTGCCGAACTACACGTCGCTGTACTTCGCCGAGGACCAGGCGGGCTACCTTGCCGGCATCGTGGCCGCCTACGCCTCGAAGAACAATGTCATCGGCGCCATCGGCGGCACGACCCTCTGCGCCCCGTGCGTCCGGTACATCCAGGGCTACGACATGGGCGCCAAGTCGGTCAAGTCGACCATCACGGTCAAGGCCGCCTATGTGACCAACGACTTCTCCGCAGCCGCGTTCAACGACCCGGCCGGCGGCAAGGCGTTCGCGAGCACGTTCATCAGCACGAACAAGCCCGACGTCCTGTTCCAGGTCGCCGGCAAGACCGGCAACGGCGTCCTCGAGGCCGCCTGCAAGGCCGGGATCTACGGCATCGGCGTCGACGTCGACCAGTGGACCTCGCTCAACGCCGCCAACGACCCGACGTACGGCTGCATCATCACCAGCGCCGAGAAGCACGTCGAGTCGGCCACGAGCCAGGCCATCCAGGAGATCGCCGCCGGCACCCTGCAGGCGGGCGACGTGCTCAACAACGCCGCCAACGACGGCATCGGCGCGTCGGACTTCCACGACAAGGCCAGCATGTTCGGCCCCGAGGTCACCCAGGCGCTCAGCACGGCCCTGGCCGCGATGAAGGCCGGGACACTGCAGACCTGCCCGGCTGGGTCGGCGTGCGGCAACCCCAAGGCGCCGCTCCCCTGAGCCGCTAGCCGCGATCACGCGACGACGGGCCGGCCACCTCGGCCGGCCCGTCGTCCACATTCGGCCCACGCCCACCGGAGCTTGATGGCATGGCCGGTCTTTCGGGCACGATCCAGGCACCGCCGCTCGAGATGCGCGGCATCACGAAGCGCTATCCGGGGGTCGTGGCCAACGACGGCATCAGCCTCGATGTGCGGCCGGGCGAGATCCACGCCCTGCTCGGCGAGAATGGCGCCGGCAAGACCACGCTCATGAACGTCCTCTACGGGCTGGCCACGCCCGACGAGGGCCAGATCCTGCTCGACGGGGAGCAGGTCAGGATCAGCGGGCCGGCGGACGCCATCGCCCGCGGCATCAACATGGTCCACCAGCATTTCATGCTCGTGCCCGTCCTGTCCGTCGCCGACAACATCCTGCTCGGCGAGGAGACGATGGCCAACCGCGTGTTCCTCGATCGCAAGGAGGCGCACCGGCGGATCCTCGAGCTCGGCCGCAGCTTCGGCTTCGAGATCGATCCGGAGGCCAAGGTCAGCACCCTCTCGGTGGGCTGGCAGCAGCGGGTGGAGATCCTCAAGGCGCTCTACCGCAACGCCCGGATCCTCGTCCTCGACGAGCCCACCGCGGTGCTCACGCCCCAGGAGACCGAGGAGATCTTCGTCGTCCTGCGCCGCCTCGCCGACCAGGGCCACAGCATCGTGTTCATCAGCCACAAGCTGTACGAGGTGCTGGAGATCGCCGACCGGATCACCGTCATCCGGCGCGGGCGGGTGGTCGGCGAGCGCAGGCCGACCGAGACCAATGAGGACGACCTCGCCGAGCTGATGGTCGGCCGCGAGGTCCAGCTCACTGTTGACCGGGGGGTCTCCAACCCCGGCAGGCCGATGCTGCGGGTCAGCGGCCTCGAGGCGACGGACGACCGGGGACACGCGGTGCTCGGAGGCGTGGACCTCGAGATCCGGGCGGGGGAGATCCTGGGGATCGCGGGGGTGGCCGGCAATGGCCAGGACGAGCTTGTGGAGGCGATCGTGGGCCTGCGCAAGCCCACCGCCGGCAAGATCACGCTTGACGGGCGGGACATCACCGGCAGCTCACCGCGCGCCTTGAACGAGACGGGCGTGGCGTACGTTCCGGCCGACCGCCATCGCTTCGGGCTCATCCTCCCGTTCTCGATCGCGGACAACCTGGTCCTCACCAGCTACTATCGGCGCCCCTATTCACGGGGCGTGCTGCGCGACGGCGCGGCGATCGAACGCGATGCCATCTCAGCGGTGGAGCGGTTCGACATCAGGACGCCGTCGGTGACCGCCAGGGCGGCCACGCTGTCAGGCGGCAATCAGCAGAAGGTCGTCGTCGCCCGCGAGTTCGACCGCGACCTCAAGCTGCTGGTCCTCGACCAGCCCACGCGCGGCCTCGACGTTGGGAGCATCGAGTTCATCCACAAGCAGGTCATCGCAAAGCGCGACGCCGGGACGGCAGTGCTGCTGGTCTCGGCGGAGCTGGACGAGGTGCTCGAGCTGTCGGACCGGATCGCGGTCATGTACCGGGGGCGGATCGTCGCCGTGCTCGACGGGCCGACGGCTGACAAGAACGAGGTGGGCCTCCTCATGGCGACTGGAGGCGCGGCACGGGCGGAGGCCGCAACCGCGGAGGTGCCGGCATGAGCGCGGGGACGCCGACGGCCGAGACCCGCGACAGGGTGAGCACGGCAGCCCGGCTCTGGTCGGTGGTGGCGGTGCCGCTGGCCGTGATCGTGGGCTCGGTCGTGCTCGGCGCGGCGGTCATCCTGCTCTCCGAGCCGCTGATCCCGGGCAAGGCGTTCGATCCCTGGCTGTGGGTGACCGCGTACCAGGCCATGATCCAGGGCGCCATCGGCACCCCCCACGAGTGGCTCGCCGGGGATTTCCACGCGATCGTGGGAACCATGGTGAACACCGCGCCGCTGGTGTTCGGAGGGCTGGCGGTCGGCTTCGGCTTCAAAGCAGGCCTGTTCAACATCGGCGTGCAGGGCCAGTTCTTGCTCGGCGCGCTCGGCGCCGTCACCGTCGGGGTCTGGCTCGCAGCGGCGCCGGCGCCGGTGGCCATCGTGTGCGCCACGCTCGCCGGAATGGCGCTCGGGGCTGCGTGGGGCTTCGTGCCGGGGTTCCTGAAGGCGTTCTCCGGGGCGCACGAGGTCGTCAGCACGATCATGATGAACTACATCGCGATCCAGCTGCTGGCGGCGCTGGTGAGCGGTCCACTCAAGGTTCCCCAATCGCCCCAGGCCATCACCTACGACGTGGGGAACGCGGCCTGGCCGATCATCCTGCCGCCCAACGGCCATCTGGGGATCCTGCTCGCGGTCATCGCAGCGATCGTCGTCTGGTGGATCCTGTTCCGGACAACCTGGGGCTTCGAGGTCCGGGCCACAGGGGCGAATTCGGACGCCTCGCGCTACGCGGGCATGCGGCCGCGCCTGATCATCGTCGCGACCATGACCTTCAGCGGCATGCTGGCCGGTCTGGCCGGGTGCTGCGTGCTGCTCGGCGTCACGCATTCCATGACGTCCAGCTTCGGCACCACCGTTGGCTTCGACTCGATCGCGGTGGCGCTGCTCGCTCGCTCGAACCCGATCCTGATCATGCCGTCGGCGCTGCTGTTCGGTGCGATGCGGGCCGGGGCCGGCCTGATGCAGATCAAGGCCGAGATCCCGGCTGAACTCGTCGACGTCATCCAGGCGATGATCCTGTTTGCGCTGGTCGCCAGCCCCGTCATCCGGCGGCTGCTCCATGCCGATCCGCGTGGCGAGCGCCACACCGAGTCGGCCGTGGCGTCGGTCGGGGACTCGGTGCCTTGATGGACATCACCTGGCTGATCAACGGCCTCTACAGCATCCCGATCCTGGGCCTCGCCTTCCAGCTCGTCGGCTACCTCGTCGCGATCCTGCCGGGCAACGCTGCCACGATCATGCTGCAGGCCACGCCGCTCGCCCTGGCGGCCATGACCGGCGTCATCTGCGAGCGGTCGGGTGTCGTCAACATCGGCATCGAGGGCACGATGCTCGCGTCCGCGTTCACCGCCTGGGTGGTGGGGATCGCCGTGAACCCGTTGTTCGGCAACCCGACCGGGTCGGACATCTTCGGGATCACGATGCCGCTCCTGATCGCGCTGGCCGCGGCCGTCCTGGTCGCGGTCCTCATCTCGGGCGTGCACGCCTGGATGTCGATCTCGCTCCGCGCCGACCAGATCATCAGCGGGACGATCATCAACATCGCGGCGGCCGGCGTCACCGGCTACCTCGACCAGTTGATCTCGAAGTCATCGCCCGTGGGCGCCGGCGAGTTCGCGGCGTTCCAGCCGCCGGACGCGTTGACGCAGCTCCCCGTGGTGGGCTGGCTGATCGCCATGTTCCTCAACCAGGGCCCGATCGCCATGTCCACGGTGTTCCTGGTCATCGGTCTCCAGATCTGGCTCTTCCGCTCCCGCTGGGGCCTTCGCACGAGGGCTGTCGGCGAGCACCCGAGGGCCGCGGAGACGGTGGGCATCGACGTCATCCGGCTGCGCTACCAGAACGTCATGATCGCCGGCGTGTTCGCGGGCCTGGCCGGTGCGTTCCTCAGCATGGAGGCGACCAACTCGTTCCAGATCGGCATGACCATCGGCCGCGGGTTCATCGCGCTCGCCGCGATGATCATGGGCCGCTGGACGCCGATCGGCGGCTTCCTGTCGGCGCTGCTGTTCGCGGTCTTCCTCGAGATCAGCCAGCTCATCAAGATCGCCCCGCCGAGCGGGGATCTCGGCGGGGTCATGACGGCCGTGCCGGCCCAGCTGTGGGACGCGCTGCCCTACATCCTCACCATCGTGGTCCTGGCAGGCGTGGTGGGGCGGAGCATCCCCCCAGCAGCCGACGGCCAGCCGTACGAGCGCGAAGCGGCGACCTGACCGGCCGCCGGGACGCCCCCGCCCGTTTCGATTAGCATCCGGCCATGGCAACGCCGCCGCCCGCCGCGCGCGAGACCAGCGATCCGTACGCCACCACGCCGGCGGCGCTCGGATTCGATCCCGACGACGCCTCGTTCATCGCCAATCCGTACCCGGCGTATGAGCGCATGCGCGCGGACCACCCGCTGCTCTGGAACCCGGCCACCGGCCAGTGGATCGTGTCCCGCTTCCACGACGTGAACACGCTGCTCCGAGACCGGCGGCTGGGCCGCACGTACCTCCACGTCGCCAGCCACGCGGAGATCGGTCGTGACCAGCCGCCCGAGTGGCAGGATCCCTTCTGGCGGCTGGTTCAGGATGGGATGCTGGACCGCGAGCCGCCGGACCACACACGCCTCCGGCGGCTCGTGTCGAAGGCGTTCACGCCCGCGACGGTCGAGGGGCTGCGGCCGCGGATCGAGATGATCGTCGGGCGGCTGGTTGACGCTGCGCTGGAGGCGGGCGAGTTCGATCTGATCGCGGACGTCGCTGAGCCGCTGCCGGTCACGGTGATCGCGGAGCTGCTCGGCGTCCCCGCGGGCGACCGGCACCTGCTCCGGCCCTGGTCGGCCGACATCTGCCTGATGTACGAGCTGAACCCGCCCGAGGATAGCCAGCGCAAGGCCGTCTCGGCCAGCCTCGCGTTCAGCGGCTACCTGCGGGACCTCGCCCGCGACCGGCGCCTCCACCCGGGCGACGACCTGATCTCGGCTCTGGCGCAGGTCGCCGATGCCGGCGACACGCTCACCGAGGGCGAGCTGATCGGGACATGCGCGCTGCTCCTCAACGCCGGCCACGAGGCAAGCGTGAATGGCACCGGCAACGCTTGGTGGACCCTCTTCCGCCATCCAGACGCGTTGGCGGCGCTCCGGGCCGACCCGTCGCTGGTGCCGACCGCCCTCGAGGAGCTCCTGCGGTTCGACACGCCGCTGCCGATGTTCGAGCGCTGGGTGCTCGACGACGTGGAGCTCTACGGCGTGCGGATCGAGCGGGGGGCAGAATTGGCCCTCCAGTTCGCCTCAGCCAACCGCGATCCCGAGGGCGTGGAGCGGTCGGAGGAGCTCGTGCTCGACCGGCGGCCGAACCCCTACCTCTCGTTCGGGGCCGGCATCCACTACTGCCTGGGCGCGCCGCTGGCGAAGCTCGAGATGGGGATCCTGTTCGACGCCGTGCTGCGGCGGATGCCGCGCCTCGAGCTCGTGTCGACGCCAGCGTGGAAGCCGACCTTCGTGCTGCGCGGCCTGTGCTCGCTCCCAGTGTTCGCAGGGCGCGGCGATCGATAATGGGCTGGCGGCACTGACGTAGCCCAGGCCGCTCGCGCAACCTGATGCCGACCCGGAGACCAGCCAGATGCCGATGACTCCTCGCGAACGCGTCCTCGCCACCCTCGCCCACGAGGAGCCCGACCGGGTGCCGATCGTGGTGGGCGTCAGCAATGCGACGGGGATCAAGGCGCGGCCGTACCGCGAGCTGGCCGGCATGCTCGGGCTGGACCCGGGCGAAGCCTCCATCTACGACTGGCCCGAACTGGGCACGGCGCTGCCCACCGAAGCCGTTCTCGAGCGACTCGGCACCGACGTGCGCCCCGTTCTCGACGCGTTCCCCGCGGCGACGCTTCGGCGGAATCGGGAGCGGCCGCCGCACGCCCCGTTCGTCGACGACTGGGGGAGCGGCCAGGTCGAGATCTCCGAGGGCCACTGGTTCCCGGGCGTGCATCCCATGCGCGAGGCCGAGACCCTGGACGCCATCGAGCGCTATCCGTGGCCGGACATGGACGACCCGTCGCGGGTCGCGCACGTCCGGGCCGCTGCGGCGGCCCTGGCCGCCGAGGACCGCTATGCGATCATGGCCACGCCGTGGCTCCTGTTCCCGCTCGAGCGAGCGTTCGCGATGCAGGGCATGGAGGCATTCCTCGTGAACCTGGCTGCAGAGCCCGAGTTCGCGGAGGCACTGCTGCGCCGGATCGCGGACCTGTGCCAACGGCTCATGGGCCATTTCCTCGACGAGCTGGGCCCGAACGTCGACATCATCAAGATCGGCGACGACCTGGGTTCCGAGGAGTCGCTCCTGATGTCGCCGTCGATGTACCGGCGGGTGCTCAAGCCGATTCATGCCGCGTACATCGCGTTCATCCGCGATCGGACGCCGGCGAAGGTGTTCTTCCACACCGACGGCGACGTCTTCGACCTGCTCGACGACCTGGTGGAGATCGGCGTCGACATCGTTAATCCCGTCCAGACCTCTGCAGGGCGGATGTCCGACCTCCGAGGCCTCAAGCGCCGCTACGGCGAGCGCGTCACGTTCTGCGGCGCGATCGATACCAAGCACGTGCTGCCCAACGGGACACCGGCCGAGGTGCGCGCCGAGACGGCCCGCGTGATCCGCGAGCTCGGCGCCGGCGGCGGCTACATGGTGGCGGCGGTGCACACGATCATGGACGACGTGCCCGCGGCGAACATCCTGGCGATGGTCGACGCCGCCCAGGAGCTCGGCCGCTACCCGCTGCGGGGCTGACATCGGGCGCGAGTGCGTGGCGCGCCCCGGCGGGCCTAAGATTAGAAGATGTACCCCATGCCCTCCGATCCGTCCGACGGGCTGCCCGTCGTCATCGTCGGGGCCGGCCTCGCCGGCCTGACCGTCGCACTCCACCTCGCCGACCGCCGCCCCGTCGTGGTGCTGGCGAAACGGGGGTTCGATGAGGGCGCCACGCCCAAGGCCCAGGGCGGGATCGTCGGCGTGCTCGGTGACGACGACAGCGTGGATCTCCACGTCAACGACACCCAGATTGCCGGGGCGGGCCTGGTGGACGAGCACGCGGCCCGGTTCATCGCGGAGCACAGCGCAGCGGCGATCGAGTGGCTGCTGGAGCAGGGCGTGCCGTTCACCCCCAATCCGGCGGGGCCGCTCGGCCTCCACCTCACGCGCGAGGGCGGCCACTCCGTCCGCCGGATCGCGCACGCGGCGGACGCGACCGGCGAAGCGATCCACGAGGCGCTGCTCGCCAAGGCGCGCGCCCACCCGCAGATCACCATGCTCGAGCGGTGGATGGCCGTCGACCTCGTCACGTCGCGGCATCTCCGCCGCGACGAGCCGGACCGCTGCTACGGCGTGTACGCCCTGGACATCGACGCGGGCCGCGTCGAGACCCTGCCAGCTGCCGCCGTGGTGATGGCGACCGGCGGGGTCGGCAAGGTGTACCGCTACACGACGAACCCCGAGACCTCGACCGGCGATGGGATCGCGATGGCCTGGCGGGCCGGCTGCCGGATCGCCAACATGGAGTTCATCCAGTTCCACCCGACCTGCCTCTACC
The DNA here is from genome assembly GCA_037446495.1 of Chloroflexota bacterium. GTDB lineage: Bacteria > Chloroflexota > Limnocylindria > Limnocylindrales > CSP1-4 > CAIXZV01. The sequence continues at coordinate 62,308 of JBBIIL010000005.1, read as the reverse complement.
ACCCGGTCGAGCGGAGTTTCCTGATCACCGAGGCGCTGCGCGGCGAGGGGGCGTCGCTCGAGCTGCCCGACGGGACGCGGTTCATGGCCCGCCACGACGAGCGCATGGAACTGGCGCCACGCGACATCGTGGCCCGCGCGATCGACTTCGAGATGAAGCGCCAGGGCCTCGACAACGTGTTCCTGAACGCGACGCACCTCGGCGAGCCGTTCCTGCGGGAACACTTCCCGACGATCTACACGCGCTGCCTGGAGCTGGGGATCGACATTGCGCACCAGCCGATCCCGGTCGTGCCGGCGGCGCATTACACGTGCGGCGGCGTGGTGACCGACCTCGACGGGCGGACGGACCTGCCGGGCCTGTACGCGGTCGGCGAGACCGGCTACACGGGCCTCCACGGAGCCAATCGACTCGCCAGCAATTCGCTGCTCGAGTGCGTCGTGATCGGGCGCACCGCCGCGGCGGCGATCAGTGCCGAGGACGGCGCGGACGCGCTGGCGTTGCCGGCATGGGACGAGAGCCAGGTCGAGGATGCCGATGAGCAGGTCGTTATCTCGCACAACTGGGACGAGCTGCGACTGACGATGTGGAACTACGTCGGCATCGTGCGCACCACGAAGCGGCTCGAGCGCGCACTGCACCGGATCCGGCTGCTGCGCGACGAGACCGACGAGTACTACGCGAAGTTCCGCGTCAACCGCGACCTGCTCGAGCTGCGCAACCTGCTGACGACGTCCGAGCTGGTCGTCCGGTCGGCGCTGTCGCGGCATGAGAGCCGGGGCCTGCACTTCAGCCGGGACTACCCGTACACGCTGCCGGCCAGCCTGCCCACGGTCCTCGCCCGCAAGAGGGTGTCGCGCGGCTGAGGCGGGTCCGCTGGCCGCAGCCGAGCGGTCAGCCGTCGACCAGCCGCATCGAGAAGTCGACCGCGCGGACGTGCTTGGTCAGCGCGCCCACGGAGATCCGGTCCACGCCGGTGGCCGCGACCTCGCGCAGACTGGCGAGCTCAGCCCCGCCTGACGCCTCGAGGAGCGCTCGGCCCGCCGTCCGCATGACCGCCTCGCGCATGTCCGCGAGCGTGAGGTTGTCGAGGAGGATGCTCGTCGCGCCGGCCTCCAGCGCCTCGTCGAGCTGGTCTAGGCGCTCCACCTCGATCTGGACCGGGACGTCCGCGGCGCCCACGAGGCGGCGCGCGGCGCCCAACGCCTCGGCGATCCCGCCCGCAGCGGCGATGTGGTTCTCCTTGATCAGGATCCCGTCCCACAGCGCCAGCCGCTGGTTGCCACCGCCGCCGACGCGCACAGCGTGCTTCTGCGCGAGGCGCAGCCCGGGCACGGTCTTGCGCGTGTCGAGCACGACGCAGCCGCGCGGATTGGGCGAGGCGCCCTCGATGGCGCGGACGTGGCGGCGAGCCGTCGAGGCGGTTCCCGAGAGCAGCTGCAGGAAGTTGAGTGCGGGACGCTCCGCTGAGAGCAGCGCGTGCGCCGATGCCCAGACGTCGCACACGGTGGTGCCGGCGGCCATGTCGTCGCCCTCGGCGTACGCCCAGCGGACCACCGCCCCGGGGTCGAGTGCCAGCATGCAGCCCTCGAACCAGGCGCGGCCGCACAGCACGGCGTCCTCGCGGACGGTGACGCGTCCATGCGCCGGCGCGTCGGGCACGAGCCGAGCCGTCCAGTCGCCTGTGCCGACGTCCTCGCGCAGCGCGTCGCGGATGTTGCGGGCGATCGCCTCGTCGAGGGTCTCGTTGCGCGAGGCGGGGTGGTAGCCCATCGGGGCGGCGCTATGCCGAGCCGAGGTGCGGCACATGGCCGCGGTACGAGGCCGCGACGCTGCCCGGATGCGTCTCCACGAACGCGAGCATCCGCTCGATCGGGAGGAGGGCGCGCCGCCGGACAGGCTCCGGCAGGACCACCTCGCCGCTGCCGGTCTCGAGCGCGGCGATGATGCCACCCAGGCTGTTCATCGCCATCCACGGGCAGTGGGCGCAGCTCATGCAGGTCGCGCTGTCGCCGGCGGTCGGCGCCTCGATCAGCGTCGCGCCTGGCGCGAGCTGGCGCATCCGGTGGAGGATCCCGTTGTCGGTGGCCACGATGTACTCGCGCGCCGACCCGCTGACGACGGCGGCCAGCAACTGCGACGTCGACCCGACGACGTCGGCCTGCGCGACCACGGCCTCGGGAGCCTCGGGGTGCACCAGCACCAGCGCGTCGGGATGCTCCTCGCGCAGCAGCTCGAGCTCGAGTCCCTTGAACTCGTCGTGGACCACGCAGGCGCCCCGCCACAGGACCATGTCCGCCCCCGTCTCGCGGGCGATGTACTCGCCCAGGTGGCGGTCGGGCGCCCAGACGACGGCCTCGCCCCGGGCGGCCAGGTCGCGCACGATGGCGAGCGCGCACGACGAGGTGACGACCCAGTCGGCGCGAGCCTTGACGGCCGCGCTCGTGTTCGCGTACACGACGACGGTGCGGTCGGGGTGGGCGTCGCAGAACGCAGCGAACTCGTCGGGCGGGCAGCCCAGGTCGAGCGAGCACGTCGCCTCCATGTCCGGCACCAGGACGCGCTTGTCGGGGCTGAGGATCTTCGCGGTCTCGCCCATAAACCGGACGCCCGCCACCACGAGCGTGCCGGCCGGGTGCGACCGCCCGAACCGTGCCATCTCGAGCGAGTCGGCGACGAGGCCGCCGGTCTCGAGCGCGAGGTCCTGGATGTCGCCGTCGGTGTAGAAGTGGGCGACGAGCACGGCGTCGTGGGCCCGCAGCAGGTCGGCGGCGCGCGCCTTCTGCGCGGAGCGGGCCGCCGGCCCGAGGTCGGGCGGCACCCGTGCCCATGCCTGCGCGATGCGCGCCGAGCCGCCCGGCGCGGGCACTGGATAGACGACGCTCAGTCGATCGGTGGTCACGTTCGCCTCGCTGCCGGCCGCCCCGCGGCCGTGTTCGGGCTGATCGTATCGTGCCGGCGTCCTCGACTCGTCGCGGTCCTCGGCTCGTCGCGGGGCGAGGGCGCGATGCGAGCCCGGCACGGACCCCGCGCTCGCTGCCGGGCCGCTGGTCGGCGGCGGTCAGCCGACGGGCGTGAGCCAGACCGGGTACTCCGTGACGTCCACGGCCGAGCCGTCCTTCATCGAGAGGTCGTACACGCGCAAGGTGCCCCACTGGGCCGACGCCACGGTGTAGGCGAGCGCGGTCGAGAACTGGCCCCAGCACCCCGTGCCGCACCCGGCCTGGGCGGCCTGGTCCACCAGGATCCTGCCGCTGGCGTCCTTGACCTGGATGCGGAACTGCGCCTCGAACACGTTGGCGACGCCGGACACGGTCACGGGGTTGCCGGCCGCGGCGCCCCACGCCGGGTGGTCGACGAAGATCGTGGGCAGGAAGGCGTCGCGCAGCGCGGCCCGCGTGATTGCGGCGGCGCCGGCGGGCTGGCCGTCGAGCTCGAAGGCCACGGAGCTCACCGTCGGGAACTGGGTCAGCGTGTAGACCACCTGGGCGTACCGGGCGTCTGGCGCCGCGGCGTCATAGCCGACCGCGAACTCGCCCGAGACGTCGACGGTGGCGACGCCATTGCGGATCGAGAGGCTCAGCAGGCGCGTGGCCGCAGGGACGGCGGTGGACATCGCCGGGCTCGCGGACTGCTCGCGCGCGTCCGGTCCTGCGAGCAGCTGGCGCATGGCCGCGACGGCGACGCCGACTGTCGCCGGAATCTCGCGCAGGACCGGGGCGAGCCCGCTGTGGCCAGCGGCGCTGCCGAGGACGAAGTAGGCCCGCACGATCGTGGTGCCGCTCAGGTCCGGGGTGGGCGAGGCGGCCGGAGCTGCGGCGGGGCTCACCGCCGGCGAGGTCGCGGCCGACGCGGTCGCAGGTGCTGTGGCGGGCGCCGCGGACGGCGTGACAGCCGGGCCTGAGGCCTCGGGGGCGCCGGGGGTCGCATCGCCCGACGGCGGGGCAACCGAGGCGTTGCCGGTTGGGGCTGGAGTGGACGGGGTGCCGAGCGGGCCACTGGACGGCGAGCATCCGGCGGCGAGGCTCAGGACGGCCAGAAGGGTGACGATCAGGGCGGCTGGGGAACGGCCGGCGGCGCGCATGGCCGGGACCTCGATGCGGATTCCGAACGCCTCAAGCATCGGCCGCAGGCGTGTCGGGGACATCGCCCGGAGGTAACGAACGGGTGACAGGCGCGACTGGCACGGTGAGGGCGAAGACGAGGCCACCGCCGGGCCGGGCGCGGACTCGGAGCGCTGCCCCGATGAGTGCGGCGTGCTCCGCGGCGATCGCGAGGCCCAGGCCCGACGAGCCGCCGGCACGGGACGCGTCCGCCTTGTAGAACCGCTCGAACAGGTGCGGGAGCGTACTGAAAGGGACCCCCGGCCCGCGGTCGGCAACCGTGATCACGGCCCCGTTCCGCACCCTGACCAGGGACACCTCCACGGGCGCTCCCGGCGCGTGGTCGCGTGCGTTGTCGAGCACGTTGCCCAGGATCCGCTCGAGCCGGCGGGGGTCCGAGGCAGCACGGACCGGCGCGGCCGGGATCGTCAGCGCAGCTTCCGGGAGGCGTACCGAGACCACGGCCGCCACGACCCGCCCGAGGTCGACCTCCTCGAAGGCCGGGCGCTCCGCGTCGGCGTCGAAGCGGGAGATCTCGAGGAGGTCGTCCACGAGCGTGCGCATCCGCCGCACGTCGCCCACCAGCAGCTCGCCGGCGCGTCGGGCGTCAGGCGGCAGGTCGGCGAGGGCGGGCTCGATCAGCGAGGCCTCGACAGTCAGCGCCGCGAGCGGCGTCCGGAGCTCGTGCGCGACGTCGGCCACGAACTGGCGGTTGTGGCCCTGCGCCGCCTCCAGCCGGGCGACGGTCGCCTGCAGGGCGTCGGCCATGCGGTTGAGCTCCGCAGCGAGGGCCGCCAGCTCGTCCCGGCCGCCCGTCGGCACGCGCGCTGAGAGGTCGCCGCCGGCGATGCGTCGCGCCACCGTGCCCGCCGCCGCGACCGGCCGCAGAATCCCGCGGGCCATGATCCCGGCGGTGATGAGCGCCAGGAGTACCGCCACGAGGCCGGCGCCGGCGAGGCCGAGTCGGAGCTGGTCGAGCGCCTGGTCCACCGGCGATGCGTCGAACACGAAGTAGAGGTCCGGGGGCCCGCCCTGGCGCCCGCCGACGATCAGGACGCTGCGGCCCCGGAGCTCCTGCCATGCGTAGCCGAGCTGCCCGCTCGCAACGATTGCGCGAAGCGCCGGATCGACGTCGGCAAGGGCGCCATCGAGTTCGGGCGACGAGACGTAGATGTCGGTCCGGAAATCGGCGATCGTCTCCACGTCGCCCCGGAACCGGAACGCCGCCGGCAGCCCGCTCGCCGCGAATTCCGCGGCGGTGGTCGGCTGCGGGTCCTCCGCCGGGAGCAGCACCGAGAGGTTGAAGTCCGCCTGGCGCCGCGCCTCCGCCACCATGGAGGTCCGCAAGGAGGCGTCCACGAACGCGAACACACCGAGGCTGATGCCCGCGACCGTGATCGCCACGAGCGCCACGAGCGTCAGGGCGAGCCGCGTCCGCAGGCCGCCCGGGGTGCGGGGGAGGCGGCTCATCGGGAGGCGCACCGCATCAGCTGCCCGGCCGCAGGGCCTTGTAACCGGCGCCCCGGACCGTGACGATGAGCGTGGGGCTGGCGGGATCGGCCTCGACCTTGGCGCGCAGCCGACCGATCGCGACATCCACCAGACGCGAGTCGCCCAGGAAGTCGTAGCCCCAGACATGGTCGAGCAGGGCCTCACGGGTGAACACGCGGCCAGGCTGGCGCGCAAGCTCGCGCAGCAGGTCGAACTCGGTGCGCGTCAGGGCCACCTCGCGGCCATCGAGCGCGACGGTGCGCCCGGCCGGATCGACGCGCAGCGGGCCGAGCACGACGGGCCTGTCGGCACCGGTCCCCCCGGGCTCGGGCACGTGCCGTCGCAGCGCCGCCCTGACGCGTGCCACCAGCTCGGGCATCTCGAATGGCTTGGTCACGTAGTCGTCGGCGCCCGACTCCAGGCCAACCACCACGTCGATCGTGTCAGCACGGGCGGTCAGCAGGACGACCGGCGTGGTGGCCTCGCGGCGGATGGCGCGCAGCACGTCGAGGCCGTCGAGCCGGGGGAGCATCACGTCGAGCAGGACGAGGTCCGGGCGGTCGGCCCGCCAGCGCGCCAGCCCCTCCTCGCCGTCGGCGGCGATGGCGACGGTCAACCCGGCCGCGCGAAGCCCGATCGCGGTCACCTCGCGGATCGACGGGTCGTCCTCGACCAGCAGGATTCGGGCGTCCACGCGGTCGAGTATGGCCGAGCCCGGGTCAGAGCGCCAAGTGGTCGTGCTCCCCTCGGAGCTCGTGGAGGCGGGCGTCGGAGATGCCCAACTGGTGGGCCACCTCGTGACGGACGGTCTCGCTGACGCGCGCGTGGACGCCCTCGACGGTGGCCGCCGAGCGAAGGCATGGCCCGCGGAAGATCGTGATCCGCGAGGGATGGAGCGCCCAGCCCGCCTCATAGCGGCCGTGCGGCACGCCCTCGAACAGCCCGTACATGCCGGGCACCCCCAGCCGCTCGAGCTGCTCGCGCGTCGGCTCCTGCTCGATGAGCACGGCCAGGGAGCCGAGCGCCGAACGGAACCGCTCAGGGATCTGGTCGAGGGCCTCGAACACCCAGTCCTCAAATGCTGCTTCGTCGATGTTGGGCGGCCAGGTCTCCACGCCCTCAGCGTACCTCGGACGCGCATCCGACCCGGCGCCAGTGTCCTCGATGCCCGCCGGCCTCGCCTGAGTGACGTCAGGACCGCGCGAGCAGCGCGGCCAGGTAGACCTCCAGGCACTCGAGCTCCGCGCCTTTCACCGCGGCGGGCACATCGAGGAAGTCCAGCAGGACGCGCAGGTCCCACCACGGCTGGTCGTCCGGCACCGCGCCGGTCGCCGCGCGGTACGCCGAAAGCACGCGGTCCGCGACCCCGACGCCGTGCCGACTGCCCAGGTTCGCCCGCCAGTGGGCGAGGTCGACGGCGACCGGTCCCCGCGACGCGCTCGCCCAGTCGACGACCCCAGCGAGGCCCGACTTGCGCCAGATCGTGTTGCCGGGGTGGTAGTCCCGGTGCAGGAAGCGCTCGGCCGCCAACACGGGACCGTCTGCCGCGACGGCGAGGGCCGCCCGCCACAGGAACGGGCGTGCGGACGACGGTGGCACCCGGGCCTGCGCCAACTCGTAGTACGGCCGAAACGGCTCGACCAGCGCAAGCAGGGGGGCTCCGACCGCGTGGATCCGTGCGAGCGCGTCCGCCATCTCGGCGATCGACGACGGTCGGGCTTCGTCGACGAGCGACGGGCGGCGGCCGACGAGATGGGACATGAGGAGGGCAGGCACACCCGCGGCCGTGCCGTCGGTGTCCACAGCGACAAGCCGCGGGGCCGGCACGTCAGTCGTGGCGAGCGCACCCAGAACGGCCGCCTCTCGAGCGGGCGTGGCCCCTGGCTCGTCCTGCTCCCAGCCGGGCCGAACCCACCGTCGCAGGACGAGGCGGCATGTCGCGGAGCCCGGCCCCTCGAGATCGACGGCGTCCACTGCCATTGCGACGCCACCGCGCAGGCGGCTCCACCCCACGGCACGCCAGCCCGGCCCAGCGGCAGCCGCGACCCATGCGAGCGATCGAGCGTCGGGCCGCCGATACCAGGGCGGCCGATTGGGATCCATCGGGGAACCGTAGCCGGTCGGTCGCTCGCCGGGCAACCTCCGTGGCTCCCGGATGATCGAGCGCGCCCGTTCAGTGCACGTGGTTCTCGGCAGACTCCACCGTCCCGCCCCGCGCGGCAGCGGCGCCGTCGGCGGCCCAGGCGGGCGGGGCCGGCTCCTCGATCGGCGGCAGCAGCGGGCTGCCCGTGATGAGGCGCGTGCCGCGGCCGCTGGTGAAGAAGCTCCAGGCCCAGCGGACCATGACCACGATCCGGTTGGCGAACCCGATCAGGTAGAAGATGTGGATCGCGAGCCACATCATCCAGGCGATGACGCCGCCCTGGCGGCCGAGCGGGCCGAGCCAGCGGATGTTGGTCACGCCGTGGAGGCGGCCGATGACCGCGACGTCGCCCTTGTCGGTGAACCTGAAGGTTCCGGGGTCGCGGCCGTCGAGTCGGGCGCCGATCGCCTTGGCCGCCCAGGAGCCGGTCTGGATGGCGCCCTGCGCGATGCCGGGGACGGGCTTGCCGTCCTTCCACGGCTGGACCGCGGCGTCGCCCAGCGCGATGATCTCGGGGTGGCCGGGCACCGTCAGGTCACGGCCGACGAGGATCCGTCCGACGCGATCGGTCTGGGCGCCGGTCGCCTCGGCCACGCGCCGGACGAACGTGGACGCCTGGACGCCCGCGGCCCACAGCGTGGTGCGGGCCGGGATGGCCTCCTCGACCCCGTCGTGGACCACCGTCACCCTGTGCGCGTCCACGTCGATCACGCGGGTGGCGGTCCGGACGTCCACGCCCAGCTTCTCGAGCTGCTTCTTGGCGGACTTCGAGCGGTCGGGCGGGTAGGGGGGCAGGATCCTGTCGAGCGCCTCGACCAGGATGATCCTGGCGTCGGGCGAGTGGATCGAGCGGAAGTCGCGGCGCAGCGTGTCGTGGGCGATCTCGCCCAGGGCACCCGCGAGCTCCACGCCCGTGGGCCCGCCGCCGACCACCACGAAGGTCATCCACTCGTGGCGCCGCACCAGGTTCTGCTCGCGCTCGGCCGCCTCGAACGCGATCAGGATCCGCCGCCGGATCTCGAGCGCGTCGTCGATCGACTTGAGGCCGGGGGCGTCGGGCGCCCACTGGTCGTGGCCGAAGTACGAGTGGCGCGCGCCGGTGGCCACGATCAGCGTCTCGTACGGGACGGGGCCGCCGTCGGACAGCAGGACCTCACGCCGCGCCACGTCGATGCCCACGGCCTCGCCGAGGAGCACGGTCGTGTTGGCGCGCCTGCGCAGGATCGAGCGCAGCGGCTGCGCGATGTCGCCGGGCGAGATGGCACCGGTCGCCACCTGGTAGAGCAGGGGCTGGAAGGTGTGGAAGTTGCGGCGGTCCACGAGGGTCACAGTGACCCGCGGGTCGCGACCCAGGGCCTGGGCCGCGTTCAGCCCGCCGAACCCGCCGCCGATGATCAGGACACGGTGCGGTGCCATGGCCCCACCATCGTCGCACGGATCTGGCGCGAGCTGCGGTGCAGCCAGGTTGCGGAAGGGCTGCCGGACCGGCGCGGCGAGGGCCCCGTAGGCTCCACGGGGTTCGCGGCAGCGTTCGCCCAGCGCGCGCGTCAACCGCGAGCGAGCGCCTCCCCGTCGGTCAGGAGCCGGTCGCGGATCTCGGCCGCGGTGGCCTCGGCGTAGACGCGACAGAGCGGCTCGGTACCCGAGGTGCGGATCATCACCCAGGAGCCGTCCTCGACGAAGAACTTGTAGCCGTCGTTGGTGGTCAGGACCTGCGTGCGGACCACAGCCTGGCCGGCGAGCGAGGTCGGCGCGGCCTCGCGCAGCCCCTCCACGATGCGCCGTTTCACCGCGTCGTAGCCTGCCCGCTCGAAGTGGAGGTCCACCCGCGAGTACCAGGATGCACCTGCGATCTGGTGGAAGCGCTCCATCGCCTTCGACACCGGCCAGACGCCGCGCTCGCGCTCGCGGAGGAACAGGTCGAGCAGCATGAGGTCGGCGTAGACGCCGTCGCGCTCGGGCAGATGCATCCCGAGGCCAAAGCCGCCGGACTCCTCGGCGCCGAGCATCGCGCCCGTCTCGATCATCTTGGGGCCGATGTACTTGAAGCCCACCGGGACCTCGTGCACGGGGAAGCCGTAGTGCTCGCCGAGGCGCGGGACCATGGAGGTGTTGTTGACGCTGATGACCACCGGCGCGCGCAGGCCGCGGTGCTCGGCCAGGTAGTAGGCGAGCAGGCCCGTGACCTCGAGCTGGTGGATGAACACGCCGCGTTCGTCGGCCGCGCCCGCCCGGTCAGCGTCGCCGTCGAGCATCAGGCCAAGGTCGAAGCCGCCTGCCGCCAGCTTGGCGAGCGCCTCGTCGACGTTGGGGCGGATGGGCTCGGGGTTTACGCCGCCGAAGTACGGGTTGCGCTCGAGGTGAAGCTCGGTGACGCGGATCCTGCCGCCGGCGAGGAGTCGGCTGATCCAGCCCGCGCCCGCACCCCAGAGCGGCTCGACCAGCACGCTCACGTCCGCGGCGCGCAGGTATTCCAGGTCGAGGGTCTTGCGGATGTGGGCCTCGTAGTCGTCGAACGGGTCGAAGCGGGTGAGCAGGCTCGCGGCCTCCGCATCCTCGAGCGGGCGGCGCTCGATGTGGAGGTCGGCGTTGCCGGCGATCCGAGCCTCGATGGTCTTGAGCATCTCGCCGCCGGCCGCCGCGCCCGTGGGTGCCTTCACCTTGAACCCGTTGTCGGTCCAGGGGTTGTGGCTGGCGGTGATCACGATGCCGGCCGCGTATCCCCGAAGGACGATCTCGAGCGACGACATCTGCGTGGGGACCGCCTGCGTGGCGAGGGCGACCGGGATGCCCCGGGCCGTGACCACCTCGGCCGCCGCCGCCGCGAAGTGCTCGGACGCGAACCGTCGGTCGAACGCGATGACGACGCCCTTGGCGCTCTCGCCCCGCGCCTCGACGTACTCGGCGACGCCGTCGGCACAGCGTCGGACGGACTCGAACGTGTAGTCCTCCGCGGTTCGGGCGCGCCAGCCGTCGGTCCCGAAGACGATGGCGGGTGCGCGGCGGGGCTCGGCGGTGGGCGTCACGTTGCTGACCTCGTGTGGCCCGGCAGCGGTCGCGGCTGGCGACGGCAGCTGGGCGGATTGGGCGATAGGGCGGGGCGGAGAGGGTGGAGAGGGCGGAGAGGGCGGAGAGGGCGGTCGATTGTCGTTGTGCTCCCGCCCGAGGATACCGCCGCCCGGATCGCGGCCAGCACCGACGCAGGAGCGCGATCAGCCCCCGGCGAGCCATTCGCGAAGGGCCGCCTCGACCACGTCCGGCGTCGAGTCGATCCGGGTGTGGAAGCGGACTGGCCGCCGGAGGACCGCGTCGAGCTGTGGCGGGACGGTGGCGCCCGGCGCCAGGTCCGGGACGCGCCGCAGGAGCTCCAACTCCGCGTCACCGGTGGGCATGGGCGCGTCGGGGGCCTGGCCGGTGAGCGCGCGAGTCACATCGGCCGGGAACTTGGCCCAGTGGGCGGTGGCCACGATCAGGACGGGCCGGTCCTCCGCAGCCGCATCGGCCACCTTCCAGGCGACGGCCGTGTGCGGGTCGAACAGGTAGCCGCGCTCGCGCTGGACCTCGGCGATCGTCGCCAGGCAGGTCGCGTTGTCCACCCAGCCGCCGGCGAAGACGTCGCGCAGGCTGGCGAGGGTGGCCGAGTCCACCTCGAAGCGGCCGGTTGCCCCAAGGCCGGCCATCCAGCCGCGGATCCGCTCCGGATCGCCGGTGAGGTCCCACAGCAGCCGCTCGAGGTTGCTCGAGATCAGGATGTCCATCGACGGCGAGGGCGTCCGCACCAGCGACCGGGCGCTGATGTCGTACACGCCCGTGGCGATGAACTCGGCGAGGACGTTGTTGGAGTTGCTGGCGCTGATCAGCCGGCCGATCGGCGCGCCCATCCGCCGCGCGTACCACGCCGCGAGCACGTTGCCGAAGTTGCCGGTCGGGACGCAGACGTCCACGAGCTGCCCGTCGCGCAGCGCCCCGCGCGCCCGCAGGTCGGCGCAGGCGGAGAGGTAGTAGGCGATCTGGGGCAGGAGCCGTCCCCAGTTGATCGAGTTGGCGGACGAGAGCGAGAGCCCATGGCCGGCCGCCAGCTCGGCGGCGAACGCCGCATCCTCGAACACGCGCTTGACCGCGGTCTGGCAGGCGTCGAAGTCGCCCCCGACGCGGAACACGTTGACGTTGGCGCCCGGGCGTGTCGTCATCTGGCGCTCCTGGAGCGTGGACACGCCGGCTTCGGGGAACAGGACCGCGATCTTCGTGTGCTCGCGATCCGCGAAGCCCTCGAGCGCCGCCGCGCCGGTGTCGCCGCTCGTCGCCACCAGGATCAGGTACTCGCCCGCGCCGTCCGCCGCTGCGCGCTCGATCGCCGCGCTGAACAGCCGGGGCATGAGCTGGAGCGCCATGTCCTTGAACGCGAGCGTCGGACCGTGCCACAGCTCCAGGACGAACCGCCCCCCGCCGAGGTCGCGGAGTGGGGCGATCCCAGGGTTGTCGAACTGCGAGCCGTAGGCGCTGGACACGGCCGCGTGGAGCACGCCTGGCGCGAGATCCGGCTCGAAGCTGCTCAGGACTCGCTCGGCGCGCGCGGCGTAGGGGAGGGAGGCGAGGTGATCGAGGCCCGCGGCGTCCAGCTCGGGCAGCCGCTCGGGCACGAACAGGCCGCCGCCCGGCCCGATCCCCTCGAGGACGGCCTCGCTGAACATGCGCGGGCGCCCCGCCAGGCCGCGGGTATCGAGGTACTGCATCAGCCGATGGTAGCAATCGGCAGACGTCGTCCCCGCGCCTCGTCGAGTCCGCGGGCCCGGTGCCGGGCCCGCCGGCCGGGCTCGCACCCGCCGCCCCAGCACGTGGCCACCGGCGGGAGCGGTCGCGGCCGCGCGGATCGCGCCTCCGTTCGACTGTCAGTCGATGATCTCGGGGAGGAGCGGGCGCATCGTCGCCGCTCCGTCGAAGTTCTGACGTGGTCGGGCCTGGTCTCGCCCGCTCGCCGGTCGCAACGTCGCCTGCCAGTCGACGGAACGACCGGCGGCAGTCGGATCCTTCGCCCCGGGGTCGAATTGGCGCAGCCGTGGGAGTCGATCTGGCCCTGCGCCGTGCTTGAGGGCCGCCCGATCTCGTGCACCGCGGCTGGCAGGTGCGAGGCGCGGCGTGCGTGGAAGCGAATGCCTAGGCCTCGACTGCCGCAGACCGCTCTCCGGCACCGCGGCCGCCGGTGCGCGAGTCCTGTCGACGCTCAGCCACCGGCCGCGGCGGTGGGCGAGATACGCCGCGTGCATGGGCCACCTCGAACGGGCCATCGACCACCGCTGCTGCCGGTATCTGAGAACGACCGCGCTCGTGGTGTGCTGGGGGCAGCGGACGGGCCAGTGGACGACGCCCCGTCCCGGTGCCGGGACGAGGCGTCCCCGTGAGCATCGCCCCGAAGAA
>JBBIIL010000005.1:24172-49056 GCA_037446495.1 Chloroflexota bacterium | reverse complement strand
ACACGGCGTCCGTGTCCACGGACCTCAGTACGGTTCAATCCGCCCCGGCGGGTACCATTGGACTCCCGATGAGCATCGCCCCGAACGACTTCGTCCACCTCCACACGCACAGCGAGTTCAGCCTGCTCGACGGCCTGGGCCGCATCACCGACCTCGTGGACACCAGCGTCCGGCACGGCTTCGACAGCCTCGCCATCACGGACCACGGGGCGCTCTACGGCAGCGTCGCGTTCTACCAGGCGGCCACCAAGGCGGGCATCAAGCCGATCATCGGCGTGGAGACCTATGTCGCCCGCCGCTCGATGCGGGACAAGGAGGGCAAGGCCGACAGCCAGCCCTACCACCTGGTGCTGCTCGCGACGGACATGACCGGCTACCAGAACCTGTGCCGCCTGGTCACCGACGCCCACATCGACGGCTACTACTACAAGCCGCGCATCGACCGCGAGCACCTCGCCAGGTACAGCCAGGGGCTCGTCGGCATGTCGGCCTGCCTGAGCGGGGAGGTCCCCAAGGCGCTCGAGGCCGGCGACTGGGACCTCGCGAAGCACATCGCCAAGGAATACGAGGACATCCTGGGCAAGGGCCGCTTCTTCCTTGAGCTCCAGGACCACAAGATCCCCGACCAGCGGGTCCTCAACGAGCAGCTCCTGCGCCTGTCCCCCGAGACCGGCATCCCGCTGATCGTGAGCAACGACCTGCACTACGTCCACCCTGAGCAGCACGCCGCCCACGACGTCCTGCTGTGCGTGGGCACCGGGAGCAACCTCGACACGCCCAACCGGATGCGCTTCGAGGGCCCGGACTTCTACCTCAAGACCGCGGACGAGATGTTCCGGCTGTTCCCAGACCAGCGCGCGGCGCTGCTCAACACCCGCCGCGTCGCCGAGATGGTCGATCTGCGGCTGCCGCTGGGCGAGCTCCGCATCCCGCACTTCCCGGTGCCCGAGGGCGAGACCATCGAGACCTGGCTGCGCAAGGAGTGCGAGCGGGGCCTGGTGCGCCGGTACGGCACGGTGACCCCGGAGATGCAGGCGCGCCTGGACTACGAGCTGGGGATCATCCTCCAGATGGGGTACGCGGGCTACTTCCTCATCGTGGCCGACTTCGTGAACTACGCCAAGAGCCAGGGGATCGCCACCTCCTGCCGAGGCTCGGCGCCGGGCTCGATCGTGACGTACACGCTGGGCATCACGCCGGTGGACCCGCTCCACTATGCCCTGCCGTTCGAGCGGTTCCTCAACCCCGACCGCGTGACGATGCCCGACATCGACATCGACTTCGAGGACGAGCGCCGGGAAGAGGTCATCAACTACGTCAGCCGCAAGTACGGCCACGACCACGTCGCGCAGATCATCACCTTCGGCACGATGCTCGCCCGGGCGGCGATCCGCGACGTGGGGCGCGTCCTGGGGATGGGCTACGGCGATGTGGACAAGATTGCCAAGGCCGTGCCCAACCAGCTGGGCATCAAGCTCGCGGAGGCGCTCGAGATCAGCCCGGCGCTCAAGGAGATGGTGGACGCGGACCCGCAGGTCGGGCAGCTGATCGGGTTCGCCCGGCAGCTCGAGGGCGTGGCCCGCAACGCGTCCACCCACGCGGCCGGCGTCGTGATCTCGCGCGAGCCGCTGACCGAGCTGATGCCGCTCCAGAAGGCGACCAACTCGGACGCGCTGATGACCCAGTACGAGATGCACGGCATCGAGGCGCTGGGCCTGCTCAAGTTCGACTTCCTGGGCCTGTCCAACCTCACGATCCTGCGCCGCGCCGTGGAGCTCATCCGCGAGCACCGCGGCGCCGAGATCGACCTCGAGCAGATCCCGCTCGACGACGCCAAGACGTTCGACCTCCTGGCCTCGGGCGAGACGACCGGCGTGTTCCAGCTCGAGTCCGCGGGCATGCGCCGCTACATCCGCGAGCTCCAGCCCACGAGCGTCTTCGACCTCGCGGCCATGGTGGCGCTCTACCGCCCGGG
The DNA here is from genome assembly GCA_037446495.1 of Chloroflexota bacterium. Classification (GTDB taxonomy): domain Bacteria; phylum Chloroflexota; class Limnocylindria; order Limnocylindrales; family CSP1-4; genus CAIXZV01. The sequence continues at coordinate 47,081 of JBBIIL010000005.1, read as the reverse complement.
CCCGATGGACAACATCCCCACGTACATCCGCCGCAAGCACGGCCAGGAGCGGGTCGAATACCTCCACCCGCTGCTCGAGCCCTTCCTCGACCGCACATTCGGCGTGTTCGTGTACCAGGAGGACATCATGGCGGCCGCCGTGGCGCTCGGCGGCTTCTCGGGCCCCGAGGCGGACACGCTCGGCTACGCCATCCGCAAGAAGAAGTCGTCCGTGCTGCGGTCGATGAAGGAGACCTTCGTCGAGCGGGCGGCTGAGCGGGGCGTCTCCGCGTCCACGATCGACGCGGTGTTCAAGGCGTTCGAGCCGTTCGAGCGGTACGGGTTCAACAAGGCGCACGCCACGACGTACGGCCTGATCGCCTACCAGACCGCGTACCTCAAGGCGAACTACACCGTCGAGTACATGACCTCGGTGCTGTCCGCCTTCCGCGACAACGCGGACAAGGTGGCCGCGGCGATCGCCGAGTGCCGGCGCCTCGGGATCGACGTCCGGACGCCGGACGTCCACCGCTCGGGCCTGGGCTTCACCGTCGAGGGCGAGGCCATCCGCTTCGGCCTGCTCGCCGTCAAGAACGTGGGCGAGGGCGCCATCCAGTCGATCATCGACGCGCGCGAGGCCGACGGCGAGTTCCGGAGTCTGACGGACCTGTGCTCACGTGTGGATGTGCGGCTGGCGAACCGCAAGGTGCTCGAATCGCTGATCCGCGTCGGTGCCCTCAACGAGTTCGGGCATCCCGCCCAGCTGCTGCTGGGCCTCGACGACGCGCTCGCCGCGGGACAGGCCGCCCAGCGCGACCGCGTGTCCGGCCAGACCAGCCTGTTCGACATGGGGAGCGACGACGGCACGGTGCTCGACCGGCCGCTCCCGGTGACGCCCGAGACGCCCGTCCGCGAGCGCCTGCGCTGGGAGAAGGAGCTGATGGGGCTGTACCTGTCGGACCACCCGATGGGCGCGGTAGCCGACCACGTTGGCCAGTTCGTGACGGCCTACTCGGGGGACCTGCGGGACGAGTCGCTCGACGGCCAGCGCGTCGTGCTGGGCGGGATCGTGACAGGCATCCGCAGCATCCTGACGAAGGCCAGGTCAACCATGGCCGTGGTGACGATCGAGGACTTGCAGGGGACCATCGAGGTGGTGGTGTTCCCCAAGACGTTCGAGCAGACGGTCGGCATGTGGCGCGACGGGGCGATTCTGCTGGTCGCCGGGCGCGTGGACCATCGGGGCGAGGAGGCGTCGCTGCTCGCCGACTCCGTGTGGGACTGGGACGAGGTCGCCGAGGCCGGGCCGGACGCGTTCGCGAAGGAGGTCGGCGCACTGGACAAGCGCGCGCGGCGCGGGCCGAGTGGGGGCGGCGGCAATGGTTCCGGGACGAGCAGCGGGGCGGGGCACGAGCGCGTTGCGGTGGGGCCCGGCGCTGCTCTGCCGATGCCGACCCTGCCGAGCCCGACCCTGCCGAGCGCCCTGCCGCGCGTCGCCCCGGCGGAGCCTGTCCCCACGTACCAGGAGCCTCCGGGCCTCGCGGGCGACGGCGCGGACGAGCCAGACGAGCCTGCCCTGCCGGACGATGAGCGCTCTCGGGCGGTGATGGCCGCGCAGGCGCCGTCGCGGCCGATGGAGGCGGCGGCCGGCGCGGTGCTCAACGTGCGCTTCGCGCGGGAGGCCGGCACGGACCGGGTCGTGTCGGCGATGCAGGCGTTCAAGGCGGTGCTGCGCGAGCGCCCGGGCGCCACGCGCGTCGTCGTGCACGTGCCCGCGCCCGGCGGCATCGCGCTGCCGATGGAGCTGCGGGGCGTGGCCTACGACGCCGAGCTCGAGGCAGAGGTGCGTCGCCGGGTCGGCCCTGGGGTCATCGACCTGTCCCTGGGCTGAGATCGGCCCTCGCGGGAGCGGTGCTGCGGCTACTCCCCGAGGACGAGCCGCCCGTACCCCACGATCGTGGGCGGTCCCCACACGCCGCCCGACGTGTAGGCGTCCTCGGCAACCAGGCGCCGGATGTCGTCCTCGTCCGATGCCCGGACCAGGATCACGGACTTGCTCATGTCGGCCGTGCCGCCCACCTCGATGACCCGGTCCTGGACCTTGAGCCGCATCATCCGGGCCAGGTGCTGATGGCGGAGCGCAGGACGCAGCTGCGCGGCCTCGGGGGTGTAGGGCACCTCGACCAGCCAGATCTGCTCGATGCGGGCGCCCTCGGGCAGCTCAGGCGCGGGCTTGGGCACCGCCGCGGCCTCGGCCTCGGCGGCGGTGCGCATCCGGCGGAGCTCGGCGAGTCCCGCGATCTTGTCGGTGAACTCGTCGCGGATCCGATTGAGGTCGGCGCGCGCGACGTCGAGCTCCTCGGCGATCCGGTTGACCAGCCAGGATTCGCTGGCGTCGATGTCAGCGTCCGCCGCGGCCACCAGCAGGCAGCAGCGCAGGAGGTGCTGGCGCTGCTCGGGCGTGGAGATCGCCTTGAACTCGCGGGTGACGAGGTAGTCGTCAGTGGCGCCGTAGCCCTCCACGCGGGAGCCGGCCAGGCCCACGACCAGCGATGCGGTCTCGGGATCGATGTCGCCGGTCTCGCTGATCAGGCGGGTCATCTCGGTCGCCTCGGCATCGGAGACCGTGAGGTCCGCGCGCGCGGCGCGCGCCAGCAGGTACGCGAAGGCGGCCACGAACCGTGCGCGCTCGGGCGGTAGGGCGCCGAGGCGAGCAGCGATGCGGCGGACGCTCTCGGTGTCGCCGACGGTCGCGGCCTGGGGTGCGGACGCCACAGCCCCGCCGCCGTTGGGGCTGCCGCTGCCGATGCCGAACATGGAGTGGAACAGGCTCATCAGGTCTCCAGGGTGAATGCGCGCGAAGTCTACCTGCTGACGGCCGCTGACGGCCGCAAGCCAGGTCGCCGCTATCGGGTCAGGTCCTCGAGCTCCTCGCCGCTGATCAGCTCCACGCCGTGCGCATCGGCGACGTCGCGCGCCGGGTCCGTGAAGTCCGACGTGGTCACCAGGACCAGGCGCTCTGCCCGGTGGTGGCGCACGCCCATGGCCATCAGCAGCTGCACGTCGCGCGAGCCCACGGGGTGCCCGGGCGCGTAGCGCTTGCACTGGACCACCGTCGGGCGGCCGTCGGGGTCGGTGCCCATCAGGTCCGCCGCGAGGTCGCCGGGACCGCCGGTCAGCTCCAGCCGGTACCCGTGGCGGCCGAGGATCCGGGCCACGGCCGCCTCGAACTCGCGCGGGGTCATCGCCAGGAACTCGTCCACCGAGGTGTCCATCGGGCGGTGGCGGCGTCGGACCGCGAGGATCGAGAGCAGAGCGGTGACCGCAAGGACGGGGGGCGCGTCCTGGGCGACGCCCGCCGGATTCGACTGGCCGCTGGCCAGCTGCACGATCGCCTGGACGCCCGCCACTGCCAGCGCGCCGAGCGCCACCCAGCCCAGCACGATGCCGAGCCAGCGGACCAGGAGGCCAGCCAGCGCCATGCCGTCCGTTGAGCGCCCGCCACCCAGCGCCAGCAGGAGCAGGACCAGCACGACCGCCACGGCGATGGCGACGCGGAGCCACGACGGAGCGGGGAACGAGGGAACGAGCGCGATGGCGCCGACGAGCCCGAGACCGACGAACCACAGGCGCGCGAGCCGGCGGACGTCGATCCGCAGGTGGTGGCGGACCAGGTGCACGAGGCCCGGCCCGCTGGCCGATCGGCTGTTGCCGCCGTCTGCGCCATCGTCGCCGCCGAAGTCGTTCGGCCCGCCGTCGGGGCCCTCGTCCCGCGTCCGCGTGCGCCGGAGCTCGGCGAGATGCGCGTCGTACCGCGCCCTGCGCAGCGGGTCGGTCAGCCAGTCCCGGGCCACGTTCAGGCGCACCGCGCGATCGCCCGCTCCCGGTCCGACGCGGTCAGGATGGTTGCGCAGCTGGAGTGACCGGTACGCGGCCCCGATGGTCTCGAGGGACGCCCGCTCGCTGACCTCCAGCTCGGCGTACAGGTCGAAGTCGGGGAGCTGCTCAGACACGGCGCAAGGGTAGCCGGGCGCAACGCCGCAACGTCGAGCCGCCGGGCGCGCCCGGCGACCTGGCTGGTAGCGAAGGTGGGATTCGAACCCACACGAGGTTGCCCCCAGCGGTGTTTGAGACCGCCGCGTCTGCCATTCCGCCACTTCGCCCGGTGCCATCGTAGCCGAGCGGGAACCGCCCGCGGGGGAATGGCGTCTGGACCGCGATGCCCAAGCAGCATTCCGTTCAGCACCCCTGGGACCGCACACCCCGATGCTAGACTCGCCCCGCCTCACCATCGCCGCCAGGGGGGTCGAGCTCGCCGTGGATGACGTCCGGCACCACGATGCCGCAGACGAACAGGCCCGTCGCCGAGACCTGATCCTGCTGGAGCGCGCGCGGGATGGATCGCTCGACGCCTTCAACGGCCTGGTGGACCTATACCAGGATCCCCTCTTCGCACTCGTGGTCCGCATGGTCCCGGACCGCGATCAGGCGGCCGACGCCGTCCAGGAGGCGTTCTTCTCGGCCTTCCGCAACCTCCGCTCGTTCCGCGGCGGCAGTGTCCGCTCGTGGCTGAGCCGAATCGCCATCAACGCCGCGATGGATCAGCAGCGCCTGCGCAAGCGCCGCCCATCGCAGCCGTACCCCGAGCTCGAGGACGACACCTGGCAGCCGCCTGCCGGTCCGGACGCAGACCCGGAGCGGACGGCGCTGGGGATCGAGCGCGGCCGCGTGCTCCATGCGGCGCTCGGCACGATCACGCCCGACCAGCGCAACGCCATCGTGCTCTTCGACGTGGAGGGCTATGACTACCAGGAGATCGCCGAGCTCACGGGTGTGTCGCTGGGCACGGTCAAGTCGCGGATCCACCGCGGCCGGCTGGCCCTTCGCGACTGCCTCGCCGGGTCGATGAGCCTGTTTCGGGGGGACGAGGAATGACTCGCATGCCCGGCCCCGCCTCCCCCCACGCCGCCCACGACCCGCTCCTCGTCGCCGCCCACGCCGCGGGCGACGCGTCGGGCGCCGACTTGGCGCGCGCAGCGGCGCTGGTCGCCTCCTGCCCCGAGTGCGCCCGCCTCCACCGCGACCTGCGCGCGCTCTCGTCCGCCTTGGGCTCGGCCCCGGCGCCCGCCCGCCCCCGCGACTTCCGCCTGGACGCCGAGCGCGCCGCCGAGCTCTCCCGCCCCGCGGGCTGGCGCCGCCTCCTCGCCCCGCTGTCCGCTCGGCGCTCCGCCGCGGGGCCGCTCGCCGCCTCGCTCGCCGCCCTGGGCCTCGCCGGGCTGCTGTTGGGCGGCGGGGTCAACATCGGCTTCAGCGGAAGCACCAGCACGGCGGGGGTACTCGCCCCGCAGGCGGCATCGTCGGAGGCTCCCGCACAGGCGGTCGGCAGTGGCGGGGGCAACTTCGACGCGAACTCCGGTTTGGGAGACGTCACGAGCGGAGCCGCCGCGCTGCCATCGCCGGCCGCGTCGGCCGCGTCGGCCGCGGCCTCGGCTGAACCCGTCGCCGCTGCCTCGGCTGCGGCATCGCGGGAACACGTCGCCGCTGCCCCGTCCGCTGCGCCGGCTGCCCCGTCGGCTGCTCCCTCGCTCGGCGCGCTCACGGCGACGGCCGCGCCGCTGACCCCGCAGGACAAGAGCGCCTCGGCGGTCGGCTCCACGGCCGCCAACGCCACCGCGGCCCCGTCAGGCACCTCCGAGGCCAACATCGCGGGCCCCGGCGCGTCGGGCACCGTGAGCGGTGTCGAGCCCGCGCCCGAGGGGCCGTCCGGCCCGTCGCCCATCATGCTCGGGTCACTGGCCCTGCTCGCCGCGGGCGTGGTCCTGGGCATCCTGCGGCTGGCGGCGCGGCGGCTCGTCTAGCCGGGACGGGGAGGCGTCGCAGGACCGCGCCCGCCCCTCGCCCGCACGCCCGCCCGCACCCCTGCCTGAATGCCGCGCTCGCCCGGCCCTCTGGGCCGCGTCGTGGGCCCCTGGATGGCCAGGGCGCGATCGTGCTGATCGACGCCGGCGACGGGCACGTGATCCAGGTGTGTCTGGGTCTCCTGGGGCCGCGGGGCGGGTCGCGCGGCCGCGCTACGCTCGGATCGGCAGGCGGACCCGGAAGGTCGCCCCCTGCCCGGGGCCGTCGCTCTCGGCCTCCACGGACCCGCCATGCGCCGCCGCGAGGTCCCGCACAATCGTGAGGCCGAGACCGCTGCCGCCCGAATCGGCACGCCGCTGGAAGCGGTCGAAGACGTGGGCCAGGTCCGCCGCGGGGATTCCCTCGCCGGTGTCGCGGACCTCGATGCGGGCCTCGTCGCGGACGACGTGGACCGTCACCGTCACAGACCCGCCCGACGGCGTGTGGCGGATCGCGTTGGTGAGCAGGTTGGTGACGATCTCGCGGACGCGCACCGGGTCCAGGTTCGACTCGAGCGCCGAGTCCCCCCCGAGGCCCAGCCCGACGCCCTTTGCCGCGGCCGCCGGGCGGAGCGCCCCGACGGCATCGGCGGCCACGTCCACGATGTCCGCCAGCTCGCGGTGGAGCGGGAGTGCGCCCGCCTCCGCCAGCGAGAGGGTCCGGAGGTCCTCGAGCAGCCGGTCCATCACCTGCGTCTCGGCGAGCAGCGGCGCGAGGTGCTCCTCGTCGAGGGGGTGCACACCGTCGAGCATGGCCTCGATGCCGCCGCCGATGACCGCGAGCGGCGTGCGCAGCTCGTGCGTCACGTCGGCGAGCATCGCCTGACGCGTGGTCCGAGAGCGGTCGAGCCGCTCCGCCATGGCGTTGAAGGAGACCGCCAGGTCGCGCACCGGGCGTGGGCCGCGCACCCAGACCCGGACCTCGGGTTCGCCGTCGGCGAGGCGCTGGGTGGCGTCGGCGAGGGCGGCGAGCGGCCGGACGTACGAGGAGAAGGCCCGGACCGAGAGCGCGATCGCGAGCAGCAGGACGAGCGCGATGGCCACGCCCGTGGCGGTGCTGGGGCCGGCGGATGGCGCCAGGAACCCGAGCACGGCGGCGCCGACCCAGGTCGCGAACGCGGCCGTCGTGCCCACCACCAGGACGAACACGACGATTGCGCAGCCGACGCAGCCGATGGGCGGCAGGCCGTGACGGCGGAACGGCCGGTCACCGCGCCGACGGCGCGCCTCGTACCGGCGCTGGCGCCAGAGCTCGCGCTGGGCGCGCCAGTCGAACTCCGGGTCCGGGCCGGGACCTGGGGCGCGACCGGGGCCGGGGCCGCGCGAGTCGAACTGCGGGTCGTCCTGCCGCGAGGGCGTCACCCCTCGGGCTCCACGAGCGCGTACCCGACCCCGTGCACCGTGCGCACGTAGCGTGTGCCCTCGCTGTCGGGCTCCAGCTTGCGCCGGAGGTTGCGGATGTGGCCGTCGATCGCCCGCTCGTACGTCTCGAGGCTGAACCCGTGGACGGCGTCGAGCAACTGGGAGCGCGTCCACACGCGGCCGGGCTCGCGCGCGAGAGTGGCGAGGAGCTCGAACTCCGTGGGCGTGAGCTCCACGGCGCGGCCGCCAGCGATGACGCGGCGACGGGCGATGTCGATCTCCAGGTCGCCCACGGCGATCTGCCCCGAGCTGGCCGGCCGGGCCTCGGCGCGGCGCAGGACAGCCCGCACGCGTGCGACGAGCTCCTTGGGGCTGAACGGCTTGACCACGTAGTCGTCGGCGCCGAGCTCCAAGCCGATGATCCGGTCCGTCTCGTCGCCGCGCGCCGTGAGCACGACGATCGGCACGGACGAGTCGGCCCGCAGGATGCGGATCACGTCGAGGCCGTCGATCTTGGGCAGCCCGAGGTCGAGCACGATCGCGTCGGGCCGGCGCGCCCGGGCGAGGGCCAGGCCGCCAGCGCCGTCGCCTGCGGTGAGCACAGCGAACCCGGCGTGTTCGAGGTAGTCGCGGACGAGGCTGGCGATCCGGGTCTCGTCCTCCACGACGAGGATGGTGCGCATGGGGCTCCGCGGGCGAACGTCGACGCCGGGTGAGGATACCCGCCCGGCGTCGCGAGGAGGAGGGGAGGGCGTCAGCCGGCCGTGGGGCCGGTTGGCGTGGGGCCGGTCGTGCCGGTCGTGCCCGGGGCCGAGGCGCGCGCCTCCTCCTCGTGCATGCGCCGGTGCTGCTCGGCCACCCAGTCGCGGCGGGCGTCCCAGCCACGGCCGTGGCCGAAGCCGCCGCCCATCGGGCCGAAGTTCGACGGGCCGTGCTCACCGTCCCAGCGGCGGCTCCAGTGCCGGCGCGGGCCGAAGACGAACCCGAGGAACCCGAAGAAGGTCATGAAGATCAGGGGGATGAGGAAGAAGGCGAAGGGCAGGAGGAGCAGGCCGCCCCAGTGCCAGCCGCCCGCGTAGACCACGGTGGCGCCGGTGGCAGCTGCCGTCGTGGTCACCGCCTGCGAGACGCCGATGTTGTACCCGACCGCCCCGGCGCCGAGCGCCACGAGGCCGAGGAACAGGAAGGCGAGGAACCCACGCATGAGGTAGTGATCTCCGATCGATGTGCGGCCCATCGGGCGGGCCGCGGTGCTTGATGGAGATCAATCTGGCAGCGCGATGTGCAGAAGGTGTGCGCGCGCTGTGCCGATTCGAGCGGGGCACGGCCCGACGTGCAGGCGCCATGCCGGCACCCGGGTGTCAGTCGCCCAGACAGGTGCCCGTGTGGCGCGCTGCGCGGAGCCACGGGTGGTCCGCCGGGACCACGTTGCGGCGCCCCGCCACGTCCTCGAGCGGGACCGCGGCCACGCCGTCGCCGTGGGCGGCGACCATGACCCCGTACGTGCCCTCGTTCACGAAGTCCGCGGCCGCGGTGCCCAGGCGCGTCGCCAGCAGTCGGTCCGCTCCGGACGGCGTGCCGCCCCGCTGCACGTAGCCCAGGATCGTGACGCGGGACTCGAGCCCGGTGATGTTCTCGAGCTGCTGCGCCAGCCGGAACGTGTTGCCCTGGTGCTGGAGCTCGAGCCCGAGGATCTCCGCCTTGATCGCCTCGCGCGCCGTGGGGTCCTTGGCGCGCTCCAGCCTCGCCTCGGCGGTGTTGAGCGCCCGGGCGTCCTCGACCGAGCGGGCGCCCTCGGCCACGGCCACGATGCTGAACCCGGATCCCTTGCGCACGCGGTCCTTGATGGCGGAGGCGATCGCCTGGACCTTGTACGGGATCTCGGGGATGAGGATGACGTCCGCCCCGCCGGCGAGCCCCGCGCCCAGCGCCAGCCATCCGGCGCGGTGGCCCATCACCTCGGCCACGATCACGCGGTGGTGGCTGTGCGCTGTGGAGTGGAGTCGGTCGATCGCGTCGGTGGCGATCTCGAGCGCGGTCGCGAAGCCGAAGGTGGCGTCCGTCCCCGCGACGTCGTTGTCGATCGTCTTGGGCAGCGTGAGCACGTTCAGCCCGGCCCTGAACAGGCGGAGCGCGTTCTTCGCGGTCCCGCCGCCGCCCAGACAGACCACGCCCTCGAGCTCGCGGCGCTTGCACACCGCGAGGATCTGGTCCGTCACGTCCTGGATCTCGCCGTCGATGAGCATCTTGCTGGGCTTGTCGCGGCTGGTGCCCAGGATCGTGCCGCCGATCGTGAGGATCCCCGCGAGCGACTTCTTGTCCAGCCGGACGGTCCGGTCCTCCGCCAGGCCCCGGAAGCCGTCGCGGAACCCGACGACCTCGAAGCCGTAGGTGCCGATGGCCGCCTTGCCGAAGCCTCGGATGGTGGCGTTGAGGCCGGGGCTGTCGCCGCCCGCGGTCAGGATGCCGACACGTCGCGTTGCCATGCGCACATCGTACGCGGCGGATGCGCGCCGTCGACGCTCGTTGGGGCCGGTCCGACGACGCTCCACCCGGTCGCGCCCGCCGTCTCTTCGGTCCGCGTGCGGCTCGGCATCCGCCTCGCCTTCGTGCTGCCCGACCTCGACGAGCCCCTTGCCGACGAGACGGGCCGGGCCGCGGTGCCCGATGCCGGGCGGGCCCTCGAGCGCGTGCCGGAGCTGCTCGGGATTGGGCCCGCGTCTCCTCGGCAGGCCCGGGGGCCGTATCGGGGCGCTCGTCGTGGAGGTGAGCGGCGGCGGCGGGCCGTGGTTCGTGGCGTCGCCCGATGCGTCGGAGGGGCGGCTTCGCGGAGCTTCGGGCCTGGTGCAGCACATGCACCAAATCGCGGCCGAACCGGCGCCAGAAGACCAAGTTGGTGCGCCGGAGGCACCAACGGCTGAAGTTGGTGCACCACATGCACCGATAGCGGCATCCGTGGGCCGCGGCGGGCGGATTTGGTGCACCAGGAGCACCACGCGGCTGGGGGCGGCACGTCTCGACGCGGTCCGGCCCAACGGAGGGCATCCCCAGGGGGAGCGCGGGCATCCCCTGGGCGAGCTCGGCGGAGGCACCGGAACCCCGCCGGCCTCGCCGTCACCCCGCCGCGTACACTCAGCGCGATGGACCGCCTCCTGCTGCTCGACGGCAACGGCCTGATCTACCGCGGCTACTACGCCCTCATCGACCAGCCGCTGACCACGTCGAAGGGCGAGCTCGTGACGGCGGTGTTCGGCTTCACGAACATCGTCCTCCGCGCGATCCAGGACGCGAAGCCCGACCTGTGGGCCGTCGCCTTCGACCTGCCCAAGCCCACGTTCCGGCACGACCGCTACGCCGAGTACAAGGCCACGCGCACCCGCATGCCCGACGACATGCGCGACCAGATCCCCAAGGTCCGCGACGTCGTCCGCGCCCTGGGCATCCCCGTCTACGAGCGCGAGGGCTTCGAGGCCGACGACGCCATCGCCACGCTCACCGGCCAGGCCGCGGCCGCCGGCATGGACGTGACGATCCTGACCGGCGACCTGGACATGCTCCAGCTCGTGGACGAGCACACCCGCCTGATGGTCTCGCTGCGCGGCGGCGCGTCGAACAGCGTCACCTACGACCTCGCTCGGATCGAGGACCGCTGGGGGCTGCGGCCGGGGCAGATGCTCGACTACAAGGCGCTCAAGGGGGACCCGTCGGACAACATCCCGGGCATTCCCGGCGTGGGCGAGAAGACGGCAGCGAAGCTCATCGCGACGTGGGAGACGCTGGACAACCTGTTCGAGAACCTCGACCAGGTGGCGCCCGTGAGGCTCCAGCCGCTGCTCGCCGACCACCGCGAGACGGTCCTCGAGAGCCGGGAGCTGATGCGCCTGGTCCGCGACGTGGACGTCGTGCTCGACCCGGACCGCGGTCGGGTGGGGGACTACGACCGGGAGGCCGTGGTGCGCCTCTTCCGCGAGCTGGAGTTCCGCACGCTCATCGACCGGCTGCCGCCGCTGGTGGGGGAGCGGCCGGAGGAGGCGCTCATCCGCCTGCGCGAGGCGCGCGCCGGGTCCCCGGCGGCCACGGCCGCCAACGCGCGCGGCGCGGGCGCGTCGGCGCAGCAGGCCCAGGCCGATCCCGGCGCGCTGCAGCTGTCGCTCGACTTCGACGTGGTGTCCACCGGCAGCGCCCACGGCAGCATCGCCGGCGCGTCGCCCGCCGCCGAGGCCCGCGCCGAGGCCCTGGCAAGCGCCACGGGGGACCTCGCCGGCGCTCTCGCGGCGGCCATCGTGGACCCGAGCCGGATCGGCGTCGTGGGCGAGGATGGGGTGGCGGCGCTGGAGCCATGGCTGCGCGGGCTGAGCGCGGTCGGGGTCGCGCTCGTCACCGACGACCCGCGACCGCTGGCGGGCACCCCGCTCTCGCTCGCCGTCGCGGGCGATGACGGGCGGGTGGCCGCCGCGGACGGCCCCGAGGCGTCGCTCGCGCTGCGGCGGCTGGTCGAGGCGGTTGGTGTGCCGCTCGCGGGTCACGAGGTGAAGCCGCTGCTGACCTCCCGCTTCGGCGACGACCGCGACGCGCCCGCGACGCCCATCGCGTTCGACACCCAGATCGCCGCGTACCTCGTCAATGCCGCCCTCCGGGCGCAGAAGATCGCCGACGTCGTGGCGGAGCGGCTCGACCTGGTCCTGCCCCCGGCCGCCGCAGGCCTGCCGCCCACCGCGGTGGCCGGGCTCGAGGCGCTGGCGGCTCTAGCGGTCCGGCCGAGCCTGGAGCTGGCCCTTCGCGACGAGGGCGCCGAGCGGCTGTTCGCCGAGATCGAGCTGCCGCTGATCCCGATCCTCGCGCGGATGGAGGCGGTCGGCGTGGCACTCGACCGTGACGCGCTGGCCGGGCTCGAGCGCGAGTTCGCCGCTGAGATCGAGCGCCTCGAGGGCGAGATCTACGCCGCCGTCGGCCACCAGTTCACCATCGGGTCGCCCAAGCAGCTGGGCGAGATCCTGTTCGAGGAGCTGCAGCTACCGAGGGGCCGCAAGACCAAGACCGGCTACTCGACCGACGCCACGGTGCTCGAGGAGCTGCGCGGTGTCCACCCGGTCATCGCACCTGTGCTGGACTGGCGCACCTATACGAAGCTGCGCTCGACGTACGTCGAGGCGCTGCCCAACCTGATCGGCCCGGACGGGCGGCTCCACACGCTGTTCAACCAGGCGGTGGCGGCGACGGGGCGGCTCTCCTCGTCCGACCCGAACCTGCAGAACATTCCCATCCGCACGCCGCTCGGCCGTCGCATCCGGCACGCCTTCGTCGCGGGCTCGCCGGACACCACCCTGGTCGCGGCCGACTACAGCCAGATCGAGCTGCGCGTGATCGCCCACGTGTCCGGCGACGCGCACCTTGCCGACGCGTTCGCGCGCGAGGCCGACATCCACCGCGAGACCGCCGCGCGCGTGCTCCACAAGGACCCGGCGGACGTCACCTCGGACGAGCGCTCGATGGCCAAGATGGTCAACTTCGGCCTCGCCTACGGCATGAGCGACTTTGGTCTCTCGTCCCGGGCCGGTATTAGCCGCGAGGAGGCTCAGGCCTTCATCAAGAGCTACTTCGACGCCTACAACGGGATCAGCAGGTACATGGTCCACATCCGTGAGACCGCGAAGGACCTGGGGTACGTGTCCACGCTCCTCGGGCGTCGGCGACGGATCCCGGAGCTCACCTCGTCCAACGGCGCGCTGCGCCAGGCAGGCGAGCGGATGGCGATCAACATGCCCATCCAGGGCACGGCGGCCGACATCGTGAAGATCGCGATGATCCGCGCGGATCAAGCGCTGCGCGACGGCGGCTTCCGCTCACGGCTGCTGCTCTCGGTCCATGACGAGCTGCTGATCGAGGCGCCGCGCGACGAGGTGGAACGGCTGGTTCCCGTCCTGCGCGAGGCGATGGAGGGCGCGCTGCCGTTGTCTGTGGCCCTCACGGTGGAGGTCAAGACCGGCGACTCGTGGGAGGGCATGACGCCGGTGTCGCACCGCGATGCCGCGCTCGCCGAGGCGGGCGAGGTGCCCGATGGGCTCAGCGCGCCCTAGGCCCGCCGGCCCGGCTCCCGCCGGGCGGGCATCCCCGGCCTGGCTCCCGCCGGGAGGGCGTCCACGCAGGGCCCCGGGCGACCGCTCGACCGGCCCAGGGCGGCCGTTGAGCCCAGCGGCCGATCAGCCCGAAAGGCGCACCCAGGCGGCGGCCTCAGCCGGGAGCCGCCGATGCTCGACTGGCGCTGACGCCAGGAGGCAGGCGCCCCCCGGCAGCAGCACCGGCGACCGGCCGAAGTTGACCACCACGCGGACCGTCTCGCCCGGGCTGATGACGTCGAGCGCCAGCACGGACTTGGAGCTGCCCTCCCCCCAGCGGAGCTCTCCGCGGCCGAGCGCTCGGTGCTCGCGACGGAGACGGAGCGCGGTGCGATAGAGCGACAGCATCGACGCGTCGTCGGCCGCCTGTGCCTTCACGGTGAACGCCGCCCACGCCTCGGGCATCGGGAGCCAGGTCGAAGCAGAGGTCGAGAACCCGAAGGGCGGCTGGTCGCCCGACCAGGGCATCGGCACCCGGCAGCCGTCGCGGCCGCGGATCGTGTGGCGCGACCGCTCCCAGATCGGGTCCGCCAGCGCCGACTCGGGCAGGTCGTCCACGTTCGGCAGGCCCAGTTCCTGGCCCTGGTACAGGTATGCCGCCCCAGGCAATGCCAGCAGCAGCAGCGCCACTGCCCGCGCCCGGCGCCGTCCCGCGGCCACGTCTACGTCGCCCGCGCCGCGGATCCGCATCTCGCCCGGCACATAGGCCCCGGACAGCCGCCCGAGTTGCCCGTACCGCGTGACCGATCGCGTGGTGTCATGGTTGTCGGTGACCCAGGTGCCCGTCGCCCCGACGAGGGCGTTCGCCGCTAGCGCGGCGTCGATCGCCGCGCGGAAGGCGGCTGCCTCGAACCCGGCGTGGACGAACTGGAAGTTGAATGCGAGCTGCATCTCGTCGGGCCGCAGGAACAGCGAGACGGTCTCAGCTTCCGCGCCCGTCTCGATCACCGCCATCCGGTCGCCCGGGTACGCATCCAGCACGCGGCGCAGCGCCCGGTACGTGTCGTGCACTGGCGAGTCGGCCCCCTTGTGGATGATGGCGGACCCGTCTGGCGTGTCGGGGAACGCGGGGTCCTTGAGCAGCCCGTCGGCCACGTCGATCCGGAAGCCGTCGATCCCGCGGTCCAGCCAGAACCGGAGGATCGACTCGAACTGGGCCAGCACGTCCGGGTTGGACCAGTTGAGGTCGGGCTGCTGCGCGGCGAAGAGGTGGTAGTACCACTGCCCTGGCGTACCGTCCGGCTCGGACACGCGGGTCCAGGAGGACCCGCCGAAGACCGCGTGCCAATTGTTCGGCGGGGCGTCACCGTTGGCGCCGCGGCCGTCGCGGAAGTGGTACCGCTTGCGCTCGGGGCTGCCTATGCCAGCTGCGACGGCCGCGCGGAACCAGGCGTGCTGGTCGGACGTGTGGTTGGGCACGAGGTCCAGCGTCACGCGGATGCCCAGCGCGTGGGCGGCCGCGACCAGCTGGTCCATGTCCTCGAGGGTGCCGAACAGCGGGTCGATGGCCCGGTAGTCGGCCACGTCGTACCCGTGGTCCACCTGTGGGCTGGCGAAGCACGGACCGATCCAGATCGCGTCCACGCCGAGCGCGGCGAGGTAGCCCAGCCGACCCGTGATGCCCGGCAGGTCGCCGACGCCATTGCCGTCCGCGTCGGCGAAGGAGCGTGGGTAGACCTGGTAGACGACGGCGTCCCGCCACCACGCATGCACGCCAGGGCACCTCCTCGTCGAGTCGACCGACCCGCCGGCCATGACCGGCACAGACCCCAAGACGCGACCGCTGTGCCTGACGGGATCTGGACGCTCTCCACGCTGCTGGCAGCTGCGGCCGACAGCATCATCGGCGATCGTTCGACGCCCGCACAAGTGACGCTGGGGCTCTGATCTGCCCCGCTCGCGCGGTCGCGCCTCGTGCCCTATCGTCTCGGGCATGCCTGAGCTCCCCGAGGTCGAGACCGTCGCGCGCGACCTCCGGCGCCACCTGCTGCCCGAAGGCGGCAGGCCTGGCCCGGTGATCACCGGCGCGCGCGTCGCGTGGCCGGGGACGCTGCGCGACGGCGACCCGCCGAGCTTCGAGCGTGGCGTGGCCGGCCGTCGGATCGAGCGTATCGGCCGGCGCGGCAAGCAGCTGGTCATCGACCTCGACGGCGGCACGTTCCTGACGGTCCACCTCAAGATGACCGGCCAGCTGTTCGTGGTCAGAGGCACGCTGCCCCGGGACCCGTATGAGCGCCTGGCCCTCACCCTGGGCGACGGCCGGGAGGTCCGGTTCCGCGACGTCCGCAAGTTCGGCCGGGTGGGCCTCTACGCCGCGGACGACGACCCGTTCGAGGGCATCGGGCCAGAGCCGCTCGACCCGCGCTTCACGCTGCGCGTCTTCCGGGGCCGGATCCGCAGGCGTCGAGCCCGTCTCAAGCCGCTCCTGGTGGACCAGGAGTTCATCGCCGGCGTCGGCAACATCTACGCGGACGAGGCCCTCTGGCGCTCGAGGCTGCACCCGCTTCGGTCAGCCGCCACGCTGCGCCCGCACGACGAGCTCGAGCTGCACCGCCACGTCGTGGGGATCCTCGCCGAGGCCGTCGAGCGGCGCGGCAGCTCCATCGACGACTACACCGCGCCCGACGGCGACGGCGACATGCAGGAGCGCCTCGACGTGTACCAGCGGACAGGCCAGCCCTGTCGCCGGTGCGGCCGGCCGGTCAGGCGGATCGTCATCGGCATCCGCGCCACGCACTTCTGCTCGTTCTGCCAGCGCCTGCCCGCGAGCGACCGGCCGGGGGCGGCGAAGCTGCTCGCCACCGGCACCCCGCGGCCGGGCCGGGCGGCGGGATCTCGCAAGGGCCGCCGCTGGGTTGACCTCGACGGCGAGGGCACCTTGGGTCGGACCGCCGACGAGGCGGCGAAGGCGCGCGAAGGCGCGGCACGGACAAGGGCGGCCGCGGCGGCGCGACGGGCTAGGGCGCGGGCCGGGGCCTCCGACCCGGGCGCGACGCTGGCCGCCGGCGAGCGGGCCGACGCGTGAGCCTCGTCCGCCTCGAGTCGGTCACGCGCGAGATCGGCACCTTCGTCATCCTGGACGCGGTATCGGGCGCCATGGCCCCAGGCGATCGGGTCGGCCTAGTGGGGCCCAATGGGGCGGGCAAGACGACCCTGCTCCGGATCGTCGCGGGGCGGGATGACGCCGACCGCGGCCACGTGGCGCGCCGCCGCGGCCTGACGATCGGGCTGCTTGCGCAGGAGGCGCACCTCGACGAGGCGTTCATGGCCGCGCCGGACCTGCGCGCGGCCGTCCGCCACGGTGCCGCGCATCTGGAGCGCATGGCGGAGGAGCTTGCCGAACTGGAGCACGCCGGCCACGCGGCGGGCACCGAGTACGAGGAGCTTCAGCACCGCTTCGAGATCCTCGGCGGGTACACGCTCGACCAGCGCGTGGACGGGGCGCTGTCCGGCCTCGGCTTCTCGCGCGAGGAGTGGGGTCGTCCGCCCACGGCGATGTCCGGCGGCCAGCAGACCCGCGCCGCCCTCGCGCGCTTGGTGATCGCGGACCCGGATCTGCTGCTCCTCGACGAGCCCACGAACCATCTCGACGTGGGCGCGATCGAGTGGCTCGAGGAGCACCTCCGGCGCCGTCAGGGCGCCCTCCTGGTCGCGTCGCACGACCGCGCCTTCCTCGACGCCACCGTGACCCGCATCTGGGAGCTCCGCGACCGCAAGCTGACGATCTTCCGGGGCGACTACAGGAGCTTTCACCGACAGCGCCTGGAGCGCGACGAGCGGTCCGTGCGCGAGGCCGCGACGCTCCAGAGCCAGGTCGCCAAGGAGGTCGACCTCGTCCAGAAGTACCGCAGCCAGCGCAAGCACGCCAAGATGCACGAGCACGAGGCGCGTCTGGAGCGGCTCAAGGAGCAGACGGTCGAGACGCCCCGCGCGGGTCGTGCGCTCAGGCTGCACGGCCAGGCGCTGGCGGGCGCGGGACCGGTTCGCAGCGGGGAGCTGGTCGTTCGCCTCGACGAGCTGGCCGTGGGCTACCTGCCCGGGCGCGGCGCGGTGAAGCCTGACGGCCAGGACGCCACGGAGCCCGTCGAGATCGCGACAGCGCCGTTCCTTGCGGCGCAGCGCGGGGACCGCATTGGCATCGTCGGACCCAACGGCGCCGGCAAGACAACGCTGCTCCGGACGATCGCGGGGGACCTGCCGGCGCTCGACGGCTCGGTCACGTTCGGGCACCAGATCCAGCCTGCGTACCTCGCCCAGCTGCGGGACGCGGCGATCCCCGGCGCCACCGTGCTCGACGCCCTCATGGAGGCCATCCCGGTCACCCCCGGCGAGGCGCGCGGCTACCTCGCGCGGTTCCTGTTCCGGGGCGACGACGTGTTCAAGGAGGTTCGTATGCTCTCGGGCGGCGAGCGCTCGCGGCTCGAGCTCGCGCTCCTCGGGATCATGCCGTCGAACCTGATGCTCCTCGACGAGCCCACGAACCACCTCGACATCGCGGCGCGCGAGGCCATCGAGGCGTTCCTCGTCGAGTCGCACGCGACGATTCTCGTGGTCTCGCACGACCGGCGGCTGCTCGAGACCATCTGCGCACGGCTGTGGGTCGTGGGCGACGGGCTGGCCGTGCCGTTCGACGGCGGGTACCGCGCCTGGCGCGCGGCGGTCGGCGACGGCTGGACCATCGAGGCCGAGGCCCGGCGCCGCGCGAACCGCCTCCGACCCGGAACGCCCGCCCCGACGGCCGGCTCGCGCGACGGCACCGCCGCGAGGCCCAAGGCGGGGGATCCGCCGTCCGCCGATGCCGCGCCGCCGCAACGGAAGCCGAGGACGGCGAGATCGCCCAAGCCGAAGCTGTCGAAGGACGCGTATCGTCGTCGGAGCGAGTCGCTCAACGGCGAGCTCGCCCGCCTCGGGCTGCGCAAGAGCCAGCTGGAACTCCAGATGGGTCAGCCGTCCGTGGCGGCGAACTTCGTCGAGATGCGCCGCGTGACCAGCGAGCTTGCTGACGTGTCTCGGGCGCTGGCAGAGGCGGAGGACGCGTGGCTGGAACTGGAGGACCAGGCGCCGTGACGGCAGGCTCCGGTTCCGCGTGGCATGGTCACACGGTCCGCATCGGGATCACCGGGCCCATCGGCTGCGGCAAGTCCCAGGTGGTCCGTTGGCTCGCGGAGCTGGGCGTGGCCGTTGTGGACGCCGACGCGGTTGCCAGGGGCGTGACCGAGCCCGGGAGCCCCGTCCACGATGAGGTGCTGCGGCACTTCGGCCCGGCGGTGACCGGCCCGGACGGGGCGCTCGACCGCGCGGCCCTCGGGCGGATCGTGTTCGCCGACCCGGCGAGTCTGCGCGAGCTCGAGGCCATCGTCCACCCGGCCGTGCGCCCGCGGATCCTCGATGTGCTCGAGCGGGCCGAGCGCGACGGCGTGCCCGCGGTCGCAGTCGAGGCGATCAAGCTCGTCGAGGGCGGGCTCGCCTCGCTGTGCGACGAGGTCTGGCTGGTCACCTGCGATGGGCCCGCGCAGCGCGAGCGGCTCATCGGACGCGGAACGACGCCCGCCGACGCGGAGCAGCGGATCGCCGCGCAGGCCGGCCTCGTCGAGCGGCTGCGCCCGGCGGCGACCCGCGTCCTGGACACCAGCGGGTCCATGGCGGAGGCACGGGCGGCGGTCGTCGCAGCGCTGGCAGAGGGTCTTGCCTCCTCGCGGTAGCCGCGCGGTCCGGGCAGGGAACCGCCCGGCCGGGGCGGGCCGGCCGGGCGGTTCGACGGGAGGCGCGCCGGGTCAGCGGCGCGGTCAGCCTGCTCGAGTCGTATGGCGCCGGGGCGCCGCGACCAGCTGTCGGAACTCTACGGGGCCGCACTCGGGAGCGCCCCGCTCGCCCCGGGCGCGGCGCTGTCCGACGGCGCCGGCGTGATCGCCGGGATCGGCGGGTTGCTTGGGAATCCACCTGCGTTCGGGTAGACCTGCGGGATCAGGAGTCCGTACCGCTGGAGTATCCGGCTAGTCGTGGCTCCGAGCTTGGACACGTCGAGGATGCGCGCGTCCTGGTCGGGTCTGAGCAGCAGGGTGAAGCTCGCGCCGTCCAGCGTGGCCTGCGTGATCTCCTCCGCCATCGGAAGGGTCGCCCGAAGGACGTAGTACGTACCCTGGCGCGCCAGGATCTGCATCTTCTGGTAGATGACCTTGGTGCTCAGCCCATGGGTGTACACCGGTGCCGAGGGGTTGGCCGCCGGCGGCGGGGTGGGCGCGGCGCCCGGCGCCAGGGAAGCACCGGCCGATGGCACGGCCGGGACCGTCACGCTCATGAGCATGTCCACGGTCATGCCCGCGACGAGCATGCCGCCGACGGCGCGGTCGTCGGACACGGTGACTGACACGGCGCGCCAGGCCTCCGAGTTCGGGGCGACGGTCTCGCCCGGGCCGAGGATCGGGAACTGCCCGCCGACGCTGGTCGAGGCCAGCAGGTTGAGCGTCATCAGCTGGCCCTGTGCCACGTCCACGCCGACGATGCGGCCGACCAGCTGGTCCGTGCTCGTGGCGACCATGCCCGGGATGCTCGTCGTCGCGTCGAGGGGGACGTCGGTCCGGACCCTCAAATCGTCGACGGTCAGCGTCTTCTTCGCCGCGAGCGGCCTCGCGGCCACGACGGCCGTCGTCGTCTTGATCGACCCTTGGCCGGCCTCTTGCTGCGCGCTGTTGATCAGGTAGAACGCGCCGCCGGCGGCCGCGACCGCAAGCACGAGCCCCAGCACCATGATCCACCGGCCACGTTTGGACGAGTCCCTGTACTCCATCTCCATCGAGATCGTGCCTCCCGTCCTGGGCGGCGCCAGGGCCGCCCGAAGTGCCGTGCCCGCCCGGCATGCTGTCCCGTGGCACCGGCCGCGTCTCCTGACCGAGGTCGCAGTCGGGGATCGTCGTGAAGTCTCAGGCGAGCCCGGGTGGCGGCATATGGCCCGTTGGTCCCATGCTCGGGATAGGATCCAGAACGGGTGTTCGAAATCTCGCCCATCGTGTAGGATCCGGAGCGTGCCGGACTTCCGCCTCGTCGCCCCGTTCGAGCCCACCGGCGACCAGCCCGCGGCCATCGACCGCCTGGTCGACGGACTGACCCGCGGCCTGCGCCACCAGACCCTGCTGGGAGCGACGGGCACCGGGAAGACCTTCGTGATGGCCGAGACCATCGTGAAGCACAACAAGCCCACGCTGGTGCTGGCCCACAACAAGACGCTGGCCGCCCAGCTGTACGCGGAGTTCCGGGAGTTCTTCCCGGACAACGCGGTCGAGTACTTCGTCAGCTACTTCGACTACTACCAGCCCGAGGCGTACCTGCCGCGCTCGGACACCTACATCGAGAAGGACTCGAGCCGCAACGAGGAGATCGACCGGCTGCGACACGCGGCCACCCACGCGCTGTTCGAGCGCCGGGACGTCATCATCGTGGCGTCGGTGTCGTGCATCTACGGCCTCGGCGCGCCAGTTGACTATGGGGCCACCGTGCTGCGTCTCCGCGTCGGTGGGCAGTACCGGCGGGACGCGGTGCTCCGGCACCTAGTGGACCTCCAGTACCAGCGCAACGACGCCGCGCTCACCCGCGCCCGGTTCCGCGTCCGCGGTGACACGCTGGAGATCGGGCCGGCGAGCTCCGAGATCATCGTCCGGGTCGAGTTCTTCGGCGATGAGGTGGAGCGGATCACGGAGCTGGACCCGCTGACCGGCGAGCTGCTCGCGGAGCGCAAGGAGCTGAACGTCTTCCCGGCCAGCCACTTCGTGACGCCGCGCGACAAGCTGGTCGCCGCGATCGCGGCCATCGAGGCCGAGATGGAGGAGCGTGTCGGCCAGATGGAGGCCGAGGGGCGAGCGCTCGAGGCCGCCCGGCTCCGACAGCGCACCACGTTCGACCTCGAGATGATGCGCGAGCTCGGGTATTGCTCCGGCGTCGAGAACTACAGCCGCCACCTCTCGGCGCGCGAGCCCGGGAGCCGGCCGTGGACGCTGCTGGACTACTTCCCGCCGGACTGGCTGCTCATCGTGGACGAGAGCCACATGACGATCCCCCAGGTGGTCGGCATGTACAAGAACGACCGGACGCGCAAGGAGATCCTGGTGGACTTCGGCTTCCGCCTCCCGTCGGCGCTCGACAACCGGCCGCTGACCTTCGAGGAGTTCGAGGTCCACGTCAACCAGGCGGTGTACGTCTCGGCGACCCCAGGCCCGTACGAGCTCGAGCGCAGCGAGCGCGTGGTCGAGCAGCTCATCCGGCCGACCGGGATCGTCGACCCCAGGATCGTGGTCCGGCCCACCGAGGGCCAGATCGACGACCTGCTCGAGGAGATCCGCGGACGCGTCGAGCGCGGCGAGCGGGCCCTCGTCACCACGCTCACCAAGAAGATGGCCGAGGACCTCGCGGACTACCTCAAGGAGCTCGGCGTCAAGGTGCAGTACCTGCACTCCGAGGTGGACACCCTCGAGCGGGTGGCCATCCTGCGGGACCTGCGCCTGGGCGTGTACGACGTCTTGGTGGGCATCAACCTCCTGCGCGAGGGCCTGGACCTTCCCGAGGTGACGCTGGTGGCGATCCTCGACGCGGACAAGGAGGGGTTCCTCCGCAGCGCCTGGTCGCTGATCCAGATGATCGGCCGGGCGGCTCGCAACACCGAGGGGCGCGTCGTGATGTACGCGGACCGGGTCACGGACTCGATGAGGGCGGCCATCGAGGAAACCGACCGCCGGCGCGCGGTCCAAGAGGCCTACAACGTTCAGCACGGCATCGAGCCCGCCACGATCATCAAGGGCATCCATGACATCAACGACCGGCTTCGGGCTGTGGCCGAGAACACCATCGTGTACTCGTCGGAGCGGCGGGCGGCGAACCTCGAGGCGGCTGACAGGGCCGAGGTGGAGAAGCTCGTCGCGCGCATGGAGGCCGAGATGAAGGCCGCCGCCAAGGCGCTCGAGTTCGAGCGGGCGGCTGCGCTGCGCGACGAGATCCAGCAGATCCGCCTGCGCGTGCTCGAGCAGGACGCCTCGGTCACGGTCGCGCGGGCGGCCGAGCGGGCGGCGAAGGACGCGCTGCTCCCCGCCAAGGAGCGGGCGGCGGCCCACCGGCCGGGCGGCAAGGGCGGACGCGGCGGGCGCGACCAGGCCGCGGGCGCCTTCGAGGTCACCGAGGTGACGGTCCTGCCGGCGGGCGAGGAGCCCGCTGCGGACGCGACCGACGAGTCCGGCGGCGCGATCGCCACGGACCTGTTCCCGGGCATCCGCGACGAGCACGACGACGAGGACCGGGGCTGGCAGGCGCGCTGGCTCGACCGGCCGACATGGGACGTGTCGGTGACGCCCAACATCCGCAAGCGCACGGGGCAGCGGCCGGGCAGCCGCCGGCCTCGCGGCTACTGATTAGCCGAGGAAGGGGAGCGTGTGAAGTTCGCGGTTGATCTTGCGCCGATGGGGGAGCTGGCAGACCCGCGCGTGCTCGTTCGGCTCGCGGTGGCGGCGGAGCGTGCCGGCTGGGACGGCGTGTCCACGTGGGATGTGCTCGGGACGGTCCTGGGCGCCCCGG
>JBBIIL010000005.1:13729-24072 GCA_037446495.1 Chloroflexota bacterium | reverse complement strand
AGCGCCGAGCGCTCGCGCCTGGGCCGGGATCGCGAGCCGTTCGACGTGGCGCTCTTCGCCCACTCGGAGCCGGGCGACGGGTTGGCCGTCACGGCCTACGGTGCGGCGGGCGTCACGTGGTGGCTCGAGAGCCTGTCGCCTGCGCGCGGAACCGTGGACGCGCTGCAGTTGCGCATCGAGGCAGGTCCGTCCCGCGCCTGAGCATCGCCGAGGGGCGGCTCTCGTCGGCCGCACCGGCGCGTGCGCGGAGTGGCGTACCCTGCGGCGCGCGGCATGCCACCATTCGGGGCGGAGATTGGATGGACCCACGGTCTGGTGAGGGGCTGATCAAGATGCGCCAGGAGCTGAACGGGCGGTCACGGTGACCCAGTCGGGTTCGACCGCGCAGGTCCCCGCATGGCTCGCCCGCTCGGCCTCGGGCGGGTGGCGTGTGCTCGCGATCGCGGGCATGACGCTCGTCGCGATCGTGATCGCCCTGGCCGTCCCGGTGAGCGCCACCGCGGTCATGATCTCGCTCGTCCTCGCCGCCACGCTCGCCCCGACGGTCGTGCGCCTGCGCGCCCGTGGGCTCCCGCGCGCCGGCGCCGCCGCCATCGCGTTCGGGGTGGGTGCCGTGATCGTGCTCGGCACGCTGGTGGTGCTCGCCTTGGCGCTGGTCCCGGAGGTGCGATCGATCATCTCGGCCGTCCAGTCAGGGCTCGACGCCGTCCGCGATCGGCTCACCGGGCTCGGGGCCCCGGATTCCGTTGCCGCCCTCCTCGACGTCGTCTCGGCATCGATCCGCTCGAGCCTGATCCCGGACCCGGCAGCCCTCGCGAACGCCCTCGTGGACCTGGGCATGCTCCTGGTCCTGGGCACGTTCCTCACCTATTTCCTGCTCGCGGACGGCGATGCCGGGTGGGCGGCGGTGATGCGCCAGATCCAGCCGTGGCAGGCTGCCGCCGTGACGGCCGATGCACGGGCCGGTCTCGAGCGCGTCGCGTGGTACGTTCGGCGCACGGGGCTGCTCGCCGTGGTCGATGCGATCGTCACGTTCGTCGTGCTCGCCGCGTTCGGGGCGCAGCTCCCCGCGGCGCTGAGCGCCGTCGCGCTGGTCGCGGGCTTCGTGCCCTACCTCGGCGCGATCGTCGGGGGGGCCGTGATCTTCCTCGCGACGCTGGCGCTCTCTGGCTCGGTCCCGGCGGTCGCCGTGGCCGTCGCGACGCTCGTCGGATGGGTCGTCGCTGGCCGGCTCCTCGATCGGACCAGCATGGACCAGAGCGCCGACGTGAACCCCGCGCTCGTGCTCGTGGCGATCCCCGCGGGGTTCGCCATGCTGGGCGTGGTGGGCATCCTCGCACTGCTGCCGATGACCGTGTTCGGGCTCGCGGTGTTCAGGGCGGTGGTGGCGGCGCTCGGCGTGGCACCGGGCTCCGAGGCGGCGGCGAACGCAGCTCCCGAGGTTGCGGCACCGGCGAAGGCCTCGACCGAGGTGCCGCCAACCTCCCCCGACCCCGCTGCGGTTCCCGTCTGGCTCGACCGACTCGCTGGGTGGTCGTGGCGTGGCCTCGTGCTCGCCGGTCTCGGGCTCCTGGTCATCCTCGTCATCGACCGTGTGCCGTCCGTCGTCGCGCCGGTCGCGCTTGCGCTCGTCTTGGCGGCGACGATGCTGCCGGTCGTGGATGCACTGGACCGGCGGGGCTGGGGCCGCGGCGCCGCCGCCGGCATCTCGATGGTCGTGGTCACGACCATCACCGTCGTGGCGTGTGCGGCCGCCGCAGCGGTCACGGTCAACTCGCTCGGCGACATCGTGGACGCTGCCGCCAGCGGGGCTGGCCGGTTCGACTTGGCGTGGCTGCGCGACGCGATCCTGGCGCTCGGCGGGAGCGTCCGCGTGGACGTGGCCGCGATCCTCGGCGGGGCGGCGGGGATCATCCTGGACATCGTCCTCGCCCTGCTGCTGTGCTTCTTCCTGTTGCGCGACGGTCCCGGCTGGTGGAGCGCGGCGTCCGGGCGGCTTGCCGCCGGGCGCCGGGAGCCGGTACAGGCTGCAGGTCACCGCGCCATCGAGATCCTCGCCGGCTACATGGGCGGGACGGCGATCATCTCGCTGTTCGGCGCCGTGACCAGCGCTCTCGTGATGGTGGTGCTCGGCCTGCCGCTCGCGTTGCCGGTCGGCGTCATCGGGTTCTTCTTCGGGTTCATCCCGTACCTCGGCTCGTTCCTCATGACGGCCATCGCGGTCCTCGTGACCTTCGCGCTCGGAACGCCGTTCGACATGGCGGTGATGCTCGTGTTCACCGTCGTGTTCAACATCGTCCAGGGCAACATCGTCACGCCCATCGTGTACGGCCGTGGCCTGGCGCTCCACCCGGCCATCGTCCTGATGGCGATCCCGGTGGGCGGCGAGCTGGCGGGAATGCTCGGGATGTTCCTGGTGGTGCCCATCGCGGCCGTGGCGGCCGCGATCTGGCACCTGGTGCCGCGCGCGATCGACGGGACGGGGCTGCCAGCAGGGGAGGGGCCCCCGAGCGCAGCGCCGGCGGCCGCGGCACCGACCCCAGCCGTGGCGGCCCATTGACGACCGGGCGCAACCGCTGACACGATGTTCACAGGGGCGGGTGTCTTTCGAAGCGTGCATCGTTCAGCCGGGCGACCGCGGTGGGTATACTCGCCAGCACGCGGCGCCTACGCGCACAGAGGGGAGAGTGCAAGTGGATCAGGCACCTGCGGCCCAGGCCCCCAAGATGTCCGTGGCCGTGCTGGCCGCCATGGTTGTCGGTTCCATGGTTGGAGCCGGCGTCTTCAACCTGCCGGGCCGCTTCGCCACCGCGACGGGCGTCGTGGGTGCGCTGGTGGCGTGGGGCATCGCGGGCACGGGCATGCTGATGCTGGCCCTGGTGTTCCAGTCGCTCGCCATTCGCAAGCCCGACCTCGACGCCGGGGTCTTCGCCTACGCGAAGGCCGGCTTCGGCGAATATCTCGGGTTCTTCTCCGCGTTCGGCTACTGGGCGAGCGCGTGCGTCGGCAACGCCTTCTACTGGATCCTCATCGGCTCTACCCTCGGGGCCGTCTTCCCCGCCTTCGGAACCGGAGAGACCCTCGCCGCCACCATCCTCTCGTCGGTCGCGGTATGGGTGTACTTCCTCCTCGTCCGGCGCGGCGTGAAGGAGGCGGCGGTCATCAACCGGATCGTGACCATCGCCAAGATGGTCCCGATCCTGCTGTTCATCGTGCTCGCGCTGTTCGCCCTGAAGCCACAAGTGCTGGTGGACAACCTCTCGGCCCACGACTACGGCTCGCTGTTCGACCAGGTGACGGCGACGATGCTCGTGACGGTGTTCACCTTCCTCGGAATCGAGGGCGCCAGCACCTACTCGCGCCATGCCGAGAAGCGCGAGGACGTCGGCCGGGCCACGGTGCTCGGGTTCCTCGGCGTCCTAGCCATTTTCGCGTCCGTGACGATCGTCTCCTACGGAGTCCTGCCCTACCAGCAGATCGCCGCGCTGCGCCAGCCGTCGATGGCGGGCGTCCTGGAGGCTGCCGTCGGGACGTGGGGGAGCATCCTCGTCAGCATCGGGCTGATCGTGTCCGTGATGGGCGCATACCTCGCATGGACATTGATGTCCTCCGAGGTCCTGTTCATGGCCGCTCAGACTGGCGACATGCCCAAGTTCCTCGGCCGTACCAATACGGCGGGCGTGCCGTCGGCGGCCCTGGTGCTCACGACCGCCTGCATCCAGCTGATCCTGATCGCGGTGGTGTTCGTCAACGACGCGCTCAACTTCGCCCTCGACCTGACTGCCGCGCTGTCGCTGATCCCCTACCTGTTCGTGGCCGCCTACGCGCTCAAGCTTGCCTGGACACGGGAGACTTACGAGGCGCGTGACGCGGGTCGGCAGAAGGACATGCTCATCGCCGCCCTGGCCACCGTCTACACGATCTTCCTCGTCTACGCGGCTGGCCCCAAGTTCCTGCTGCTCTCGTTTCTCATCTACGCGCCAGCCAGCATCCTCTTCGTGATGGCTCGCCGTGAGCAGGGTCGACGCCTGTTCTCGCCTGTTGAGCTCGTGATCCTGGCGATCACGGTGATCGGGGCCATGGCCGGGGTCCTCGCCCTGGTCACCGGCGCCATCAGCCTCTAGCCCAACCCGCTACCTGTGGAGGGACTCCGACATGTCTGACCAGCCGATCCCCAGCGCGGCGTATGGCGTCCATTCCGAGGTTGGCCGCTTGCGCAAGGTGCTCGTCTGTCGGCCGGGCCTGGCCCACCGGCGGCTGACTCCGACGAACAACGACGATCTCCTGTTCGACGACGTGCTGTGGGTCGAGATGGCCCAGCGGGACCACGCGGACTTCGTCAACAAGCTTCGCGGCCGAGGAGTGGAGGTGGTCGAGCTCCACGACCTGCTCGCGCAGACCGTGGCCATCCCGGAGGCGAAGGCCTGGCTGCTGGACCGCAAGGTTGTCCCCAACCGTGTGGGCATGTTCCTCGTGGACGGCACGCGGGCCTACCTCGAGACCCTGAGCCCGGTCGACTTGGCGCAGGTCCTGATCGGCGGCCTTGCCACCTCGGACGTGCCCGAGGACTTCCGCTTCGACACGGTCTCGCTCGCCCGGGAGCACTTGGGCGTGCGCGAGTACCTCATGCCGCCGCTGCCGAACACGCTGTACACCCGCGACACCACGTGCTGGCTGTACGGCGGCCTCACGCTCAACCCGCTCTACTGGCCGGCGCGCCACGACGAGACGCTCCTCATGAAGGCCATCTACCTCTTCCACCCCGAGTTTGTGGGGTCGACGGTGTGGTGGGGCGACCCCGAGCAGGACTGGGGCCAGGCCACGTTCGAGGGCGGCGACATCATGCCGGTGGGCAACGGCGTCGTCCTGATGGGGATGAGCGAGCGGACTTCTCGACAGGCGATCACGCAGGTTGCCGCCTCGCTGTTCGAGCACGGCGCGGCTGAGCGGGTCATCGTTGCGGGGATGCCGAAGCTCCGGGCGGCGATGCACCTCGACACGGTGTTCACGTTCGCAGACCTAGACATCGTGACCCTGTACCCGAACATCATGAACGCGGTTGACACTTTCACCCTGCGCCCGGACGATAAGCACGGCGTCCACATCACGGTCGAGAAGGCCACCTTCGTGGACGTGGTCGCGGAGTCGCTGGGCCTCAAGGCGCTGCGAGTCATCGAGACCGGTGGTGACGCGTACGCCTCCGAGCGCCAGCAGTGGGACAGCGGCAACAACGCGGTGGCCGTCGAGCCGGGCGTGGTGTTCACCTACGACCGCAACACCGTCACCAACACCCTCCTGCGGAAGGCTGGCGTCGAGGTCATCACGATCGTGGGCGCCGAACTCGGCCGGGGCCGCGGCGGCGGGCACTGCATGACCTGCCCGATCTCGCGGGACGCGGTCGACTTCTAGCCGGCGTCGAGACGTGGCCACCGCCGTCGCGCAGCCCAAGCGCAAGCTGGCGTTCCCGAGCTCGGTCACGATCCTGGCGTTCGTCACCGTCATCGTCTGGGTGGCGGCGCTCCTCCTGCCGTCGGGCGTCTACAAGTTCGACGAGCACGGGGCGCCGATCCCCGGCACGTACCACCAGGTGGCGTCGCCGCTCTCGCTCCCGCAGATGGTCGAGCAACTCGTGCTCGCCCCCATCAACGGTCTCTACGGCGTGCGCGACAGCGCCACCGGCTTCATCTCCACCGGGGCCACCGGCACGCTGTTCGGCGCGGTGGGCGTCGTGGTGTTCCTGATGTCGATCGGCGCGTTCATGTCCGTGTGCTACGCGACGAAGAGCCTGGAGGTGGCGATCGGCGCGCTGGCCCACCGGCTTCGCGACCGCGGCTCGCTGCTGATCGCGGCCATCATGATCCTGTTCTCGGCCCTGGGCTCGACCATGGGATTCTCCGTCGAGACCCTCGGCTTCTACGCGCTGTTCATGCCGCTGCTCGCTGCGCTGGGCTACGACCGGCTGACCACGGCGGCGATGATCATCGTCGGCGCGCTGACCGGGGTGATGGCGGCCACGGTCAACCCGTTCTCGATCGGCGTGGCCTCGGGCGAGGCCGGCGTGTCCATCGGCGACGGGATCGTGCTGCGGCTCCTCCTGTGGCCGATGCTCACGGGCATCTCGATCGCCTTCGTCCTCCGCCACGCGAACCGCACTCGCACCGCGCCCGCCGCGACCAACGCCGCCGAGGGGGCCCCCGACGTCCCGGTCGTCGTGACCCCGGGTCTGACGGGTCTGCAGCGCCGGATCCTCGTGATCATGGCGCTGGTCTTCGGCCTGATGGTGTTCTCCGTCATCCCGTGGTCGAGCCTGCTGGGCGCCGTCGCGGGTCCGGCCGAGGACACCACCGAGCACATCACCGCCGCGGCGCCGTACTGGTTCGAGCTGAACTGGTGGTTCCCCGAGCTCGCCATGCTGTTCGTTCTGTCCTCGGTCGTCGTGGGCGTCGTGGCGAAGATGGGCGAGAAGGAGACGATCAAGCTGATCGGCTCGGGCATGGCCGACATGATCAACCCCGCCATCGTCGTGCTCCTTGCCCAGGGCGTTGCGGTGGTCCTGACGAACACGCTCACCCTCGGCACGCTGCTGCACTCGATGGAGCAGATCGTCGCCGGAGCCTCGGTGGGTGTTTTCGCGGTGTTCACCGAGGTCATCAACATCGGCCTCGCCATGCTGATCCCGTCCTCCTCGGGCCACGCCACGCTGGCGATGCCGCTGCTCGCGCCGCTCTCCGACTTCGCCCAGGTGAGCCGCCCGCTCACGATCACGGCCTGGATCCTCGGGCACGGACTGGCGCTGCTGTTCTCGCCCACGAGCGTGGTCCTGATCGGCGGACTGTCGATCGCCGAGGTCGGCTACGACAAATACCTGCGGTTCGCGTGGCCGATGCTGCTCGTGCTGTTCCTTGTATCGGCCACGTTCGTGGCGGTGGCAGCGACGCTCGGCTGAGCGGTTGCTGTCGCGTTCGTCTGAGCGGTCGAGCCTCGAGCCGCTGCGCCGTCAGACGTCAGCTGGGCGGCGCCGGGTTGCCCGGGTCGCCTCGGCCGGACGGCCTGTCGCTGGCGGCCTCGCCCGAGCGCGTCACGAGCGTGCCGAACCCGCTGGCCACCGCGCCGACCATGGGGTCCACGACGTGCTCACGGAGCCGCATGGCCGTGGACACGACGATGTCGCCCGAGGCGACCCCGACGCCGATGGCGAACGCGGTCAGCAGCGCGTCCGCGAGCAGCGACACCTGCAATGTGGTGGACGTGGCGAGCATCGCCCGCACGATCGTGAGGCCGGGCAGCAGGACCAGTACTGCTGGCACGGCCCACAACGTCCACGGGGCATCGAAGCGGCGTGCGAATACTCGGCTGAGCACCCCCACGACGAGCGCGGCGACCAGCACCTCGCCCAAGTAGGCGAACGTGGTGACCGTGCCTTGGCCCACTAGCGTCGCGATGGCGCCGACGAGCGAGCAGGTCAGGAGGACCCGGGTCGGGACGCCCAGGCCAATCGCATAGAAGGCGACCGACACCGCGCTCGCCACGACGAGGACCCAGAGCGGCCACGAGGACGCGCCCTCAAGCGAGATGATGAGGCGGACACCGAAGTTGGACGCGATGGCCAAGACGATGCCAAGGCTGCCGGCCACTGCGCCGCCGAGGAGCAGCGCCTCGGCCAGGCGGGCGGTCCCTGACACGATGGAGCGGTCGAGCAGGTCGCGCATCCCAGCCACCAGCGTTGAGCCAGGCAGGAATCGCAGGATGGCGCCCGTGAGGACGAGGCTAGGATTCGGGAGCGCGCCGAGCCCTGCGAGGACGGACACGAAGGCGGTGGTGGCCGCGACACCGGCCGCGGTCTGGAACATGGGCGGCAGGCGGGTGCGCTCCACGGCGGCGACGAGGGGCTGCACCAGGATCCCGACGACCAGGGTGGCGAGCGCGTCCACCGGCGAGCCGCCGAACAGGACGGCCAGGCCCGCGGCGGAGGCTCCCGCGGCTGCAACGAGTGCCCAGGTTGGGTATGGGGGCCGGGTAGCGGCCGCCTCGTCGAGCCCCTCCTCCGCGGCGTCGAGATCCAGTCGCCCGCCGGCCACGGCGTTGGCAACGTCAGAGACGGCGGCCAAGCGTGCGTAGTTCGCCTGCCAGATCGGAACCGCGCGCATTGCGGTGGTGGGGTGGACACCGCCGCCCTGGGTGTACGAGACGGCCACGATGGAGTAGGTGACCAGCGCCTCGGCGCCGGCCAGGCCCAGCCCTCGGAGGAGCCGCCGCATCGAGCGCTCCGTGTCGGTGGTCTCCGCGCCGCTCTCGAGCAGCATCACGCCGGTGCGAAGCGCCACCTCGACGGCCCGGGCCGTGTATGCGTCGTCGACTACGGCGGCCACGACGGCGGCGGACCACTCGGACCCGTTCGGCGACTCGGCCGCCGGTCCTGCCCCTGGCGTCTTCAGGCGTCTCACGGCATGGGATTGTCGCACGCTCCCGCCGAGGCGCGGCCGCCGGCGGCACTCCCGGAACGAACACGTGTTCTATCTGAGCCCGACCCGCTACAATCGATCCGTGCCCCAGGACCGGATCGTCGTGCGCGGAGCGCGCGAGCACAACCTCAAGGACGTCAGCGTCACGTTCCCGCGAGATCGCCTCGTGGTGATCACGGGGCTGTCCGGCAGCGGCAAGTCGAGCCTCGCGTTCGACACGATCTACGCCGAGGGCCAGCGCCGGTACGTCGAGAGCCTCTCGGCCTACGCCCGCCAATTCCTGGGCCAGATGGAGAAGCCGGACGTCGATCAGATCGACGGCCTGAGTCCCGCCATCTCCATCGACCAGAAGGGCGCCAGCAAGAACCCGCGCTCCACGGTCGGCACCGTCACCGAGATCTACGACTACCTGCGCCTGCTGTTCGCGCGCATCGGCCACCCGCACTGCCCGGTCTGCGGGCGGGAGATCGAGCGCCAGACGGTCCAGCAGATCGTGGACCAGATCCTGGCGCTGCCGGAGGGGACGCGCTTGCTCGTGCTGGGCCCGCTGATCAAGGACCGCAAGACGGAGGGCGACCGGGTCTTCGAGGGCGCGCGCAAGCAGGGTTTCGTCCGCGTCCGCGTGGACGGCGTGGCGTACGACCTCGCCGAGGCGCCGACCCTCGACAAGTACAAGCGACACACCATCGAGGTTGTGGTGGACCGCTTCGTCGTCCGCCGCGCGGACGTGCCGGACGGGTGGGCGACGGACGGGCTCGGCCGGCCGGTCGACCCCGAGACGGGCGCTGCCACGCCGGACCCTGATGCGGCCCGGCTCGCGGACTCGGTCGAGACTGCGCTCCGCCTGGGGGAGGGCGTGATGGTCGTGGCGCCGGTGCCCCGCGAGGGCGAGGCGCCGGACTTCGAGGAGCGGCGCTACAGCGAGCGGTACTCGTGCCCCTATGACGGCACCACGATCGACGAGCTCGAGCCCCGAAGCTTCTCGTTCAACTCGCCGCACGGCGCTTGCCCCACGTGCACCGGCCTCGGAACCCAGCTGGTGATCGACCCGGACCTCGTCATCCCGGACAAGCGCAAGACCATCCGGGCGGGAGCCCTGGCCCCGTGGAACAAGATGCCAACCGAGATCAGCTGGCGCATGAAGATCACGGACGCCGTGTTCAAGAGCCGCGACTGGTCGATCGACACGCCCGTCGGCGACCTCCCGACGGAGGCGCTGCAGTACCTGCTCTTCGCGCCCAAGGACGAGAAGGTGGTCGTCCGCTACCGCCACGAGCGCGGTGAGAACTCGTACGTCGCCACGTTCGAGGGCGTCGTCACCAACCTCGAGCGCCGCTTCAAGGAGACGGAATCGGAGTACATCCGGACCGAGCTCGTGAAGTTCATGGTCAGCAAGCCCTGCCCCACCTGCCAGGGCAGGCGCCTCCGTCCGGAGACCCTCGCGGTCACGGTGGACGGGAAGAGCATCGCGGACACGTCCACCCTCTCGGTGACCGAGGCGCTGGACTGGGCAGCGGCGCTCATGGACCGCGTGACCGAGCGCGAGCAGACCATCGCCCGCCAGGTGCTCAAGGAGATCGTCGCCCGCCTCGGGTTCCTCGTGGACGTGGGGCTCGACTACCTCACGCTCGATCGGGCCAGCATCAGCCTGTCCGGCGGCGAGGCGCAGCGGATCCGGCTGGCCACCCAGATCGGCACCACGCTCATGGGCGTGCTCTACATCCTCGATGAGCCGTCCATCGGCCTCCACCAGCGGGACAACGCCAAGCTGATCGCCACGCTCACGCGCCTGCGCGACCTCGGGAATACGGTCCTCGTCGTCGAGCACGACGAGGAGACGATCCGGACCGCGGACTGGGTGATCGACATCGGGCCGGGCGC